>JBOHZJ010000200.1:0-13736 GCA_050738395.1 Steroidobacter sp.
TCCGTCTATTCACCAGTCACTAGTCACCAGTCACTTCTGGGGAGGCGTGAATACGTCGACCGAGAGCGTCACGGTCCGTCCTTCGTTCGGCTGCAGGGCGCCCACGCCGACGACCTTGCGTTCGAGCTCCTCGCCGCGATCGTTGCGAATCGAGATCACGACCGAATACTCCCACGCGCCGCCCCCCGCCGGATGTCGAAAGAGACCTTCGACTCGCAGCGGCGAAAAGGTCGCCTGCGCTCGTCGTTCGACCACCGCTTTCGGATCGAACCGCAGGTGATGCTGGCAGGCCGGACAGATGCTCGCGCTTTCGAGAATCGTGGCCTTGCAGTGCGGGCAGACGCGCGTCTTGCCGGTCGTCGCAATGCGGCCAACAGTGCTCACGACAGCTCACTCATGCAGCCGTTCATCAAGTCGACTTGGCGCCGCCCTTTTCATCCCAGCCGAATTCAGCGCGACCACGCATACGCGAGCCGGCCGCAACCGTGAGTGAACCCGCTTTGAGATCGCCATTGAGCACGCCGGACTGCAGCAGCTCGACCCGCGCGGCCGCATCGATGTTGCCTTCGAGTTCACCGCCGATGACGACCGTGCTCGCGCGGACCGCGCCGGTCACCTTCGCGCCGGGCTCGATCGTCAGGTTGCCCTGCACATGGACATCGCCCTTGAAGTTGCCGGCGATACGAACATGCCCGGCGCCTTCGATCTTGCCTTCGATAGTGAGGTCGGAGGCGAGCAACGACTCTTTCGCATCGGTTCGATGCTGCGTTACAGGCTGCTGAGTTGCAGGTTGGCGGACGGTTTCAAGCTTGACGGGCGCCGCGGGCGTGGCTTGCTTGTCTGCTGTGGGCTCGGGGGCGCCCTGGTCCTTGCCGTACTGATCTTTCCACAACGCCATGGCGGCTCTCCTCAATTGAAAACGGAGAGCGGTAATTACACAGCGCGATAAGGGGTGTCAAACATTCCGACAGCGAGCGTCTGCACCCGACGACAGTCGCTGCGGATTTGAGAATCGGGAATAAAAAACTTCAGGATCCGACTGATCGCTTTCAGGCCGCCAACAAGGCCCAGGTCTGGGGAGCGGGATGGGCCTTGTGGCGAACTTTCAGATCTGACTCAACCTTCGATGGCGTTCAACGCCATCAGTACGATCGTGCTCACCAGGAACACGATTGCGATACCGATCATGGGACCTCCTTTTGCTGCTTACGGCTATTTCTGTTGCGACGCAGGATAGCAGTAACTCCTTATAGAACAATGTGATTTTCACCTATTAATTGCAGTGCAAAAGGAAATTCATCGCTGCCGGCCAAGCATGAATCGGGCTGCTGGCAAGAGCGAAAGGAGAAAAGCGGAGTTCGAACCGGCGCTTTCGTTCTTATTTCTGGCCAGCGCCCAGAGCCCAGTACCCAGCAGCCCCTTCTGAGGTCCGTAGCAATGCGGTAGAGACAAAAAAACGCCGGCGTATAGTACGGGGCCACAACAAACGCCGACGCGGGGATCCCAGATGATCAAGCTCACGATCAATGGCCAGGCTAAGGATGTGGATGTCGCGGGTGATACGCCTTTGCTCTGGGTCCTGCGTGACACCCTGGGGCTCACCGGAACGAAATACGGATGCGGCATGGCGCTGTGCGGGGCGTGCACGGTACATATCGACGGGACGCCCGCGCGTTCTTGCGTGACGCCGGTCGAAAGCGTCGCCGGTAAGGCGATCACGACGATTGAAGGCTTGTCCGCCGATCGCAGCCATCCCGTGCAGCAGGCGTGGATTGAGATCGACGTGCCTCAGTGCGGGTACTGCCAGTCCGGCCAGATCATGTCGGCCGCGGGGCTGCTTGCAAAGAATCCCGCACCGAGTGATGCGGATATCGACTCAGCGATGGCGGGCAACATTTGTCGCTGCGGCACGTATCCGCGCATACGCAAGGCGATCCATCGTGCGGCGCAGTTGAGTGGCAAGGAGGGCGGTTGAAATGTCACGCCAATCAGTGAATCTCCCTGCGCTCGAAGACGCAACGCTATCGCGTCGCGGATTTTTGAAGACGGCCGCTGCGACCTCCGGCGGCCTGGTCATTGCGATGTATCTGCCGGGTTGCAGTAAACCCGAAGAGTCCGCACAGGGTTCCGGACCCCCGAAACTCGTTCCCGCGAACGCATGGCTGCGCATCGGGACCGACAGTTCGATCGTCGTACTGTGCGATCGCTCGGAAATGGGGCAGGGCGTCTACACAGCACTGCCGACGCTGATCGCCGAAGAACTGAACGTCGATCCCGCCAAGATCAAAGTGGAGTTCGCGCCGCCTGGCGCCCAGTATGTGAACAATCTGCTGGGAGCCCAGGCTACCGGCGGCAGCACCAGCGTACGCGACGCGTGGGACAAACTTCGAATGGCCGGCGCTGAAGCACGCGAGCGGCTCATCGGGGCGGCGGCGAAAGAGTGGCGCGCGCCCGCCTCGTCGTGCTCAGTGGTTGACGGCTACGTCGTGTTCACGAGCCGCCGGAAATCCTTCGGTGAACTCGCTGAAGCTGCCGCAGCGGCGCCGAAGCCCGAAAACGTCCAGCTCAAGGCGCGCAGCGAGTACAAGTACATCGGCAAGGTGCAGCCGCGACTCGATACCGCAGCGAAGGTCGATGGCAGCGCGCAGTTCGGGATCGACGTGCGCTTACCCGGCATGCTCTACGCCGCGCTCGCGCAGCCGCCGATGCTCGGCGGCAGCGTGAAAGGCTTCAAGAGCGACAAGGCGCAATCGATGCCGGGCGTGCGACACGTACTGCAGACGTCCTCGGGCGTCGCAGTCATCGCGGATTCCTGGTGGCAGGCGAAACAGGCGCGCGATGCGCTCGAGATCGAATGGAACGCCGGACCCAATGCGAAGCTGTCGAACGCATCGATCTATGCCGGTTTGAAAGCAGCGTCGCGCGGCAAGGGCAAGGATGTACGTAGCGATGGCGACGCCGCGGCTGCGCTGCGATCATCATCGCGTCGTGTCGAGTCGACATACGAGCTGCCGATGCTCGCGCACGCGACGCTGGAACCGCAGAACTGCACTGCCGAGTTTCGCGACGGTGGTTGTCACATCTATGCGCCGACGCAGGCGCAGCAGCTTGCACAGACGACGGCTGCACAAGCCGCCGGTATGCCTGTCGAACAGGTGTTCGTGCACACGACCTTCCTGGGCGGTGGATTCGGTCGGCGTCTGGACGTTGACTTCATCCCGGCTGCGGTGGAATGCGCGAAGGCCGCGGGTAAACCGGTCAAGTTGCTGTGGACCCGCGAAGACGATACGACGCACGACAAGTATCGACCGCCGGCGCGCAACACCCTGTCCGGCGCGTTCGATTCGACAGGCAAACTGGATGCCGTGCGAATGCACCTGGTCGCCCCGTCGGTCACCGCGCGCTGGGCGCCTGCCGCGGTTGCGAATGCAGTGGACCCATTCGCCGTCGAAGGCGCGCACAATTTTCCGTACAACGTCCCCAACGTCCACATCGATTATCTGCAGCACGAAATCGGCATCGATGTGGGCTACTGGCGCTCGGTCAGCCACGCGCTCAACTGCTTTACGGTCGAAAGCTTCATGGACGAACTTGCGTCCGAGGCGCAGCTCGATCCGTACGAGTTCCGCCGCAACCTGCTGGCGCAGCAACCACGCTGGTCGAGCGTGCTCGACGCCGCCGCACGCAAGGCGCAGTGGGGCCGCGCAGCGGAAGGACGGCATCAAGGCATCGCGCTCATGTCCGGATACGACACGTACCTCGCTCAGATCGCCGAAGTTTCCGTGCAGGACAATCAGCTCAAGATCCACCGCATCATCTGCGTGATCGACTGCGGACAGATGGTGAATCCCGGCATCGTGCAGGCGCAGGCCGAGGGCAGCATCATATTCGGACTTACCGCGGCGCTTTGGGGCGAAATGAATATCGTCAACGGCCAGGTGAAGGAACAGAATTTCGACAGCTATCGGATGCTGCGCATCAACGAAATCCCGGCGATCGAAGTCTACCTGCTCGAAAGCGATGAGAAGCCGGGCGGCATGGGGGAACCTGCGGTGGCGCTGGTCGCGCCCGCGGTCTGCAACGCGATCTACGCAGCAACGCGCAAACGCCTGCGCGCGCTGCCGATTGCGAAGCAGGGGTTTGTTGTTTAGAAGCGGTTGGCGGTTGGTCAGAGCGCGTCTCGCGCGCCTTTCGTCCGCGACACGGAGGCTGGCGTTCGGAGGTAAAGGTAGACATGCGCGCGACTGCGCGTGGTCTGGCTAACCGCCAACCGCTAACCGCTTCTTCATCAACAGCAACGCGACACCCCCGTCCACTTGCGTTGCTGCTCGCTGAGATAGAACGCGCGTCGGCTCATTGGCTCCGATCCGACGTGCGCCTGCCCGTGATGGTTGAGATAGCGCTCGTAGGCGTCGTCGGTCGCGAGTGCGCGCACCAGACGCCAGAAAGAAAGCACCGCGCGCATCATGATCGGGCCTCCGCCGTGAGGCGCACGGCGGGCGCTTCCGAGTCTGGCGGGACCGGCAAGCCCTTCACGACGCGCCAGCTCACGCGCAGCGTGTCGGCGATGACGACCCACAGGATTGCCGTCAGCAGCATTGCGAGCGCCGCATCGAGGCGCTGATTGAAGATGAGTTGCGGCGCGACCGCGGCTTGCGCTTCGTTCAGTGCACCGGTCGCAAGTTTATCCGCGAGTTGATCCGCCGCGGCGAGAAAGCCGACGCGCACGTCGGTCGAAATGACCTTCTCCCACGTCGCGACCGTCGTGATGATCGCCAGCCACGCGAGCGGCGCTGCGGTGACCCACGCATAGCGCAGCTTGCCTTGCTTCACGAGAATGCCGGTCGCTACGCACAGTGCAATGCCGGCGAGCAGCTGGTTCGCGATGCCGAAGAGCGGCCAGAGAATGTTGATGCCGCCGTTCGGATCCACGACGCCGATGTAGAGAAAATACCCCCAGCCCGCCACGACCAGTCCGCTCGCGATGAGGACTGACGGATACCAGGACGTCTGCCCGAACGGCTTCCATATGTGGCCCAGCGCGTCCTGCAGCATGAAGCGGCCGACTCGCGTGCCCGCATCGAGCGTCGTGAGAATGAATACGGCTTCGAACATGATCGCAAAGTGATACCAGATCGCGAGCATCCCCTGACCGAACGCGCTCGAGAAGATGCTCGCCATGCCGACCGCGAGCGATGGCGCGCCGCCGGTGCGCGCGAACAGCGTCGATTCACCCATGCTGTGTGCGAGCGCCTGCATCTGTTCCGTCGTCACCGGAAAGCCCCAACCGGAAATGGTCTGCACCGCCGCTTCCGCCGTGGCCCCGACGACGCCTGGCGCGCTGTTGATCGCGAAGTACACGCCGGGATCCAAGAGCGTCGCGGCGATCATCGCCATGATTGCGACGGCAGATTCGAGCATCATGCTGCCGTAACCGATGAGCCGTACATCCGCTTCGTTGCCGATCAACTTTGGCGTCGTGCCGCTCGAAACCAGCGCATGAAATCCGGAGATCGCGCCGCATGCAATCGTGATGAACACGAAGGGAAACAGCGCGCCCCCGAAAATCGGGCCGGAGCCGTCGATGAACTGAGTGATCGCCGGCATCCTGATTTCGGGCCGCATCACGATGACCGCGATCGCGAGCAAAAATATCGTCCCGAGTTTCAGAAACGTCGACAGGTAGTCGCGCGGCGCGAGCAGCAGCCACACAGGCAGGACTGCCGCGATGAAGCCATAACCAATCACAAACCACGCCAGCGGCTTGCCGTCGAGATCAAAAATGGTCCGCAATGTTTCATGATCATTGACTGCGCCGCCGCCCACGACGGCGAGCAACAGCAGGGCGACGCCGATCAGCGTGGCCTCGAGCACGCGGCCAGGACGAATGTTGCGCAGGTACAGGCCGATCAGCACCGCGATCGGAATCGTCGCGAACACCGTCGCAGTCGCCCACGGACTGTGCTTCATGGCGTTGACGACGACCAGCCCCAGCACCGCGATCAGAATGATCATGATCGTGAGCGTGCCGATGATCGCCGCGAAGCCGCCGACGGGCCCTAACTCATCGCGCGCCATTTGTCCGAGGCTGCGGCCGTTGCGGCGCGTGGAGAGGAACAGGATCGTCATGTCCTGCACACAGCCGCCGAGCACGCCGCCGACGAGAATCCACAACGTGCCCGGCAGATAGCCGAATTGGGCGGCGAGCGTCGGGCCGATCAGGGGGCCGGGTCCTGCGATTGCGGCGAAGTGGTGACCGAACACGATCCAGCGATGCGTTGGAACGAAATCGCGACCGTTATTCAGGCGGATCGCGGGCGTGGCGCGCGTCGCATCGACGCTGAGCACGCGCGCAGCAACCCATGCGCTGTAGAAGCGGTAACCAATGGCGTACACGCACACGGCCGCGACCACGATCCACATGGCGTTGATCGTCTCGCCGCGCTTTAGCGCGACGCCGCCGACGGCGAAGGCGCCGATCAGCGCGACCAGAATCCAGAAGAGTTTTCGCATTCCAGCTCCGAACAGATCCCGACTGCAGGTCGGGGTTTAGTCCGACTCTCTCTACGGCGACGCGGGCGTATCGAAGTTCGTATGGGGAATTCCCGCCCACTCCGTGCAGAACAGCTTGCTGTCGCGCAGCTCAGTCTTGATGACGCCGGTGTTGGGCAACGGAAAGCGCAGCGCATAGTCCGCCGGGATATTCGTCGCGAGCACCGGCGTCATGAAGCCAAGTGTGGCGCTATGCGCGACGATCGCAATGACTCCCTGGTCGAGCGCATGCCGGTTCATCAGTTCGCGAACGAATGGCAGGAACCGTCTCTGGACGTCCGCGAAGCTCTCGCCGTCTCCATGGCGTGCGTCGATGTCCTTATCGACCGTCCATTTGCGGGCCAGGTCCATGTAAACGGCGCGCACGTCGTCTGCCTCGCTGATTCCAAGATTGATCTCGATCACCTCGGGTGCGAGCGATAACGTCAAGCCATGTTTGAACGCAATCGCGTCCGCCGTCTGAACCGCCCGCAAATGGGTGCTGGTGTGGATCGAAAGAATCGGCGCCGCAGCGAGCGACTCCGCCAGCGCCGTCGCCTGTCCGACGCCCTTGCGCGTCAGCGGGTAGCTCATGCCGCCGTCAGGAACCGGACGCGGCGAGTTCGGCAAGTTGATCTCGCTCTCTGCGTGGCGAATGAACCAGATCTGCAAACCCTGCGTCGCCGGGCCCTCGGGCGCCGCAGAGACGATGGTCGGAAGCGCTGAGGCTGCAACCGCCGCACCGGCTACCCCCATAAACGCCCGGCGAGAAAGCTGCGGGCCTCGATCATTTTTTTTCATGTGTGTCGAGCTGATCGCGTTGCTGGTCGATACGTCGCGCGTTGTTGTACCTCATCGATGACCAACTGGCGAGCGGGCCGACCAGCCAACTGGCTAACTGGTCTGTTGGCCAGAAGTAGGAGGGCCCTTCTCTCTGGCTGAGTTAGCCAGTCTGCCAGTTAGCCGGTCTGCCAGTTCGCCAGTTCGCCAGTCGGCCAGCCTCAGTCCGACCCTTCCTCCAGACATTGCTCAGGCTGCGTCTTGATCAGCGACTGGAGTGCAAGCGGCGCCCATGCGCCGCTGCGGTCCACTTCAACGCTGCTGACGAAGCTCAACGCGAGCATCGTGTAACCGCCTTGCGTCGGCTTATCCAGCTTCACCATCCAGCAGTTGCGCTGGTCGAGAACGGCCCGTCCTCGATGCCAGCCAGCTTCGATCGAACCGGAAGATACGCGTACGACAGCGCCGTTTTCGAGCGGTCCAGCCGCGACGGCCGGCGTCGGCGTGAGTCCCAGCGCGAATATCAGCGCGAGCGCGCATGAGGTGAGCGGAGAAGCCGCGGGTCGACGTTTGTCCGAGGCGGCGCGTTCGATCATGGCGACGAAGAACATTGCGAGTACGCCGGCGAAGGCGCGAGCGAGAGTGCCGTTCATGTGCTGAGCTCCGTCGTGTTTAGCCAGCCGGAAATTTGACGACCGGCGTCTGCGCGGTCTGGCCCGGCGGAACGTAGGACGGGGCGGCCCCACCGGCGGCGCCGAGCGACCGGACGTAGTGATAGATCGCGGTCAGGTCTGCATCGGTCATGTCGCGCAGCGCGAACCAGGGCATCGGCGGGCGCGCCGGCTGACGCGCAATCTGCACCCACTGCTCGGCGGTGAGGTTTTGCATGAAGAGCCGCAGGTTGATCGGATAGGTCGTGCCCCATGGTCCTTCCCAGCCGAGACTGTCGCCCATCAGCCAACGAGATTCGTCGACGTCGCCGGCTGCGAGGGCGTAGCCAGCGGTATGACAATCGTTGCAGCCCGCGGTCTTGACGATGTAGCGACCCCGCTCGACTTTCACCAGATCAACTTTGGGCGCGCGCGTGGGAGCTGAAACGCCGCGGCTTTCGAGCGTGCGGGGTTCGGCGGATACGAACACGGTCGACGACAGTCCCGTCATCAGGACGGCCGCCGCAGCGCACACAACGCGCTTACGGACATGGGGCTTCTTCATGCTGCGAACTCCTCAATATCAAAATGATTGATGCAATGAACCGATGACGCCATTCTCGTTATCGCCTTGCATAACCACATCGCCCGGAGGAGCCAGTCAGCGGGAGAGGGAGAGCCATGACGAGCAGCGGCTGCTGGCTAGCCAGCAGATGCGGGCAGCTAGCCACTAGCTGCTAGCTACTAGTCAGAATTCGGAAATGCGCGCATCCGCGCGACGCTCAGGTCGCAGGCCCGAAGGGATTTCAAGGTCCTTTCTGGCTAGCGCCTAGTAGCTAGTAGCTAGTAGCCAGCGGCAGCTCGCAGCTAGGTAGCTGCTTTGGGCAACAACACCGTCCAGTTCTCGATGCAGGTCTCGGTCGCGACTTTGCCGCCGACCAGTTCGAGGATCCGCACGCGCTTCAGTTCTACGAAGTCGCCTGCCTTGGCAGGCGCGTTCTCGATGCCCTCACCGGCGTAGACGAAGCGAACCGCGAACTCATCGATCATCTGACGCTCTGCGCCGTTGCGACGCAGAGATGTGAACTCGGGGTCGTGCATTCCGCTCGCCTCCCGCAGCAGATGGCGGATCACTGCCTCGCGACCCACCCGTTCGACGCCGCGAGCGGGCGCGAGCCACCTGACGTTCGCGGAGTACAGATCCCGCGCCGCCAGCAGGAAATTGGGATGTGCATCCAGCTGCAGCTCGCTGGTCGCGGCGATCGATCGATGAGAAGCAGACATGACGGCCTCGGAACGCACGGGCATATCGCCGCGTGCCGCAAGTTTCAGCGCCCGCCTGCCGTAGGGCGATACGCCAAAGGAGCCATCCAGCCCCGCCGTTGACGCGAGCGAGGGCCGGCGACTAGCGACTAGCCCGGAAAGAAGCGGCCCGCCGGTCACGGCTCCAAATCTGGCTAATCGCTAATCGCTAATCGCTAGTTGCTCTTTCGCCGACCGCGCCCTGCGCACGGCGAAAGCGGTCCGCCGCCTGTCCACGCGATGCGCAGTCCAGCTTGTCGAGAATGTTCGCGATGTGGCGTTTGACAGTATGCAGACTCAGGGCGAGGTCTCGGGCGATGTGCTTGTTACTCGCACCTGCGGCGACCTGGGCCAAGACCTCCCGCTCGCGCTCCGAGAGCGCTGCGAGCGGCCCCGTTGCTTTTGAGCCGGCTTCGACCTCACCAGTGTCGCGCCACTGAGCGAGCCGAGCCATCAGCGCTTCGAACGCGGGCGTGCGCCGCGTATCGACCGGCGTGGTCTTGAGCAGCGTGTCGACCACGAAGGACGGTTCCAGCAGAATGAGACCGAGCGCCTGCTGCTCCAGGACTTCCTGGAGGACTGGCGCAAAGCAGCGCCAGCTCTGGTCTGCATCACCGCGCAGCGAATGCATCCAGGCGAGACTGACGCGCGGGTCGGCATAGGTCATCGGCATGCGAAAACGCTGATGCATGCGAACTGCCTGACCAAGCGCAGCTTCTGCCGTCCGCCAGTCCTCCCGCAGGATCGCCATCTGTCCGCGCACCAGCTCGACAGCCGCTTCGATGAACGGCCACTCGGTCGGCAACCGAGGTGCAAGCAACGCGGGCGCCAGGGCGCGAAAGTTGTCGTAGTCACCCGCCATCCAGTACATGCGCGCCAGCGCATGCTGATAACCCCGCAGCCACACGGCGCGATGCGAAGCAGCCTGCGGCGCCTGTAGCGCATCGATCAGCGTCTTGCTCAGCGAAGTGGCCGCCTCGAACTGGCCGCTGGCGGCGTAGAACAGCGTACGAAATTGCACCAGGCGCTCGGACACCAGTTTCATGCCGCCGAATTTCTGGTGCAGGGCTTCTCCGCGCTGCAGGATGGGCAATATGGGTTGTCGGCGACCGTGCCAGAAGTGTCCCCATGCGCCGATCGCCAGCGCCGCGAGACGCCATGGCGCATCCGGTGCGTACAGGCTTTCGCTCAACGCAAAGTAGCGCTGGAAGCAGTCGGCCACGCGCGGCAGACCGATGCACAGCAGGTGGATGCGATCGGCCGTCCGCGGGCAGATCACGGCGGGATCCTGTTCAGCGTGCCTGATGAACTCGCCGAAATTTTCACCGACGCCTTGCGGATCGCCGGCCGGCACAAGGCACCACGCGCGCTGCAAGGCGAGTTGCGCGCGTGATAGCCGATCCAGCGGCAAGCTCGCCATGTGCTCGAGCAACGCCCAGGAGCGCTCGCGATCGCCCGAGGAATTGAAGGCGTCCGCGAGCAGAAACATCGCACGCACGCGCAGTTCGGCGTGCTCGCCGTCGTCGAGCCCCTCGACTGCAGGTTCGAGTTCCTGCCGCGCACGCCGCCAATCCCAGCGCAGCCAGGCGCACAGACCGCGAAGATAGGAGAGCTTCGGATCAGTGCGGCGAACCTCTTCGGGGAGTTGATCGAGCCAGCGCTCCAGCGCCGCGTGATCGCCCTCGGCGAGCATGGCCTCGCCATTCTCGGCGATCGCCCGCATTGCTGCATCCCAGTGCTCGGCGCGCATGAAATGAGCGATCGCGCGTGCGAGCGATGCTTCGGCGCGCCCGGCGCGTGCATGTAGTTCGCGAACGCGCTCCGGGTGGCGATGTTCGAGTTCGTTCTCGAGAAAGTCGCGAAACAGGTCGTGGAAACGCAGCACGGGAACTGAATCGTCGGTTGCAGTCACGAACAGATTGCGGCGATAGAGCGCATCGAGCAACCGGTGCGAATCCGCACTGCCTGACACCGCCTCACACGCCGCCGGGCTCAATTCCGAGAGCACCGAGCACTCGAGCATGAATTCGCGCATCTCTGCAGGCAGCTCGGACAGGATCTCCTGCGCCAGGTAGGCGAACAGGTGGCGATCCGCGGCCTCGTTCGCGAGCGGGAGTGCATTCATCGTTCCTGGGCGAGGCGATTGCAGCGCAATGGTCAGACCCGCGGCCCATCCATGCATTCGCCGCCAGACGCTGCGAACATTCTCGGGATCGGACGCAGTTCCAAGGCGCGCCGCGGCGAGCGCCGCTGTTTCCGCCTCAGTGAATTGCAGATCCCAGGGGATGAACTCCGTCAGCTCGCCATGTGCGCGCCAGCGCGCCAACGGCAACGGCGGCTCGACGCGCGATGCAAGCACAAGCGCTACGTGATCTGGCAATCGCTCGATCAGCGACTCGAGCAGGTCGAATGTTTCTGCGGCGCCTATGCGATGCAGATCGTCCAGTACGATGACCAGCCGACGCATCGATCCGGTACATAAGGCGTTGACGAACCCGGCGAGCGCGGCGCGAGACTGCGAATCCGAGCCGCCGGCGTTGATCAGCAGCGTGGCGGGGGGCGGGTCCCACGCCAGCTTCAGCGGTTCGACTGCACGCAGCAGCGTCGCGAAGAAGCGGCGCCGGTCATTATCGTCTTCGTCGATCGCAATCCACACAAGCGGCGCGTCCGCCGACATCTGAGCAGCCAGCTGCGCAAGGAGCGATGTCTTGCCGAATCCACCTGGCGCGCTGATCAGAATCAGCGGCTGTTCCGCGACGGCGGCGGCCAGGCGCTCCAGCAGCGCGGGGCGGGCGATGGCGTCACGGCGCACGCGCGGCGCGCGAAACTTGGTCAGCGGAGCGGCGTTCCATGCCCCTGCGATGTGCGGGTTCGCGGCCATCGTTACGTGCGTTATTGTGAGCGCCCCGAAGCGGCTCGTCTGCAAAGAAATTGTACTGAGCACCGCCGCTGCGTGCGCCTACTTTTGCAGCGGCCGGCAGAGTATGCTCGATTGCACGCGACGTTTTCTGATTCCTCAACAATCAACTCTTCGAGGGAGATGACGATGGCCGATAGGAGTATTCGCGGACGATTTGTCTGGCACGAGCTGATGACGCCGGATACGGCGGGAGCTCATGCGTTTTATTCGAAGGCGCTTGGTTGGAAGACCGAGGCCTGGGACCAGGATCCTTCTTATTCGATGTTCGCCGCTGCGAGCGGACCGCTGGGAGGCTCGGTGGCCTCGCCCAATGGCGCGCCGCAATGGCTGACGTACGTTGCAACGGACGATGTCGCCGCCGCGATCGAGCAGGCCAAGGGCCTCGGCGGTCGCGTAATCAAGGAACTGACGGGCATGCCGAACGGCGGCAAGTACGCTGTACTAGCGGATCCGCACGGCGCGCAATTCGGCGTCTACGCCTCGACGAGCGATCACGGCCCGGAGACCGCGCCCAAACGCGGTGAGTTCTCATGGCACGAGCTGTCGACGACTGACTACAGGGCGGCGTTCAGGTTCTATGCCGCGCTGTTTGGCTGGGAAGAGATCGTCGAACACGACATGGGACCGCTCGGGAAGTACTTCATCTTCGGCCGCGACGGCGTTCAGAAGGGCGGCATGTTCAACAAGACGGCCGAAATGAAGGGCGATCCCATGTGGGTCGGCTATGTTCGCGTGAAGGACGTGAACCAGACCGTCAAGAAGGTGAAATCCGCGCGCGGCACGCTGATCAACGGACCGATGGAAGTGCCGGGCGGCGACTGGATCGCACAATTCCTCGACCCGTACGGCGCAATGTTTGCGGTGCATACCGTCGCGGCCGATGTGCAGCCGTCCGCCGGGGCGGCGCCGCCGCGCGAGCAGGAAGAAACGGCGCCCGCTGCGTCACCAACGCCAACGACGCCGAAATCCGCGTCGAAACCAGCGAAGAAGGCCGCCAAGGCTCCGGGGAAGAAGGCCGCCGCCAAGCCTGCGAAGAAAAAGGCGAAGAAGGCCGCGAAGAAGTCTGCAGCGAAGGCAGCCGGCAAGCCGGCGAAGAAAGCCTCGAAGAAGTCTGCGAAAAAGGCGCCAGCCGGAAAAAAGGCGGGCAAGAAAAAGGCTGCAGGCAGGAAGAAAGCTGCAGGCAGGAAGAAAGCTGGCAAGAAGCGGTCCGCTGCGAAGAGCGCGAAGCGTCCGGCGAGTAAAGCCGCCCGCGGCGCGAAGCGCGGCGCGAAGAAGAAGGCCGCCAGGAAGAAGTGATTGCCGGAAGAAGGGATCGGTAACTGGTAACTGTTAGCCGGTGACCAGTGATTGGTGACTGGTCAGAAGGGCGGCAATACCCGCCCTTTGACGCTGCGCCCTCGGAGCCCTTCGACAGGGCTCAGGGCGAACGGAAATACGAAGGAGACACTCGGTCTCTTCTCCGTTCGACCTGAGCCGGTCGAAGGGTTCTTCAGTCTTGCACTCATCAACAGAATCTCCGGGTGAACGGGATTCAAAAGTTTCCGTCCGCCTGA
>JBOHZJ010000201.1:0-14205 GCA_050738395.1 Steroidobacter sp.
GTCCGGGATCGAACACCACCTTGGTGTGATCATCGGCCGGATGCGCAAGCAGACTGCTTTCCGCCTCGACCACAAAGCCCGCGGCCCTGGCCGCATCGATCGCGGCCTGCTTCGGCACGCGATGCAACTGTGCATTGTTCGCACCTTCGACGCCCACGTGGTCGATGACGCCGAACACGCCGTTTGGCTTCAATATCCCGTACACGCCCTTCATGAATGTCTGCGCCAACGCGGCGTTATTGTTGTAAACGTCGTGGAAGTTCAGCGCGGTAATCGCCACATCGACGCTGCCGGGCGGCACTGCAGAAGAGGCCGGCAAGTCCGCATCCACGCGCACGGTGTTCGGCAACCGCCCGTTGGCGTGCCGCGCCTCGACCTCCGCCTTGTACGCCTCTCTTATCTGGAAAAGCACTGGCGGATTCTGCGAATACACCTTGCCTTTCGAACCCACTGCGGCCGACAGCACTTCCGTCATATAGCCGCCTCCGGCGATTACATCGAGCGCTGTCATACCGGGTTGGACGCCCAGGAATTCCATCAATTGTGCGGGCTTGCGATCCGCATCCCGAGCGCGATCGGCCTGCGGACGATTCGGATTCGACAGCGTCTGCGCGAGCTCACTACCGCCCGAGCCCGTCATCGCGTCGCCCGCGCCGGGCTGAGATGCACAACCCGCGGTCAATCCCAGAAGCCCGAACGTAGCTAGCAACGCAGGGAACAGTCTTGTGCTCATCCTTAACTCTCCTGTGTGAACAGCCGGACGAAGTCCGGCCGCGGAGAGTCTAGTACTGCGCCAGAAGCGGCGCGCGACAAAGAATGTGCGCTCGGCAGAAAAGGACAGTCCGCACGGACTGTCCTTCGATCATCGATCACTTTTTGTTCGATTGTTTCTTCGCGGCGGAATCCTTCAGCTTGCCTTTGATCGCATTGAAGGCCGCAGCATCTGCCGGCGACATATTCGGGCGGCCCACCATGACGCCCATGGAAATCGAGCCCTGCACGTAATACGTCTCGCCGGCCTCGACCTCCAGATTCAAAACGTCTTTGGCTTCAGAGTGGACCGTGTATGCATGAGGGCCTGGCGGCGCCTTGGCGATGAAATAAGAGCCGCTCGAGAGTTTGCCGAGTTCCTGCTCGCCTTCCCGCTCGCCGCACGCCAGACGCTTGTCCCGCATGGCCTCCCCCGGGCTGATCGTTCTAGTTGTTCTTGCCCGAGTCTAGCAGGCGGTTGAATGCCCGTTCCAACGGCCTGCTTACTCTATGCGCCCATAATCGTCGGGAGGAACTAGTCGATCTCGCGATGACGTTGCAACCGCGGTGCGAAACTCAATCCAGATAATCGCCGGCTTCCGCTGTCGGCGCACCAGGCGACTCGCGCGTAGCCGCCGCTTGAGCGGTCTTGCGGTCTTTCCACAGGTCCGCGTTCCTGATCCCGAGTTTCTCCGGATCGAACGTCGGATCCTTGCCCGCCTTCTTCTGCGCCTCGTAATCCTTCAGCGCGATGAGCGCCGGCTTCTGCAGGATGAGAATCGCGATGATGTTGAGCCAGGCCATCAGACCCACGCCGATGTCGCCCAGCGCCCAGGCCACGCCTGCGCTTCGAATTGCGCCATAGGTGACCGACGCCATAATTGCGAATTTAAGGACCAGCGTCATCCAGCCGCGATGCACGGCGCGATTGATGTACTGCACGTTCGTCTCGGCCATGTAGTAGTACGCAACGATGGTCGTGAACGCGAAGAACATGATCGCGAGCGCGACGAAGCTGGCGCCGAATCCCGGCAGGACCGACTCGACCGCGGCCTGTGTGTAGCCCGGTCCGGTCTCCATGCCCGGCAGGCTGTTCACGATCATCGAGCCGTCCGGATGATTCACGTTGTACTTGCCGGTCGACAGAATCATGAACGCGGTCGCCGAACACACCAGCAGCGTGTCGACGTAAACGGAGAACGCCTGCACATAGCCCTGCTTCGCCGGATGTGAAACTTCCGCTGCAGCTGCGGCGTGAGGGCCGGTGCCCTGACCCGCTTCGTTCGAATAGACGCCGCGTTTCACGCCCCACTCCACCGCCAATCCCAGCACCGCGCCAAACGCAGCTTCGGCTCCGAACGCGCTGCGGAAGATCAACGCAAAGATCTCGGGCGCCTGACCGATATTCATGAACATGATCACGAGAGCAGTGAGAATGTAGGCGAGCGCCATGAACGGCACGACCACCTGCGCGAACGCCGCGATGCGCTTGACGCCGCCGAAGATGATCGTGCCCAGCGCGATCACGATCAGCACCGCGGTCACCGAGGTCGGTACGCCCCACGCGTTCTGCACGCTCACTGCAATGCCATTCGCCTGCACGCCGGGCAACAGGACGCCCGTTGCAAGCACGGTCGCGATGGCGAAAGTGACGGCGTACCACTTCTGCCCCATGGCCTTTTCGATGTAATAGGCCGGGCCGCCGCGATACTGGCCCTGCGGGTCTTTCTCCTTATATATCTGCGCAAGCGTCGATTCGACGTACGCAGTAGACGCGCCCAGGAAGGCGACGGTCCACATCCAGAAAACGGCGCCCGGTCCGCCGAAGGTAATGGCGGTCGCCACCCCTGCGATGTTGCCGATGCCGACGCGCCCCGAGAGCGACATCGCGAGCGCCTGAAAGGATGAGACGCCCGATTCGGATTTCTGGCCTGAAAACATCAGGCGGATCATTTCCCCGAAGCCGCGGACCTGCATGAAGCGCGTGCGTACCGAGAAGTACAAGCCGACGCCGAGACAGAGCGCAATGAGCGCCTTGCTCCAGATGAGGCTATTTATAAAATCTATCGTCGCGACCACGGACATCCTCCCGCAGCAGCCTGAATAGGCCGCCGATCGTTATGCGCGCAAGTCTGCACGGAGTTTCGCTGCGCAGGAAGCGGCAAATGCGAACGTGACGCCCGCGCAGGCGTATCGCGGCCCAGGATGATCTCGAGGCGCGCACTCACAACTCGGCGTCACCCTCGTGAACGCGGGGCCTGTCTGAATCAGAAAGGGATGGATCCCCGCCTTCGCGAGAATGACGAATCGGCTGGCGATTGCCGATCCTTGCTCACGCCTTCGATGGAACGGCGGCGCTACTCTGAGGAAACCGCTGCAGGTCGTCCTTCACATCGAACCAGGCGATGCGATGCTGCGTCCAGACGTGGTCATCGATGCGCACGTTGTCAGGCGCATCCAGAGTGCCGACGCAGATCTGCACTCGGTCGTGCAGAACGTCTTCATGCATCGACAGCGTGCTGCCGCAGCGCGGACAGAAGCCTCGCTCGGCGAACTCGCTGGAGCGAAATCTGGTCGGCTCGTGGGCGAGCCAGGTGAACGCGTCGCTCGGAAAATGCACGAACGCCAATGCCGGCGCGCCGGAATGCTTGCGGCACATTGGACAGTGACAGATGACGCCGCGCAGCGGCGCCTTCGTTGCGCGATAGCGAATGTCGCCGCATAGACAACCGCCTTCGAAGATTTCCTGAGCGGACATACGTTGCTCCTCGTGCTCGATTGAGCCTGGTAGTTTAGTCGCCGTTCTGCACTTCGGTTGCGATCACCTGCTCTCTCTATTCACGCTCCCGCGACTCGACGTGTGATTCCCTCTTATTGACAGTCGCGGACAACGGACGGACTTTAGTCCGCGCTCAGATGCAAATGCACACGAGCGCTGAACGGCGACGTGCGCGCAGGCGCCATCCGAGATCATGCTTCCTGAGCGTCTGCAGATCAAAACGTCGAGGGGGACCTCTCATGAACTCAGTTTTCGCGATCTCACACGCACTACGGCGCTTCGCCCCAGCGATCAGCGCCTCGCTCGCCCTGCTCTTCGCGGGTTTCGTGCAGGCGGAACCCAAGCCGTGGTTCGTGGATGAAGCAGCGCTGCCGTTTAGCTCACTGCCAGGAGCAACCGCGTACTGGGGCGCCCATGCAGGCGCCGGATATCGGATCGAAGTTCCCAACAACTGGAATGGCGATCTCGTACTGTACGCGCATGGCTATCGCGGCGAGCGGCCGGACCTGTTCGTCAGCAATCCGAGCATTCGCCAGCATCTGGTTGCACGCGGATACGCCTGGGCCGCTTCGAGCTATAGCGCGAACGGCTATATGCCCGGCACGGGCGCGAAGGACACGCACGCACTCCTGCAGCGCTTCAATGGACTCGTCGGTACGCCGAACCGCACCTACATCGCCGGCCATTCGATGGGCGGTCACGTGACTGGCGTTGCGATCGAACAATGGCCGAAGGCGTTCGATGGCGCGCTGCCGATGTGCGGCGTCATGGGCGACAGTGAATTGTTCGACTACTTCCAGGATGTGTATCTCGTCGGCGAAACGCTCATTGGCGCTACGCCCGCAATTCCAACGCCGGCCGACTACCAGACCAATGGAGTCGCCGCGCTGCGTGCTGCGCTCGGTCCGAACTATCCCGCCGTGCTCAATCCGACCGGTCTCATCTTCAAGGAAGTGATCGAGAATCTCTCAGGAGGTCAGCGCCCGATTTTCAATCAGGGTTGGTTCGGTCCGTTCTCCGGCACTGGCGGGAATTTCATTCTGACTCAGGCGGGCACAGGCGCCGGCCGCGAGAACGTCGATACGATCTATCAATTCGACGGCGATCCGTCACTCTCGGCGGAAGAGCAGGCGTTCAACGATCTGATCGTACGCGTCGCCGCCGACCCGCAGTTTCGGCGCGAGCAGGGACTCGGCCCCTTTCCGGGAACACGCGGTCAGGTCAATTCACCGCCCATCAGCGGCGACATCAGCATCCCGGTAATCACCTTGCACACGCTCGGAGAATTGTTCGTGCCCTTCAGCATGGAACAGATCTACGCGCGACGCGTCGCGGCTCACGGCAAGTCGGATCTTCTCGTGTCACGCGCGATTCGCGATGTAAATCACTGCGGTTTCACCGCCGCCGAACAGGTGCGCGCGTTCGATGATCTCGTCGACTGGGTGGAGAACGGCGTCCAACCCGCGGGCGATGCAATCCTCGATCCCGCCATCGTCGCCGCATCGAGCTTCGGTTGCGCCTTCACTGAAGGAACGGGCGTCACGCGATCGAATTTGCCGGTGTGTCCGTAGCGGGATGCTGCACCTCTGCTGCAGGGAGAGGTCGCGCGCAGCGGAGAGAGACCCTCACCCTAACCCTCTCCCTGCAGGGAGAGGGAACCCGAAAGCTGCGATGCTCGCTTCTCTCGCTTCTCTCGCACCTCTCCCGCTAAGGAGAGGTCGCGCGCAGCGCGGGTGAGGGTTCACCTCTCCCTCCGGGGAGAGGTCGCGCGCAGCGCGGGTGAGGGTTCACCTCTCCCTCCAGGGAGAGGTCGCGCGCAGCGCGGGTGAGGGTTGTCTCCCCATCTCAACCTGCTCCCTGAGAGGAATCCGAAGGCGCATCATCCGCCCAGCCGATGCATTTCAATCGCGCCGGACAGCGTGTCCGCGGCGATCGTGATGTAGAGATGGCCTTCGGAGACGGACAGATCGAAGTGCATGCGCCTTGCGAGGCGAGCGCCCAGATCCGCCAGCAAATCGGCGTCCATGGCGTAAATCGCAATGGCGTCGGCGCGATGAATGCGTTCGCCTTCGAGCCGCTCGAGGAGCAGGTTCACCTGCTTGTGCGAATACACCGCGACGCGTTGCGCCGCTTTGCCCGCTTTGTGTAGCCGGGCTGCGTCGGGCGCACCCACATCGATCCAGGTTTGCAGTGCGCCTGTCAGGTCTCGCACCGCGATCGCAGGCTCATCGGGATCGGACAGCCCGCCGCTGGAGAACGCAATACCTTCGGTGTATTCCAGACAGTAGGCGAGCACGCGCGTCAGCAAGTATTCCTTCGTCTCGGAAGGATGCTGCGCGACCCGCAACGAGAGCGTCTCGTAGACGTTGCGATCCGCGTCCGCGAGCTGGATTTCGAACACATATACGGTCGCACCTAGCGCCACAAAGAAGACCTCAATCCGGTGATGTGTTCATCCGAATGCTTTACTGCGCGGACGAAAGCGACGCTTCAACCAGCTCGCATCCGCAGTATGGTTTGAACGTCGAACTCGGCAGGATACCGCTGCAGGTCTGCAGCCCTGCTTTGCACCGCGAACATCGCCATTCGATCGGCCAGTTCGTTGCCTTCGGTTCCAACGTGTGCGCTGATGTGGGTCAGTTGTATCTGCGCCTTGATGCGGTTGTACAACGCGTAAATGGCCTGGATGATTTCGAGGTTCTTGATCTCGCCGCCCGGCTTGCGCCAGCCTTTCTTTTCCCAGCCTGCCGCCCAGACGGCGATGCAGTTGATGGCGTACTTCGAATCGCTGAGCACTTGCGGAGATTCCCCGGCAAGCACCGCGTGCTCCGCCATCAGCAGAGCCTGGTGCAGCGCGTTGAGTTCCGCAGTGTTATTGGTGCCGTTCGGATGGTACAGGCCGTACCACAACTGCGTCGCACGGCCGTCGCGGTAGACGGCGATCCCCGAGCCCGCATTACCAGGATTCGGGTCGCATGCACCATCGCAGTAGATCTGGAGATCGAACGCCGCCGCATCGGCGTCGGAAGGAGCGCGGATGGTCGAGGTCTTCGCGACCACTCGTGCGCGGGCGAATGCCGGCTTGCCGGACCTGAACGCGTGCTCTGCCTCCGCCCGGGTCGGGAATGACTTGAATCGTGCACCCGCGAACTTGTCGACGTGCTGGCGGGTCGTGGCCCAGTCAGTGAACACCCCTGTCTTCCGTCCCGACCACACAACGTAGAACTTGCTTGCCACTCTCGGCCGTCCTGGTCATTTCCGATGATTGGATAACGCGCCTGGGCAATCGCACGCGCTGCATTCGCTCGCGGCTCAGAACAGCTCGACCGACGCTGAACAAGTAGCGGGTTCACATCATATGCAATTCACGTCAGATGTTCGCTGCGTTGACAAGGCGCCGCGCCAGGGTTTGCGCCGGCCAGGGATTCCCCTGGCCGGTTTTGTCCTTGCGTCAGCTGATGACCTTGCTGACCGAGTTCGACTGACTGCTCTCGGCGCCGTCGCTCGAGAACGCCTTGACCGCGAAGTAGTACGTCCCCGGCGGCAGACTATCGAGCACGTATGTGTTCAATCCGGGATTGTTGATGCGCACGGACTGGTGCAGCGCCGATTGGGAGGTTCCATAGAGAACCGTGAACCCAGCGAGATTCACCGGGCTGCCGTCCGTGTTCTGGGTGGGCGCAGTCCAGTAGAGCGTCACCGAATTGAGCGTCGGCTGCGTGACCGTGATCGAGAACGCGGGCAAGGCGCTCGAGATTTTGCCATCGCTTACGCTGATGACGATGTTGGCGAACGAGCCTGCGTGCGTCAGGGTTGGAGTGCCCGAGAGTTTACCGGTCGTGGTGCTGAAGGAAGCCCACTCGGGCTTGTTCTGAATTTCAAAAGTAAGAGCGTCCCCGTCCACATCGTCAGCGTTCGGCATGAAGGAGTAGGCGGAGTTTGCGTTCACTGAAGAAATCGCCACGCCAGAAATCTTCGGAGCGGTGTTCGTCGCCGGCGGCGGAGGCGGCGCAGGGACGGGCTCGGGCCCAGGTACTGGCCCGGGAGTAGGACCCGGTTCGGGCGCTGGCGGCAAAGGCTCGGGCGTCGGACTGGGCGTGGCGGCGACCGATGCAGTGGAAGCATCGGAACCGCCGCCGCCGCATCCTGAAATCGCGATGCTCATGCCGAGCAATGCCAGTGAAAAGAACACAGATCTCGATCTGTGAAATTGATCGTTCATGCGCGTCGTCCTCGTGCTGCCCGCGCACGCACAGGCGCACGACGAGACATTTAATTGCTGTTAGCCACGAGCAAGGACGCAAATCGCCGCCTTCCGCTGTTGCGGAAGCGACGAGCACGAACGAACGAATCGCCGCAGGCGCGAATCAGTTCGGCAACCCCGCTATCTTCGGATCCATGTCAGAAGACCGGAGGCTTTGCGTCCCCGCCTCACGGCGGGTTTGCCCTTACGATGTCGACAACGCGCGCGTTGCTGCCGCGTTACGTCAACACGCGCAGTTAACAGGCCGCGCAGTGTGTAAACAATCAGGCATTGGAGAAGCTTGAGGTGAGACTTTGTGACGGGCGCCGACGATGCGCACGAGTGCGGCATTGACCTGAGCATGCAACTGAGCGTCCGCCTTACGCTCGTTGCGATCTTTCTCTCAACACTCGCTCGGAGGCCGGGCCGGAGATCAACTTCTCAGCGGAAATCTACTGTGCATTCGCCAAGGGCAGAAACAACATGACGATCGTCTCCCCCGGGCGTGATGCTATGTCGATGCGACCATTCAGCGCCGCCGCGCGCCGCTGCAGATTCTGCAGCCCGCGTCCGGTTGGCTTGTCATTCTTTGCCGCGACGTCGAAGCCGCGACCGTTGTCGAGCAGCCGGATAAAGACGTGCGTATCGTCGGCGCCCGTTTCCACCCGAATGACGTCCGCGCTCGCATGCTTGAGAATGTTCGCCAGAGCTTCCTGAAGGACACGCAGAATCTGCAGCGAAGCGGCGGGATTGAGCCAGGATAGCGGCGGCGTTTCCTGTACATGCCATTCAAACCGGATCCCGGCCGCTTCCAGACGAGTTCCCAGTCGATAGCGCAACGTGCCGAGCAGCGTGAGCAGATCGTCGCCCATCGGCTCGAGCGAATCGATGGTCAGCTTCAGATCGTCGATCGATTCGCGCAGCAACGCCGCCACGCCGGCAGTGTCGAGCTTGCCTTGCTCGACCATCACCAGCGAACTCATGAGAGAGGAACCCAGGCCATCGTGCATCTCGCGCATCAGACGCTGTCGCTCGCCGGTCACGGCCTGTTCATGCTCGATCAGGCGTAGCTTTCGATGACTGTCTTCAAGCTCTCGACTGCGTTCGGCGAGCCGCTGTTCCAGCGATGCGCTGAACCTGTCGGCCTCGTTTACCGCGACGATGTAGCGTTGGAAGATCGCGTAGAGCGCCACGCCGAGAACCAATATAGAACCGTACGGCAGCAGGTAGACGCTCTCTATATCGATCCGCCAGTTTTGCAGCAGCCAATCGTGTGCTCCCATGACCAGGAACAGGCACAGCATCGCCGCCAGCAGCAACGCCATCGGCGCTCGACTGCGAATGGCGGACAGCGTGGTCAGTGCGATCGCCATGATGCTCGCGCCCATCTGCACCAGATAAAGCAGCGGCGACAGCCCACTGATGTTGAGTTGCAGCAACGCAAAGAGCAGTGACGCCGACGATGCAACCAATATCGCACCGATCATCACGCGCTCCATGCGCGGGTAGGTCAAGCCGTGCAGAGTCACGCCGAACTGGTACACCAGCAACTGCAACCAGGCCAGCGAGTTGATCGTCATCCACCAGAACAACTCGCTGAGCATTGGCATGCCCAGATCCAGATCCAGAACGTAGTAGTGCAGCGTGCGCAGGCAGTAGACCGGCGCCATCAGTCCGAACAGCAAATAAGCTGATTCGCGACGACGACGTAACCAGAAGGCCAATGCGAATGCGCCAAACACCAGGAAGGCGACGCTGGTGACCTGCGGGACGCCGCGCTGCAGGAATTGCCGCCACTCGGCGCGTCGCTGCAGGTCCCTTGCCGGTCCAATCCATACCGTAGAGAGTGCACCGCCGCGCGCGGGTTCGATGGAAAGCGCGATCAGAATTTCGCGCGCCGCATTCGCGTTCTCTACTGCACTCGCCGCCGGCAGCAGAATGAATTCCGGCTGATTCCATACGCCGTCGACGCCGGCGTCGACGTAGACGCCGTCCACATAAAGATCGAACCGGCCATTCGCCAGGTGCCGCCGCGGAATGTAGAGCGCCAATGAACGGACGCCTTCGCGCTGCGGCCGCCACTTGAAGCGATACCAATGAGTGGCCCACTCCGGCTGCGAATCGCTTTGTTCGGCTCGCGGACCAACAAGAGGTCTGGGAATGACATGCGGCAAAGTCACCGTCGTCCACGCAGCATCCGCCGGCGCTTCATACTGAGCTGCGGGCTCGCCCTGTTCGACGATGCTGGGCGACTGCACGCGATAGTCCGCCTGCGTAAAATGCGTTGCTCCGGCTGTGCCTTCGCTGCACCCGCAGAGCGCGCCGAACAGAAGAACCAGACCAATCTTCAGAACCTCGCGCAGGCCGCGATGCGCGATTGGGCCGGACGAAGTGGGGCCAGACAGGCTGCGCGGCATGCAGTCATTCTAGCGCCGATTGCCCGCATCGCATTTCTGTCGCAACAATCAGGGCCGCGGCGCCACGTATACCTGATGATCCGGTATGCCGCCCGTCATGTCGGATTCATTGGCGACCACTGCGAGCACCGCGCCATCGCCCGACAATGCGTGGCTGTTGAATACCGCAGCGGTCCATACGTCCGTGCCGTTCGGCCGGCGTGAGGCGACGCTGGTGGTCTGGTTCTGAAGATCTCGCACGACGAGAACCGAACGGTTGAAGTTGGCCACGTTCCCGGTGAGGTTGGGGGCGATGGTGGCGAACAGGACATACCGGCCATCACCCGACAGCTTCGGGTAGCTGCTGGCGCCATCGCCCAGGCCATTGGCGCCGGTACTCGGGAAGATGAGCGTGTTGGGTGCGGTCCGATCGATCGCCACGATCTGCGGAACGGTCGAGCCGCCGAACAACCCGGGGGAACGCACGGCGAACGCGACGTAGCGGCCGTTGTCGGAAATACTGAGCCCTTGCGCGATGTAGTCCTGGCCATTCGTGGTGTCGAGGCTGAACAGCGTGCTCGTGTCGTCGGCCTCGGCATCGTAGTAGGTCACCAGGTGAGGCGCGGGCGAGGGAATGGCGAAGGCATACACAATGTGTTCGCCGTTACTCGACAGCGCGGACAGGGCGATGCCATACGTCGGGCTCGATGCGACCAGCCGCGTCTGGTCCCTTTGCGTATCGCGCAGGTACAGCACGGACAAGCCCGGCGGGTTGGCGCCGAAGAGGTCGTGGTTATAAACAAAGCTCACGAACCTGCCGTCTGCCGATATGTCGAGCTGCATGTCGCTCACGC
This sequence comes from Steroidobacter sp., assembly GCA_050738395.1. Lineage (GTDB taxonomy): Bacteria > Pseudomonadota > Gammaproteobacteria > Steroidobacterales > Steroidobacteraceae > Steroidobacter. The sequence goes on from JBOHZJ010000201.1 coordinate 11,023, forward strand.
CGTTTCCCGCGCCGGTGATCTGGGAGCCGTCCGGCAATACGTTGAGCCTTTCGGTGACGCCCGTTTGCAGATCGCGCAGGAACACGTCTTGCGAACCGTTGGTGTCGCCGGCGACGAGATCGCCTGCGAGCGAGGAGAACACGGCGAAGCGCCCGCCGGCGGCGAGCTCGAGGCCGATCACACCAAGCATGGATTGGCCGCCGTCCGGTGTTTGATTGATCGACGTCGTCACCCCCGTCGCGAGGTCGCGCACGTACGCGTGCCCACCGTTCGGGTTCGTGAATCCAGGCACAAGGTTGGTTCCGTCGCTGACGAAGGCGACCAACCGGCCGTCGGCGGACAGCGAAGGATTTGAGCTCCGGTTGTTGGCGGTGACGCCGCTGGAAGAGAGGCTTGCCAGCGTCGTTGCAGTAACAACTGTGGGCGCGGTCACGGTGACCGTCACCGTGCGTGTCATCGTCTCGAAGAGGCCGCCCTCGGCATTGCTCGCAAAGAAAACGAACTGCGCACCATTGTCTGCGAGCTGCAGGTTGGGCGTGGAAAGGCAAAACACGCCGTTGTCATTGATGGCGACGTTCGAGCCAATGGGCGTCCACTCGGCGCCCGACCAGCGATTCATCTGCACGCTGAAGGGCGGCGTACCGCCAAAGGCCATGCAGAGGTTCGCCGGCAGGCCGGCTTGAACGCTCACATCCGCTGGCTGCTGCAGGATCGTGGGAGGCGCCGGCTGCAGCACGGTCAGTACTGCGCTCTGACTCAACGCTACGCCCGCACCGTTGAACACGATCACGCTGTAGACGGCGCCGCTGTTGGCCACAGTCAGCGACGGCGTCGTGTAGGTCGTCGAGTCGCTGTTCGGTATCGGCGAGCCATTCAGCAGCCATTGATAGTGCACGGCGGCGCCGCCGGCGTCGACCCTGAACGTCGTAATCGCGTTCTCGAACACGGTTACATCCGCGGGCTCCCCGAAAATGACGGGTGCGCCCAGCAGGATCACGTCGGCCGCCTGGCTGGTGACGCTGTCCAGATTATTGCTGATGGTCACCGTGTAGCTGCCCACGTCAGACGCAGTGACACTGGCGAGGACCAGCACGGGGGCTGTAGCGCCGAGAATCGGCGTACCGTTGAGCGACCATTGATAGCTCAGCGGTCCGCTGCCAGTCGCAGCCACAGCGAGAACGCTCGAGCCACCCGGCGCCGCCACCAATGTGGCCGGCTGTGTGACGATGGCGGGCGCGCTCGCCGCACTGCTCGCAGCAACGGTCAAGGTGGCCGCACTACTGGGCACACCGGCAGGACTAACGCTGTTGCTCACGACGACCGAGTAACTCCCGGCGTCAGAAGCCGACGCGTTGTTCAGAGTAATGACAGCACTGGCCGCGCCAGCAATCGCCACACCATCCCTGCGCCACTGGAAGGCGAACGGTCCACTGCCATCGACTCCAACTGCGAAAGTGGCGGTGTTGCCTGCGTTTACCGTAACGGCTGCGGGTTGAGTAACGATAGTGGGCGCAACCGCGGCCGGTATTCCCGCGACTACCGTGAGCACGGCCGCATTGCTGTCCGCATCGCCGGCATCGTTGCTCACCGTCACGCTATAGCTACCCGCGCGCGCGGCAGTGACCGCTGTCAACCGCAACACGGCGCTGTTCGCGCCCGCGATGACTGCACCATTGAAGCGCCACTGATAGCTCAGTGCTTCAGTGCCGCGAGCAGCGACTGCAAAGACAGCGTCGCCGCCCAAGGCGACACTCAGGCTGCCAGGTTGAGTGGTAATCGCAGGCGCCACGTCCTGGTCGCTGACGGACACCGTCGCAGTTGCACTCTCGACGCTGCCCGACGAATTCGTCGCTACCACGCGATACTGCACACCGGTGTCGGCCAACGTGACAGGAGCAGTCGTGTAGTTGGCGGTCGTTGCACCAGTGCCAGCGCTCACGTCGCTCCACACATCGCTCGAGTTGGCAGGGCGCGTTTGCCATTGCAGCGTTGGCGCGGGCAAGCCGGCCGCCGTCGCCGAAAGGCTGGCTGTCTGGCCAGTTCTGACCAGCACTGATCGTGGTGCAGCGACAATCGCGGGCAGGGCACTTTGCTGCAGCACGTTCACTCGAGTTGCAGCGCTGGTTACGCAAGGGGGCGTCGCTCTGTCCGACGGCGTGTAGCAGCCGTGGACGCGGATCAGCGCTCCCTGGTCCGCGGCATTCGCTATGAAGCCATGCCGTACGCTCCAGTAGCGCCATCTCACACCAATGCCATCGGGCAGCGGGTTGGCTTCGTCCTGGTAGGAGCGGGCAATGACCCGCCACGAAGCGCCGTTGTCGTCGCTGCGCTGCCAGTCGATGATCGCGCGCCTCTCCGGATTAGGCGACGTATACACATCGAACGCGGGGCTTGACGCGCCGCCTGCGAGCACGACATCAAGGTTTGCAGTGAGGCCTTCCACAACGTCGATCTGCGCGGGCATGCTGACGAGGGCCACATTGGGATAGCCGGGCGACGGCGCCCAAATTATCCGCCGATCGAACTGCTGCCCCATGTTGCGGGAGTATTCAAGGCAGCGCGTGGCCGCGCTGAAGTCGTAGCGGTTGGTGTGCCCAGGGGCAATGGCCTCGGTCAGTGAGCCACCGCTCAAGGCAATCGGGCGGTAGTCATCCGTCATGAGATTGATGGATGTGGCGGCGAATATCACCAGCGATCCATTCGAGCAGTCCGCGGGTAACTGGCCGCCGTTGCTGGTCACCGTATACGTCGCGGTGACCGCGCGGGGCGCCTGATCGCAGGCGTGATCACCGCAGCTCAAGCTCGTGGCGGTTACCTGTAGCGGCGGCGCTTCTACGAGCGACCGCGGATAGGTAACGGTCACTACCCTGAAATAGGAAAAGCTGCTCACTTTGGCGCTGAGCATCCCCTCCTTCAGCTCGCTGTCCCCCAGGACGACCCATTGCTCACCGGGCTGCGCCTTGGCAAGCCTGATTTCCTGATTGGGCTGCCGCGTCACTGTCGGGGCGGGAATGCGCACCTCTACGGGCTGCGCGAACTCGCCGCCATGCGGCGTGATCACATAGGTGCTGCCGGCGCCGGCCAAACCCGCCGGCAGAGCTGGCGCGCCGGTGGAATCCTGCGCAATGCGAATCGTGGTATCGCTGTCGATTGCACCAGCGGGCACGATGACCGATGCACCGC
>JBOHZJ010000202.1:0-2728 GCA_050738395.1 Steroidobacter sp.
GCTGTCGGCAAAGCATTCGCGTGGTGCGGGCTGCTGCGCACGCCGGAAGAGAAGTGCACGCCGTCCGTCGTCAGTCGCCGCGACGGATTGCTCGAGCAGGCGATCACGCCACAGAAGGACGGACTGCGTTATCTGGCGCGCAATCGACAGGCGCGCTACGCCCACGTCTCCGGCAATCTGCCGCGACCGGCCGAATCGCGCGGCCATCCTGATCCGCATCGCCTCACGGCGGAACGCAAGGTGCTCGACGCGAAAAGCCTCAATGAAGTTCTTGCGTGGTTAGGTTCCGCCGAACGCGTACACGTAGCGGGCGATCCCAGACTGCTGGAGCGAATCGCGGAGTTGCCGGATAGCTGAGAGGAAGAAGTGACTAGTGACTGGCGACTAGCCAGACGGAGGGAGCGTTGCGCAAAATGTCCACCCGTTTCCCCACGCGGAAAGCGAGAGAAGAAGTCCCCTCTCCCTTTGGGAGAGGGCCAGGGTGAGGGGACCGCGAAGCGTCCTCTGCTTCGGCACAGCCCATCGAACTGATTCCACCTCCGGAACTTTCCACCCGCCTGCCGGCTTCGCCTTCTGATCGCATCGCGTCAGAGGGATGAGGAGCGGTTGCGACCGCCTCGGGTCGCTAATCGCCCTTTTCGCGCATTCTCTTGCTAATCATCCACAGCCAGACCGCCGCCAATGTGACCAGCGGAAATCTCCATGGGAGAAGTCCCGCAGGCCTCAGTGACCTCCTCGGCGCCGTGCACACGCGGGGCGAGACGCTGTTTCGTGTCTGGGCGCCGGAGGCTCGCAAGGTCGAAGTCGTCGTTGAGCATCCGGTGGCGACGACGCTTGCGCTCGAGCGTGAGCGGGAGGGCTACTTCGTAGGCGGCAGCGCTGCGATTGCGATCGGCGCGCTTTATAAATACAAAGTAGATGACGAGGGGCCGTGGCCCGATCCGTGCTCCCGTTATCAGCCGCACGGAGTGCACGGGCCGTCGATGGTCGTCGATGTCGACTCGTATCAATGGAATGATGCTGAGTGGCGCGGTGCGAGCATCAAGGGCCAGGTCATCTACGAGCTGCACATCGGCGCGTTTACATCCGAAGGCACATTCGACGCGGCCGCGCAGAAGCTTCCCTACCTGCGCGATCTCGGCGTCACGATGCTCGAAATTATGCCGATCGGCCAATGCCCGGGACGCTGGAACTGGGGATATGACGGCGTGCAGTTGTACGCGCCCTATCATGTCTACGGTGATTACGACGCTCTCAAGCGCTTTGTCGATCGCGCTCACCAGCATGGACTCGCGGTCATTCTCGACGTCGTCTACAACCATCTCGGTCCCGATGGCAATTATCTGAAGCGCTTCAGTCCACGGTATTTCAGCACGCGCTGCAAAACCGACTGGGGCGAGGCGCTCAACTTCGACGACGAGCATTCGAACGGCGCGCGCGACTTCGTCATCGGCAACGCGTGTTACTGGATCCGCGAGTTCCATCTCGACGGCTTTCGGCTGGACGCGACGCAATCCATCTTCGATACAAGCGAGCCGCACATCCTTGCTGAATTGGTGCAGAAGGCGCGCACTGCGGCGCAGCCGCGCACGATCGTCGTGGTCGCGGAGAATGAACCGCAGCGCGGGGAGCATCTGCTGCCGCCGGAAAGCGGCGGTTTCGGCCTCGACGCGCTATGGAACGACGACTTTCACCACGCGGCGAAGGTCGCTCTGACCGGCAGCCGCGACGGCTACTTCCACGACTACACCGGCCGCGCCCAGGAATTCGTCTCGTGCGTCCGTCACGGCTTCCTATATCAGGGGCAGTGGTATCACTGGCAGAAAAGGCCGCGCGGCTCGCCGCTGCGTGGAGCGCCGCCCTCCGCCTGCATCATCTTTCTGCAGAATCACGACCAGGTCGGCAACACGTTCATCGGCGATCGTGTGCATTCCACCAGTGCGCCGGCTCGCTATCGCGCGCTGATGGCTCTGACGCTGCTCGCGCCGCAAACGCCGATGCTCTTCATGGGTCAGGAATTCGCGGCGTCGACCCGCTTCATGTTCTTCGCCGATCACGACGCCCCGCTCGGTGCGCTCGTGCACGCGGGGCGGCGCGCATTTCTCGAACAGTTTCGCGCCTACGCCGATCCGGCGACGCAGGCTCTGATCGCTGATCCGCGCGCCGAGCGCACGTTCATCGATTCGAAGCTCGATTGGCGCGAAGCGGAAACGAAATCCCACGCCGTGCTGTTTCATCGCGAACTGCTGCAACTGCGAGCGCGCGACCCGGTCCTCTCGTGTCAGAGCGCCGAAGCGCTCGACGGCGCCACGCTGACGGAACACGCCTTCCTGCTGCGCTGGTTCGATGACGAGCGTGGCGACCGCTTGCTGATCGTGAATCTCGATCGTGAGCTGGCGCTGTCGCCAGCGCCTGAACCGTTGCTGGCGCCGCCGCGCGATACGCAGTGGCGTCTGATCTGGTCGAGTGAAGACCCACGCTACGGAGGACATGGAGTTTCCGTTCCCGTCGAAGCGGACGGCCGCGGTACGTGGCGATTGTCTGGCCAGTGCGCCGTACTGCTGACGGGAGTGAAATCGTGACTGGAATGAATCGTCGCTGGAGTAAATCGTCACTGGAGTGAATCGTGAGCCGTGAGTTGTGAGTCGGAAGAGCCGCGTCTGCGACGAGCCGAACCCCTAGCCCGACCTCACCACTCACCACTCACGACTCACCACTCACGACTCAC
>JBOHZJ010000203.1:0-2779 GCA_050738395.1 Steroidobacter sp.
CTGATGCGCCTATGACGTCGCCCCGTTGGAAAAGCATCGCAATCGCGTTGTTGATCGCCCTCACCGCAGTCGCGGCGCGGGCCGTCACCGTCGAGGATTTATACGAAGGTGCGCAGCCAGTGGGCGCTTCGCGCGATGCTGCGTTCGTAGAGGCGCTCAAAACCGTCGTCGTCCGCGTGAGCGGTCAACGCGACGCCGTAGCGCGACTGGGCGATGCACTCAACAATCCGCGCAAGTATGTGCAACGCTTCGGTTTCACCGCCGACGATGTCCTGCAGGTCGGCTTCGACAGCGTCGCCATCGATCAATTGCTGGCCGACGCCGGTTTGCCGATCTGGGGCAGGGAGCGCCCGACCACTCTGGTCATGCTCGACATGGAGCAACCCGATGGGTCGACGCGCTGGGTAAGTGCACAGTCGCCGCCGACTGAACGTGAAGTGATTGCAAAGGCGGCGCGGGATCGCGGCCTGCCCTTGATCTGGGCTGCGATGGATACGCAGGATCGCATGCACGCCGGATCGGAACTTTCTGCCGAAGAGTTGCTGCAAACCGCACAGCGCTATGGCGCCAACGCGGCGCTCAGGGGGCGCATGCGCGGCGGGTCGGTGCGCTGGACGCTCGCCTCGATCGATGGAGCGGCTGAGGCCTCGGGCGGACTGGAGGACGGCGTCCATCTGGCGGCTGACGCGTTTGCGCGCGTGTTTGCAACATCGGGCTCATCGCTCGGCAACGTAACTGTGGAAGTGACGGGAATCGCCGACCTCAGCGCCTACGCGACGACCTTGAACTATCTCGAATCCATGACGCTGGTGCGCGGCGTCGCGCTGGAGCAGGTCGCGGGCGATGCGATGAGATTCCGACTCGCCGTGCGCGGCGACGCCGAGACTCTGCGGCGCGCCATAGCACTGGATGATCGACTTGCGCCGCAGATGCAATCCGGCGATCCGACTGCGAGCGCAGACGAGCGTTTGCAGTTTCGTTATCAGCCCTGACAGCGACGATGCGGCATATCCCGAACGCGCTCTGCGTGCTGCGCATGCTGCTGGTCGCACCGATCGCCTGGCTGCTGACGCGCGGCGACTATCACTCCACCCTGTGGCTTTTCGGATTCGCCGCGGCCACGGATGGGCTCGATGGCTACCTTGCGAAGCGCTGCGGTTGGACTTCGGAGCTCGGCAAGATCCTGGATCCGCTGGCGGACAAGATTCTGTTGGTCGGCGTATTCATTACGCTCGCGGCGATCGGAGTTGTCCCGCTGTGGCTTGCTGCCGCCGCCGTCGGCCGCGACGTCACGATTACGGCCGGCGCGATCGCCTTCAAGACCCTCTATGGCGATCCGCACGGCCACCCCACGGCGATCAGCAAACTCAATACCTTGTGCCAGATCCTGTATCTGCTGCTGGTGGTCTCCGCCAGCGCTGCAGACTACACGCCGAATGTCCTGATCACCGTCCTCGGTGCGTTGGTGTTCGTCACTACCGTCGTAAGCGGCCTTGATTACGTACTCAGGTACTCGCGTAAGGCGCTCGAGGCGAGTCGGCGAGCGAGCTCGCGCAGTCCGTAGTCCGAATCAGAGGCTGGAATCGGCGCGCGTGCGTGTGAGAACGATTCTCCTGCTCTACGGACTACAGACTACGGACCACACACTAGCGATATGCGCTTCCGCCAACTCCCGCTGAGCATTCGCCTGCGCGACAGTTCAGTGTTCGCAAGTTATTTTGCCGGCCGCAATCAGCCGGTCGTGGACGCCTTGCTCGCATTGACCCGAGGAGGTCCTCCGACCTGCGTCTGGCTGTCTGGACCCAATGGAGTGGGCAAGACGCATCTTCTGCAGGCGTTGTGTGCGCGGGCCGGACAAAACGGCGAGATCGCCGCCTATCTGCCCATGGACGACGCATCGAATCTTGGCGCTGACCTGCTGACAGGCTACGGAGAATTCTCGCTGGTCTGCGTGGATGATGTGCAAGGCGTGGCCGGTCGGCACGATTGGGAGCGCGCCTTGTTTCGCCTGCATCAGGAGCTCGATGAGCGCGGAGGGCGGCTCGTAGCGTCCGGTCCGGCGCCGCCAGCCGCACTCGGATTCAAATTGCGGGACCTCGCGTCGCGTCTGAATGGCGGATTGGTCATGACGCTGCAACCGCTCGATGAGCAGGAACAACTTGAGGCATTGCGGCTGCGTGCTCAGCAGCGGGGCGTGGAACTGCCCGACGACGCCGCCCAGTTTTTGATACGTCGGCTGCCGCGAAACATGGCGAGTCTGTGCGCGTTCCTCGACGAGTTGGACGAAGCATCGCTCGCGGCCCAACGACGTCTGACGGTCCCGTTCGTTCGCGACGTGATGGAGCGGAAATGACGGACGCGAGAGTTGTCCGTTGTGTGTTGTCCGTTGTGCGCAGAAGCGAGATCTTGCGTCATGCCAGCCGCTCTGCGGACAACGGATAACGGACAACTCACAACGGCCGGCTTTGGGTTCAGGCGTTCGCTTGCCGCCGGACGACGCGCAGAAAGCCGATCAGCGTCACGAAGAGCGTGAAGCCCACAAACAGGCACACGCCCGCCCACGAGCGCGCCTGTGAATTTGCGATCGCTTCCACGATCGCGAACACCAGATACGGAATCACCGCGAGCGTCATCCACGCATAAGTGCGTTGACGGCGGTTGAGCAGGCCAGGCAAGGCGGCCCACAGAGGCAGCGTCACTGCGCCAGCGAGCGCCGCTCGCGTCATCGAAAGCTCGTCGAGAAGCAGCCACGCGGCCACGAAAGCGATGAGTGCAATGG
>JBOHZJ010000204.1:0-4202 GCA_050738395.1 Steroidobacter sp.
GTCCCATCGCATTGGGCCCGGATCCCATCGGTGAAAACACTTTCGTCGCGATCACGACATCGTCGCGCTTTGCAAAGTCCTTCAACGCACGACCGAGCACTTCTTCGCTCGCACCCGCGGAGTACACGTTCGCCGTATCGAAGAAGTTGACGCCAAGTTCGAGGGCGCGTTCGATGAACGGACGACTGGCGTCCTCATCGAGCGCCCACGGCCACCGCTCCGTCGGCGCGCCATACGTCATACAGCCGAGACAAAGTCGGGAAACTTTCAGACCGGTGTTGCCGAGGCGGGTGTAGTGCATGGGAAGGCGTCGGAAGCTACTAGCGACTAGCTGCTAGCCAGGAGAGTACGCTCAATCGTCCAACGCGGCATGCAGACCTTTCCGAGGACGCGCAGCCGGACTATTCTGCTGCGCGCGTCGTGGCGCACGCCTTCTGGCTAGAAGCTAGCGGCTGGCAGCTTCGAAACTTTATCTTTCCGAGGTTCCCCATGCTCACGCTCGACATCAATGGCAAGCAATTCGAGACGGATGCAGAGCCGGATACCCCGTTGCTCTGGGTGCTGCGCGATCATCTGGGAATGACGGGCAGCAAATACGGCTGCGGCAAGGCCCTGTGCGGCGCCTGCACGGTGCACATCAATGGAGCCGCCGCGCGCAGCTGTGTAATGCCCGTCTCAGCGGCGGTCGGCTCGAAGATCACCACGATTGAAGCCGTCGGCGATTCGAACGTCGGCAAGGCCGTGCAGGAAGCATGGATCGCGGAAGACGTGCCGCAATGCGGGTACTGCCAGTCCGGCCAGATCATGAGCGCCACCGCGTTGCTGAGTACGAACAAGAAGCCGACCGACGCCGATATCGATGCAGCGATGGCGGGCAACATTTGTCGCTGCGCGACGTACACGCGCATCCGCACGGCAATCAAGCGCGCTGCCGGTTCGCTTGCTTAAGGAGTCTTTCGATGAAAAACGATGCACTGATTCAGGCTTCGCGCCGCGACGTGCTGAAAGCCGGCGGCGCACTGACGGTGGCGATGTGGTTGCCGCACATCGCCCGTGCAAACGACGGCCAGGCGGGCGCATGGGCGCCGAATGCGTTCGTACGTATCGACGAGCAGGGAACGGTCACGGTGCTCGCGAAGCACCTTGAGATGGGACAGGGCGTGTACACGGGACTCGCCACCATTATCGCCGAAGAACTCGATGCTGACTGGGAGCAGATCCGCGTCGAAGGCGCGCCGGCCAACGCGAAGCTCTACAACAATCTGATGTGGGGGCCATTCCAGGGCACTGGCGGCAGCACCTCGATCGCGAACTCGTACGATCAATTGCGCAGCGCCGGGGCGACCGCGCGCGCGTTGCTTGTTGCGGCGGCCGCGAAGCGATGGAGCGTGCCTGCGAGCGAAGTCACTATTTCGGCGGGCGTCGTGCAGCACAAATCTGGCAAGTCCGCCGGCTTTGGTGAGCTGGTTGCGGACGCGTCGAAATTACCGGCTCCGACGGATGCGAAGCCGAAGGACCCGTCCACCTACACACGCATCGGAAAGAATGCGCCGCGCGTCGACAGCCGCGCGAAGTCCACGGGCGCCGCCAGGTTCACGCAGGACGTTCAACTGCCCGGCATGCTGACTGCTGTGGTCGCGCACGGTCCGCGCTACGGCGCAAAAGTGAAGAGCTTCGATGCATCGAAAGCCAGGGCGATCAAGGGCGTGAAGTCGGTCGTCGCTTTTGAAACGCCCGTGCGCTCGGGCGTCGCAGTGCTGGCGACTGATTTCTGGTCGGCGAAGAAAGGCCGGGATGCGTTGACGATCGAGTGGGATGAATCGAACGCGTTCAAACGCAGTTCAGATGAGCTCTTCGCAGAGTTTCGCGCGCTCGCACAGAAGCCTGGAGCCTCAGCGAAAAAAGAGGGCGACGTGGACCAGGCGCTTGCGGAGGCCGCGCAGACGCTGGAAGCAACCTACGAGTTCCCCTATCTCGCCCATGCAACGATGGAGCCGATGAACTGTGTGGTGCGCATCGGCGCCAGGGAATGCGAAATCTGGAACGGCGAACAATTCCAGAGCGGCGATCAATTGGCCGTCGCGAAATTTCTCGGACGGCCGCCGGCCAGCGTAACGATTCATCAGCTCTTCGCGGGCGGCAGCTTCGGACGTCGCGCCAATCCGCAATCGGACTATGTGCTGGAAACCGCCGCCATCGCAAAAGCGGCGGGCGTCAGCGATCCAGTGAAGCTGGTGTGGACGCGCGAGGAAGACACACGCGCCGGCTATTACCGGCCGATGTATGTGCACACGCTCAGCGCCGGACTCGATCCTCAGGGCAAAATCGTTGCGTGGCGCCATCGCATCGTCGGGCAATCGATTCTGACGGGCACTGCCTTTGGCGGTGCGGGTCCGATCGATCAGACCTCCGTGGAAGGCGCGTCGAATCTGCCGTATCACATCCCGAATCTGTCGGTGGAGCTGCACACGACGAAATTGCCGGTGCCGGTGCAATGGTGGCGCTCGGTCGGCTCGACGCACACGGCGTTCTCGACGGAATGCTTCCTTGACGAGATCGCGCGCGCCACGAAACAGGACCCGTATACGCTACGCCGTTCGTTGCTCGAAAAGCATCCGCGTCATCTCGCGGTGCTGGATCTGCTCGCTGAAAAGTCAGGCTGGAAAAATGCTCGTGGCGAGGATGAGGTTTACGGGCTGGCGCTGCACGAATCATTCGGTTCAGTCGTCGGCGAGGTCGCCAAGCTCAGGCGTACGGCGAATGGTCCAAAGCTCGAGCAGGTGGTGTGCGTGGTCGACTGCGGCCGAGCGGTCAATCCGAACATCGTCGCGATGCAGATGGAGTCCGGAATCGGCTACGGCTTGTCCGCGGCAATCAACGGCGCGGTAACGTTGAAAGACGGCAAGGTCGAGCAGAGCAACTTCGACGATTATCCTGTGCTGCGAATCAACGAGATGCCGGCGATCGAAGTGCACATCCTGCCATCGACAAACAAGCCCAGCGGCGTCGGCGAACCCGGCACACCGGTGATCGCACCGGCGCTTGCGAATGCACTGGCGCTGATGCACGGCGAGCCCGTGCGCTCGCTGCCGTTGTCGGTTCAGGGAATAAAGCTGGCGTGATAGAGGGCCGTGATAGAGGGCGCTGCGTACTTGAGCTGCTGGCCAGACTGATCAAGAGGATTGACGTGGAAGTATGCGCCTGGCGTCAATCTGGTCCAGACAGCAGCAGACCGCGACCAGCGCCCAGCAACCCCTTACGAATGCACCAGCTCGCCGCCGCACGCTGTCCATGCTTCTACCAATTTCTTCGTATCTTGTTCTGAGCGCGGCTTCACACCGATGAGGACGCCGCCCTCACGGATGCCCGCTTCATAAAGTTCGACGCGTCCTTTCGGCACGCCCCAATCCGTGAGCGCGGCGACCAGGCCGCCTGCAACACCGACGGCGCCGGCTGCACCCAATGCGATTGCGATCGGACCCGCCGCGATGATTCCGGCCGGAATGAGCAATAGCGTGCCGACGGCCGCGAGCACTGGCGCGATCATTCCCACGTGTCCGCCTGTTGGCCCGCCGATTTTCCCGGCGCCCTTCGCCGGTTCCTTCGCGGCCTCGGCCGCTTTGGCGCTGAGACCCACACCCTGCTCGCCTGCGAACATTCGCGTCCGCGTTTCCTCCGAGAGCATCAGGCTGATGTCATCGCGCCGATAGCCCAGATCAACGGCGGCGCGCCACGCGCGCTCGGCGTCAGCGCGTTCTGAGAACAGACCGGTCACCATATTCACGCGTTCGATACCGGCGGCTGCATTCATCACATTCTCCGAAACCATGATGTCGTCACCATGGACCATGCACGCGGTGGAGCAACTCGCACCCGCCTCATAACGTTCCCGTTGTCGGTGATCGCCTCACGCGTGCAGCGATCAACGCCCCGACGTGGAACATTTTCCGCCCGGGATAGATATGACAAGGGCGGGACGAATATCCGACATCAAGAGGCAAAGCGATGATCGCGCTGCAGTGTGTGCGCAACCTCGGCGTGATGAGCTGCCTGCTGGCGCTCGCGGCCTGCTCCAATGGCAGGGGCAGCGTCGAAGAAACAGCAGGTCAGAACGATCCGGGGGGTTTTACAGTCGGTGGAGCCGTCAGCGGTCTCGCCGGAACGGGCCTGATGTTGCAGATCAACGGCGCCGGCGATCTGCC
>JBOHZJ010000205.1:0-5747 GCA_050738395.1 Steroidobacter sp.
CGAACCGGTTGCGAAGGCGATGAAGGATTTCTGCGCGCACGCTCCGGGCTGCGACTTCGCGGCGATGCTCGGCGACAACATTTATCCCGACGGCGCTACTGGCGGGGCCGACGGTCGCGACGCGGAACGCTTCCGGGATCTGTTCATCACGCCCTTCGCGCCGCTCGCGAACGGCCGCGTCGACTTTCGCATCTACACCGTGCTGGGCAACCACGACTGGAATACCTCGCGCGAAGGTGCAATAGCGCAGGTCAGGTTCCTCGAGACCACGCCGCCGTTCTACATGGACGGCCTGTTCTATCGCGTGAAGCCGCCGGCGGCGCGCGGCGAGGTCGAGATCTTCGCGATCGACACCGAGGTGTTGCTCTCAGCGGTCACTGTCCGCAAGGCGCAGCTCGCGGATGCCGGGAGTGAAATGCAGACAGATGAGCTCGAGCCGCCGGAACCTTGGGCCGTGCCGCAATCCGAAGCCGAGCGGAATATCGCGCGTTGGCTGGACGATGCGCTCAAGAGCTCGACGGCGCGCTGGAAGATCGTGCTTGGACATCATCCGCTGTGGTCGACCTCGGGCAGCAAGTTCGAGCAGGCGAGGGCGCTGCGGCAGTTGATCCTGCCCAGCCTGTGCCGATATGCGGATGCATATCTCGCCGGGCACGAGCACACGCTCGAAGTCCACACGGATGACTGCTCGGCCGCGACTCCCGGCGAGCGCGTGCAGCCGTTGCCGCAGATCGTGTCGGGCAGCGCCGCCAAGATGCGGCCGACCAACACAGCATTCATCCGACATCAAGTGAAGACGTATCCGCAGCTGCAGACGCTTTACGCCAAAGGGCTGGTCTGGGGCTTCGCGCATCTGACGTTCGACGGCGGCCAGATGACGGTCAGGATCGTGGAAACACCGAGCGACGGTTCCGGCGCGACGCGGGTAACCTACGAGCATTCATTCGCGCATCGCCGGCGTCACGGCGAGCACTAAGAATTTCCGGAGAGTCAGTCATGAGTACACAGGCAACGGCGGCTTCATGCGAAGTCCGCACCCTGGGCCATTTCGTCGGCGGAAAGTTGCTGCAAGGCGCATCGGCGCGCACCGGCCCGATATTTGATCCGGCGACGGGCCGCGTCGCGACAAAGGTCAGCTTTGCGTCCGCGGAAGAAACGCGCGCCGCGATTCGCGCCGCACGCGAGGCGCTGCCGGCCTGGGCGGCCACCACTCCGCTGCAACGCGCGCGCGTAATGTTTCGCTTCAAGGCGCTGCTCGACACGCACATCGATGAGCTCGCCGCGATGATCACCAGCGAACACGGCAAAGTGCTGTCGGATGCACGCGGTGAAGTCACGCGCGGACTTGAAGTCGTCGAGTTCGCGTGCGGCATTCCGCAGCTGCTGAAAGGCGAGTTCTCGGACAGCGTCGGCCGCGGCATCGACAGCTGGTCGTTGCGACAGCCCGTCGGCGTCTGCGCCGGCATCACGCCATTCAACTTCCCCGTGATGGTTCCGATGTGGATGTTTCCGATGGCGATCGCGTGCGGCAATACCTTCGTGTTGAAGCCTTCGGAGAAGGACCCTTCATGCAGCCTGCGTCTTGCCGAGCTGCTGAGCGAAGCAGGACTGCCGCCGGGCGTATTCAACGTCGTGAACGGCGATCGTGAAGCGGTCGATGCGCTGCTCACCGATCCGGATGTCGGGGCGGTCAGCTTCGTGGGCTCGACGCCCGTCGCCACGCATATATATGAAACGGCCGCGAAGCACGGCAAACGCGTACAAGCGCTGGGCGGGGCGAAGAATCACATGGTCGTGATGCCCGATGCGAATTCGCGGCTCGCCGCGCAGGCGCTGATGGGTGCTGCTTACGGATCGGCGGGCGAGCGCTGCATGGCGATCTCCGTCGCCGTCGCGGTCGGCGATGCAGGCGATCGCCTCATCGAAGAACTCAAGCCAATGATCGCGGCGCTCAAAATCGGGCCGGGAACCAGCGAAGGCGTGGAAATGGGGCCGCTCGTAACGCGTGAACATCTGGAGCGCGTCCGCGGTTATGTGGATCTCGGCGTGAAAGAAGGCGCTACGCTGGTGGTCGACGGCCGCAACCAGAGAGTCACGGGACACGAGAACGGGTTCTATCTGGGCGCGACGCTCTTCGATCATGTGCAGCCGCAGATGCGCATCTACAAGGAAGAGATCTTTGGCCCGGTGCTCATCGTGATGCGCGCACCGGATCTGAACTCGGCATTGCAACTCGTGAACGACCATGAGTTTGGCAACGGTACGTCGATCTACACGAGCGACGGCGACTCCGCGCGAACCTTCTGCCACTCGGTGCAGGCGGGCATGGTCGGCGTAAACGTGCCGATTCCCGTGCCAATGGCGTTTCACAGCTTCGGCGGCTGGAAGCGCTCGCTGTTCGGCGATCTTCATGTTCACGGCGCGGACGGCGTGCGCTTCTACACGCGCCTGAAAACCGTCACGTCACGCTGGCCGACCGGCATACGCGGCGGATCCGAGTACGTGATGCCGACGATGAAATGAGAAGAAGCTGCTAGCTGCTAGCGACTAGCCAGAACGTAGCCGACGCCTGTCTGGCTGGCGGCTAGCAGCTAGCGGCCATTTCCGCACAGCAAGGATAAGCCCTTTAGATGCGCTCGATTTCATTCTCAACGCGACGCCTCAGTAGCGCGCGGTCCTTTGCCCCTAACGCCTGGTCGTCGGAATCGCTTCGACAGTTGCGGGAGTTTGCAGCCGCCGGCGTGCCGCTCGACGTGATCGCAGCCACATTGCGCAGGACTCGATCGGCCGTGCGCAACAAGGCGGGCATGCACGGCATCTCGCTCAGGCTCTCTGCGCATGGTGGAACTGTGCGTTAGCGTCGATGAGTCATCATTCACTGACGTGCGTGCTCGGAGCCGAAATGCGCACTTGAAATTGATTCGTCGAACCTGATGATGGATGCAACAACGGAGGTTCGCATGCATGCTATTCGACGCAGTAGTGAACGGGGCTATGCCGACCACGGCTGGCTCAAGTCCTATCACACGTTCTCATTCGCGGATTACTACGATCCTCAGCACGTTGAGTTCGGCGCGTTGCGCGTCATCAACGAGGACCGGGTTGCTGCAGGCGCAGGATTCGGTACGCACGGCCATCGGGATATGGAGATCATCAGCTACGTGCTCGAAGGCGAGCTCGCGCATCAGGACTCGATCGGCACGGGGTCGGTGATTCGTCCCGGCGACGTGCAGCGCATGAGCGCCGGGGCCGGCGTGCGGCACAGCGAGTTCAACAACTCAAAGACGCAGCCCGTGCACTTCCTGCAGATCTGGATTCAGCCGAACGTATCGGGGATCGCGCCCGAGTACGAAGAGAAGCGCTTCGAGCCCGACGAGAAACGCGGACGTCTTCGGCTGATCGCGTCGGCTGACGGAACGAACGAGTCCGTGCGCATTCATCAGGATGCTCGCGTGTACGCCGGTTTGTTCAACGCAGCCGAACGCTCCGATCTGGAGATCGGCGATCGTCGTCGCGTCTATGTGCACGTCGCGCGCGGCGCAGTGCTCGCGAATGGCGAGAAGCTCAACGCTGGCGATGCGTTGCAGCTCACAGACGAACCGAGGCTGACGCTATCCGATGGCGTTGACGCCGAAGTGCTGGTGTTCGATCTGTCCGCCTGAATTCGTCATTCGCGCTAGCCGTTCGGCGACGCGTCATCGCCGCCGCCGGCATGGATCGTGATGACTCCGCAGGCAATGCGCGCGCCCGAGTTGCCTGACGGCTGCGTGGCGTAGTCGTCCGGGCTTTCGTGTACGACGATTGCTTTGCCGAGCACGTCGCCGGGTTGGCCCGTATGCAGGTTCACGTCCTTCGCGGTCGTATCAACCTCGGCGACACCGGTGGAATCGGAGCGGATGTTGACCATGTCGCCGGCATGATGAGCAGCGGCGGCGGGATCGCCGTGCGGCTGCTTCCGCGGATTGAAGTGCCCGCCGGCGCTACTCGCATCAGGTGCGCTGCAGTCGCCTTTCTCATGAATATGAAACCCGAACTGCGCGTCGGGCTTCAGGCCCTGCATCGCACCTGTGATGCGGACGCCTTCGGGCGCCCGCGCGAGAGCGAGCGATCCGTTCGCGGTATTGCCCTGCGTTGGCGCGAGTTGCACCGTGGCCCCTTCCGGCGGCAGCCCGGGAGCAATGACCGGTCCTGCATCCGGCGCCGGGCTATCCGGCTGAGTGCGCGCATCCGGACCTTGCGGCGCCTGGTCAGTTTGACCGCATGCGGACAGAACGATGGCGATGGAGCTGATGTACAGGCGACGCATGGAAATCTCCGTGATTGCTCGATGGATCAATCATCCGTCCACATCGTCCCGCGCGCAATCTCGAGGGCGCTTCGCGAGGAATGCGGCTGGCAGTTTGTTCAGAATGCACTCTGCGCATCAACAGCTGCGTGCGTCAGGGAGCAGGGAGCGGCCATGCCGGCTGCGTCCCAAGCGCATCGAGATCGGCGGCTGCTCGCGCCTTCAAAGCCTTGCTCTGATAGCGCTCCGCAAGCTCGAGCGCCTTCTGCAGAGACAATTTCGCCTCATATGTGTTGTGCTCGCAGCGTGCGATGCAAAGCGCGCCATTCAGGCGCCACAGTTCGGGCTCCCACCAGCACTCTCCAGTGTCGCGAACGATCGCCAGGCCAGCATCGATTGCGCGCCCCATCTGGTCGAGTTCGCCCCGGCGCAGATGAGCTTCGGCGAGCAGGGCGTTGAAGTAGGGCAGGGCGCGACGCACCCGCGCGCTCTGCAGGCCGATGATGCCCTCACTGATCAGCGCAACGCCCGCCGGCGTAGATGCGCGCTGCGTCAGACACCAGCCCTGAATGATCTGCGCCCAGGCGCCGTAGTAGTTGAATCCATGTTCGGTGCACAACTCGATCGCCTCGGCCGCGAGAGCAGCCGCTGCATCCGTATGGCGAAGAAACTGCTGAAGAATTGCCGCATATGAGAGGGCGATCGCGTGCGTGAAGGGGTGACCGAAGGAGCGAGCGAGCTGCAGCGCGTCGCTGCTCATCGCGCAGGCTTGCTGCGGGCGCCCGAGCTGCCAGAGCAGATGGCTCCACCAGCAACGCAGGAAGACTCCCTGATCGAAGCTCGTACGTGCGATGTGTTCGCAATGCTGCGCCGGGTCGTAGAGCCGATCCGCAATGGCGAATTCTTCGTGCGCCAGCGCCAGTTCTCCGAGACCGAACGCGGCGCCGGCGAGTTCCATGTGTCCGGCCAACTGAAACGGAATCTGATTCTCTTCCCGGGTCAGCGCGAGTAGTTGCTCGCTGAGTTCGCGCGTGCGCTGCAACTCGGCGCGCACGACGCTCACGGCGATGAGTCCCCACAGCGTCATGATCAACCGCGTCGAATCACCGAGCTGTTCGCACAATTCCCTTGCACGCAAGTGCGCCTGCTCGACCTCCGGCGCCGCCCATCCGCGGGTCGCCATAAGCGCCGTACCAAGACCGAGTTGCAGTCGCAGCTGCTGGCGTGTGCGTTCAGGCGATTCTTCGCACTGCTCGGCAAGGGCGAGCGCAGTCGTGAGGTGCTTGAGCGCTTCGGCATACGCGGAACGCTGAATGGCGCGAGCAGCGGCCTGCTCCAGACAGGAAAGCGCGGCGCCGATATCGCCGCCACGCTCGAAATGGACCGCGAGTTCGGCGGCGATCGAAACCGCCTCAGCGCCATACGCCGTCGCGAGCGTCCGCCCGATCGCGCGATGTAGCCG
>JBOHZJ010000206.1:0-6774 GCA_050738395.1 Steroidobacter sp.
GGCGCCGACAAAGGTGGCTGAGTAGGTGCAGTTGGCGCCGTCGAAGGAGCCCTGTCTCAGGGCGCCGCTGACGGTATATGAGGCGCAGGGATTCTCGCCGCCGCCATTGCCGCCGCCTCCGCCGGTGCTGTTGTCGACCGAGTTGTCAGTCGTTGCGACGCCCAGTTCGACATCGCCGCTGCTGCACCCAGCCAGGCCCACTGCCAATGCACTCGCCGCAACCAGATATTTCAGTGTCATCGACGCGATCTCCCACACGGTTAATTGACTACTCGCAACGCGAGAACGTCGCTCGCGTCGAATGCACGACCGACGCAGGGCGTCGGCGGCTCTTGTGTGAGGAAAGTAGGTGAGTTGTCTTACGCGTCTGCTACAGAAACATGACGTTCCTGTGACGACGCAGCGCCGTGTGAACGGACAACGGCGCTTCGATCACGGAAAATTGGACGAGGTGACGCTCAGCGCGCGATCACAGCTTCGTCCTGGCGGGGAATCACGCGCTCTAACGGGAAATGACAAGTGAACGTGCTGCCCACGCCTTCCCTGCTCTGGACGCTGAGCTCCGCGTCATGGCGCTGCAGTGCGTGCTTCACGATCGCGAGCCCCAGTCCCGAACCGCCCATGCTGCGTGCGCGGCCTGGATCGACCCGATAAAAACGTTCGGTGAGGCGCGGAATATGTTCGGCGGCGATGCCGACGCCCGTGTCGCGTACTGAAAGATGCGCACCCTCATCATCGATCCACCAGCGACACTCGATCTCACCTTCGGCCGGGGTGTACTTGACTGCGTTCAGCACCAGGTTCGATGCGATTGAGTGCAGCTCGGATGCATCGCCCACCAACAAAGCGTCGCTTTCGAGGCGCATGTCCACCGCGCGCGGACGCTGTTCCATCGCGAGCACTTCCTTGCGCAGGAGCGACAATATTCCGCCGACATCGACGGGGCGCTCAGGTTGCGAGCGCTCGCCCGACTCGAGCTTCGACAACTCCAGCAGGTCGCTGATGATTGCATTCATGCGATCTGCCTGACGGCGCATCTCCTGCACCGGGGCCGCCCAGGTTGGATCCAGCTTCTGGTCGTCCGCCAGCGCATCGAGATAGCCGGCGATCACAGTCAGTGGTGAGCGCAATTCGTGCGAAGCGTTTGCTACGAAGTCCTTGCGCATCTCCTGCAAATGCTGCTCGCGGCTCACGTCGCGCACGATCAGCAACTGTCGTTCACCCGCCCGAGTCCGCACCAGATGAAACGAAAACCAGCGCGTGAGATCGCCCGCGTCCTGCACGACGACGCCGCCGCTGTCGGGCCTCGCAGTGCGCAGGTAGTCGACGAACGCCGGTTGACGCACGAGATTCTCGATGCGGAAGCCGATATCGCGCTTCCTGCGCAACCCGAGCCACGCCGCCGCACGCGGATTGAACCAGAGAATCTCGTGATCGGGACCGAGCAATACCGCGCCTTCGGGCATCGCCGTCGTCAAGCGCTGAAACTCACGCAGCAGCCCGGTAACCTGCGCCTTGTGATACTGCTTGCGGCGATAAATGCGGCTGACGATCGCAACGATCTCGCCCCAGGCGCCGCTGATGTCCGGCGGCGATTCGACGCTGCGACGACGCAGCCAATGCTCGATGCGCAGCAGATTCCAGAGTTGTGCTGCGACGTAGGCGCCCAGCACGATGGCGACGACGAGTGCGACGCGACCAATGATCAGCCCGATGAGAATCGCCGCGAGCAGCGTGGCGCCGACCCGGATAACGGCTCGCCAGCTCGCCGGGGACAGCACGCCGAACACGCTCAAGCGCTACTCCGCGCGAGTCGAGAACCTGTAACCGGAGCCGCGGACGGTTTGAATGAAGCGATCGTAGCTGAACGCCTCGAGCGCTTTGCGCAGGCGGCGAATGTGTACATCCACCGTGCGTTCTTCGACATAGACATTGCCGCCCCACACGCGATCCAGAAGCTGAGCGCGACTGTACACCCGCTCGGCGTGCGTCATGAAGAACGACAACAGTCGATACTCGGTCGGTCCGAGCTGCACCGTGCGATCTCCTACGGTGACTCGATGGCCGGCCGCATCGAGCACGAGACCGTCGGCGTCGATCAGCTCGTCGCCGCCGCCATGGGCCGAGCGACGCAATACCGCGTTGATGCGTGCGAGCAGTTCGCGCGGCGAGAAGGGCTTCGTCATGTAGTCATCCGCACCGCCATCGAGACCGGTGACTTTGTCCTGCTCCTCCGCGCGCGCGGTCAACATGATGACGGGTACTTCCTGTGTTTCCTTGTCGCGTTTCAACGCTCGCGTCAATTCCAGGCCGCTCATGTCCGGCAGCATCCAGTCGATCAACACCAGATCCGGCCGATGATCCGCAATGCTGGCTCGAGCCGTCGCTGCATCCACAGCCTCGCGAACTTCGAATCCGTTGCGCTTGAGACCGAAGCCGATCATCTCCCGGATCGGTCGCTCGTCTTCAACGATGAGGATCTGCTTTGCGGCCATGCTCGATGTGATTCAACAAACTGAAATGATTCGTCACATTAGAGCAACGCATTATTACAGCGCCGTGACGGAAAAGAAGTGACTGCCGACTAGTCAGAGAACTCCCACATGGCGGGCTGCCTTATGGTGTTCGTTACCGTCAGGCGACCGTTAGCGCCTCCGACCAATCACCGTTCACTGGTCACTATTCACTTCTTCACGAAAGCGACCCGATCACGCAGATACACCGGCGCCGCCCTGGCTGCCGGCAATCCGCGGCCCGCAAGGAATTCCGTCTCGGCCAGCGCGGCAATCTCGCGAGCGCGCGGCAACACGGATTCATGCACTGAAGGAGCGCCCGGCGCGACCATTTGCGGATAGGCTTTGAAGCCCGTGCCCGCAAAGACATCCGATGACTGACGCGGGATGGATTCGGGTCGATCGACGCGCTCCTCGCTCATCGCCCGCACGTGCGCGCTGCCCGAGTCCAGCGTGAAGCGCGCCCAGTACACCTCGCCCATACGCGCGTCCATGCACACCAGGATCTGGTCGCCCGGCCGTGCAACTTGCTGTGCAACAGCCGCAAGATCCGATATGCCGACAGTCGGCAGCCGTGCACCGAACGCCAGCCCCTGAACGACGCCGATCGCAATGCGCACGCCTGTAAAGGCTCCGGGGCCGCGTCCATACGCTACGCCGTCGAGCGCCTGCAATGACTGGCCGCCTTCCTCGAGCACTTCCGCGATCATTGGCAGAATCAGCTCCGCGTGACCGCGCTGTACGTCCGTCGAGCGCTCGATCAACCGTTCACCGAGAGAAAGCGCGACGGAACATCGTTCGGTCGCCGTGTCGATCGCGAGGATCTTCATATCGTGAGCAACTTCATGTTGCGATGAGACCGGGCTCGGCTGAGCTCAACCCCACGTCCGCGAGTTTCGTGTGCAGGAAAGCGGTAACGTCATCGAGCCGCTCGGTGCGCGACATGGGGGGCAGGCTGTCGAGGAAGATGCGTCCGTAAGCTCGCGTCCGCACCCGCTGGTCGCATAGCACGATTACGCCGAAGTCCTCTGGATCGCGCATCAGGCGCCCGACCCCCTGTTTCAGCGCGATGACAGCTTGCGGAATCTGTTCCTCGAAAAACGGATTGCCGCCGCGACGCTCGATCGCCTCCAGACGCGCCTTGAGCACCGGGTCATCTGGCGCCGCGAACGGCAGCTTGTCGATCACAACCACCGACAGGGCGGCGCCTTTGACGTCGACACCTTCCCAGAAGCTGCTCGTCCCGAGCAACACGGCGCCCCCGTGCTCACGAAATCGAGTCAGCAGTGTTTCTCGCGGCGCATCACCTTGCACGAGCACTGGAAACGGCGGGTTGGCGCCCAGGCGCTGCGTCAGAATCGCCGCAGCGTCGCGCAAGGCGCGATGGCTCGTGAACAGCAGGAACGCACGGCCGCCGCTCGCCTGCAGAATCGGCAGCGCCGCGTCGACCACCTGCGCGGTGTGACGCGCTGATGATGGGGCGTCGATGCCGCGAGGCAGATAGAGCAGCGTCTGTTTCTGGTAATCGAATGGGCTGCCGAAGCGCACCGTGGTCGCATCCTTCATTCCGATGCGTCGGATGAAGTGATCGAAATTTTCGGCCACTGCAAGCGTTGCGGACGTGCATACCCAGGCGCCCGCATGCGCCTGGATGAGATTCCCGAGTTGTTCAGCGACATCGATCGGCGCGTAGTGAAGCGACACTCCGTAATGCGTCCCCTGCGCCCAACGAACACTCGCCTGTGCGTCGGCGTCGTCAGCGAGCAGGGCGGTCATCCGGCCGGACAACTCTGCGCCGCGACGACGAACCGTCGCGAGGCCGGCGTGATCCTTCGCGAGATCTGCAAGCGCCTTCACCAGTTCATCGAACGATGCGCGCAAGTGCTCGAGCGATTCGATGACGGCCGCTGGCCACTCGCTGAATTCGCAGCGCTCCCTGGACCAGGTCTGATTCGAGGCAGGCAGCGCATCCTGCAAATCGAAGAGGCGCTGCTCGATCGTCTGCGCGAAGGCGGCGGAGAGCTCGCTCTGAAGGCCGCTGCCCGTCAGCTCCGCTGCAAGATCGCGTGATAGCGCCTGTAACTGCCGGCTCGATATCGTGAAGCCCAGAAAGTTCGCCGCGACCTCTGGTAGCTGATGCGCTTCGTCGATAACGATGGCGTCCGCCCCGGGAAGGAGATCGCCGAACCCCTCCTCCTTGAGCACGAGATCGGCCATCAACAGATGATGATTCACGACGACGACATCGGCGGCTTGTGCTTCGCGTCGAGCCTGCACGAGATGGCAGCGATCGAAGAACGCGCAGTCGGCGCCCAAACAGTTGTCGCGAGTGGAGGTGACCCAGGGCCACACCGGATCGGCTTCTCCGAGTTGTGCGAGTTCGGCGACATCGCCGCGCCGGGTGATGCGCGCCCATTCGCGCACTGCGCTGAGCGCCAGTGCTGTATCCCGACGAAAACCCCGTCCGTACGCCTGTTGCTCGGCCAGGTCGAGCCGATGCAGACACAGATAGTTCGCACGTCCTTTGAGCAATGCGACTCGCACCGGCCGCCCGATCGCGCGCGCGACCGTCGGCAGATCGCGATGAAAGAGCTGATCCTGCAATGTGCGCGTCCCGGTCGACACGATCACGCGACGACCGGACAACAGCGTAGGAACGAGGTACGCAAACGTCTTCCCGGTGCCCGTCCCGGCTTCCACGATCAGCCGCCCTCGTGAGCGCAAGGCGCGTGCGACAGCTTCGGCCATTTCGATCTGTTCATCACGCGTCGTGAATCCGTCGATGGCTGCCGCCAGCGGACCGTCCTGAGCGAATGTCTCCGCCAGATCCTGCATAGCTATCTGAATACCGCCTGGAATCGCGCGAGTGCGACCGCGCCGGGAGCGAGCGCGTGGCGCAGGGTCCAGCGAACGTGCGTATATCGATCAGGCTGCGCGGGTTGAACCCGGTCTGCGACATTCACCTTCAGATGCTTCTCGGGCAGGAACGATTGCCCGCCGTCGATAGAGAAGGAAATCTCCGCCCCCGGTCCTGCAGCAGAGCCCGGGATGTAAGTCGTGTTGGCGGGAATGCGCTGCGTAACTGAAATGTCGTGAATGAAAACCGGCGTCGGGTTATGTATACGAACCGTGTAGTAAACAACCTGCCCCTGGGCCAGCAGCGTTGCCGGTGCGAAGCGAAGGATTTCTCGCCCTTCCGGAGTGCGAACGCTTTCGCGCACTTGCGCAAGCAATTGAGTCGTCACGGTCGCTTCTTCGTCTGCGAACGCCAGCACGCAGCAGGCCAAACCGAAGACGAGGCCTGCAAGTCTCGTATAACTCGAGCATTTGCCCGCCTCGCTCGTCATCATTCCGCATCGCAGCACCATCAATTCGGCCTCGAAAACTCGCCGGTTTTCTGTAGTGGCGCACAACAGCGCCCGTCGACGTTACTCAACCAAAAGGCCGAGCACTCACGGCCCGGCACTGACCAGCGCAACGAAAGTTGCGCTGCGGCGCGTATAATCCCGCGCCTGTTTTTCCCGCGCCTTGCAGGTCCGCGAGTCGCAAATAAATCGTGGAGGAAGCCATTGAGATGAGCACGTCGAATGCGTCGCTTGAGAGCTGGGTTGCAGAAGTCGCCCGACTGACCAAACCTGATTCCATTCACTGGTGCAGTGGGTCGGACGGAGAAAATCTGAGCCTGATCGAAGCGATGCTTGTGAGCGGCGATCTTATCAAGCTCAACCAGTCCACCCACCCAAATTGTTACCTGCATCGCTCGAACCCTTCAGATGTGGCGCGCGTCGAGCATCTCACCTACGTCTGCACACACAGCAAGATCGACGCCGGTCCGAATAATCACTGGATGGATCCGCAGGAGGCGCACCGCAAGATCGACGCCCTGTTCGAAGGCTCGATGCGCGGCCGGACGATGTACGTTGTGCCCTATTGCATGGGCCCGATCGATTCTCCTTATTCACGCTGCGGCGTCGAGATCACCGACAGCCCTTATGTGGTGGTCAACATGCGCATCATGACGCGCATGGGCGAACCCGCCCTGCGCCGCATCGAGCGCGACGACAAGTTCGTCAAGGGTCTGCACTCGGTCGGCGACCTCGACCCGGATCGCCGTTTCATCATGCATTTCCCTGAAGAACTGTCGATCAAGAGCTTCGGCTCCGGCTACGGCGGCAATGCGCTCCTGGGCAAGAAGTGCCATGCGCTGCGCATCGCCAGTTGGCAGGCCCGCGATGAAGGCTGGCTCGCCGAGCACATGCTG
>JBOHZJ010000207.1:0-16288 GCA_050738395.1 Steroidobacter sp.
CCTTCACTCATGGTATGACCCCACACACAAAAAGTCAGATAGGCCCGTCCCTACTCCCGATGGCGCTTACTTAAGCGGGCCAGGACGGATCTCTCGCAGAGAGCGCAAAGGTCGCTGAGGAAGAACGAATTGAACGGCGGATCACTATGCTTCATCTACCTGCGCACTCAGCGATCTCTGCGAGAGGAAGCGTCTTTATCCTCTTTCTTACGATCGCCATTCGCCTCCTTCTTCCCGTCATCTCCGATTCCTTCCAGATTTCCTTTCACATCGCGCAGCGAAATGCTGCCTTCGAGCGAGCGTGCGAATGCGCTCACGAACGCGTTGCGCAGCACGCTTACGATGGTTTCGAAAATGCTGGATTCGGGATTCTGAATCGTGCCGCTGAAGGGAACGCGCGCGGCGACCTGGTCTTCCTCCTGGTTCTCGAATACGTTCGCGGCGAATTCAACGACGCCTTCCCAGAGTCGACGCAGCGGATTCTCTTCGGGCTCTTCTGAACTGTAGATGTTGACGTTCTGCATGACCGGCTTTGCGTAGCCCTTGAACTTGCCTTCCGCCGCGGCGATTTCGAGGTATAGCTGAAAATCGCCGCCTTCGGCGTCGGCCTTGATGAACTCGCGCAGCCACGGATTCACTTTCGGCAGTTGCACATTCTCCAGGTCCAGGTTGACGTCGAATGTCGGCTGCTCCGCGAGCGGATCGAGCCGGCCCTTTACGCCGATCGGTGCGTCACCGAGCACGCGTCCCGTAACGCTGAATTCAGCGAACGTCTCCTCGCCGCTTTCGATCACATTGGTGAGATTGAGGAGCTCCGCATTGACGTGTTCCGCGGTCAACGCGTCCTGTGTCCTGATTCCGGGCGCACGAAACGTAATCCGGCCGTCGCGTACGCGCACTGTGTTGAAGCGAAATGGAAACAGCTCGCCGAGCTGCTCGGCCCAGTTCACCTCCTTGCCGAGCTGCGACTCTTCTTCGCTCTTCGCCTGCACCAGATTCAGATCCGGCCTGTCGAACACGCCTTCCGCAACGAGCGAGCCGTGCAACAGGTTGCGCCATTCGATCGAGAAGTCGATGTGATCGCTGCTGAAGAACGGCGTGGGCTGGTCCGATCCCGTCTTTACGATGCGAAGTCCATCGACCCGATAAGCCCCGCGCCACAGATGCAGATCGATGTCCTCAACTGAGCCGTCGTACGACTCGAGCGCTTGCAACGTATCGTTCACGTAGTCCTTCACGATCGAGGGCAGCGCGAGACGCAGGGCGATCAACGCGATCACCAGCACGCCGACTGCCAGTAGAATCTTGTTTCGTCGCAGCACGATGATTGATTCCCGCGTCCCGCTGCTTCAACGCCAGATATCGGCGGCGCGGTTCCGTGGCCGCAGAAAGCGCGCAATTCCTGCATGGTCGGCGTCGCCGCTTCATGTCGCTCCAGGTGCGCGGAACTTTGCGGACTGAGAATAGTTGCAGATCGGCTTTTCTCCGACCAGTGTCGGGTCGAAACCCGACCTGCAGGAAAACACTCGGTTCGCATCGTGGAGGGCCGCGCTCTGTCGCACGCCGAGTTCATCCGCCGCGCGCTGATAGTCATCGGACTGGTCGCGTTGACGGCGCTCGCAACCGGCGTGATCGTCGTCGCCGCCGACGTGCTGCTCGTTTTGTTCGGCGGGATTCTGTTCGCTGTGTTCCTGCGCGGACTTGCCGATCTGCTGAGTCGCCATTCGCCGATTCCGCAGAGGGCTGCTCTCGTCCTCATTGCTGTTCTTCTCTTCCTCGTCTTCGGCGCGATGGTGTGGTTGCTCGCCGCGGAAATCTCCCATCAGGTCGATCAGCTGGGCGCGAAGGTTCCGCAATTGTGGCAGCAGATCGAGGAACGCCTGCGACGTGAAGTGTGGGGGCGACAGCTGCTCACGCTGCTATCGCGCGCGCAATCCGAGGCGGCGCCTGGAACGAATGTAGGGTCGCGAGTCGCGCAGGCGTTTAATACGACGCTCGGCGCCATCGCCAATTTCGCCGTGATCGTATTCATCGGCGTCTACCTCGCAGCGAATCCCGGTTGGTATCAGCGCGGCCTGCTGCGGCTGGCGCCGCCGGTTCATCGAGCGCGCGGACGCGAGATTCTGAGTGCGATCGGTCACACGTTGCGCTGGTGGCTGTTCGGGCGCGTCGTCGGCATGACGATCGTCGGCGCGGTGACCACGTTCGGTTTGTGGCTCCTCGATGTACCGCTTGCACTCGGACTCGGGTTGATCGCCGCGGCCCTGGACTTCGTGCCGTTCGTTGGACCGATCGCGGCGGCCGCGCCTGGCGTGCTGGTCGCGCTAAGCAACGGACCCACGCAGGTCGCGTACGTCGTACTGCTGTACATGGGAATTCAACTCATCGAAGGCTATGTGCTGACGCCGCTCATCGAGCAGCGCAGCGTTCGACTCCCGCCCGCGTTGACGATCGGAGCGCAGGTGCTCCTCGGCGTACTGGTCGGAGCTCTGGGCGTCGTGTTCGCAACGCCGCTCACCGCCGTACTCGTGGTCCTCATCAAAAAGCTCTATGTGGAGGACACGCTCGAACATCGAGCCCACCCTCGGAAGGAATGAGGTGGGCGATAGCGGACAACAAGAGTGGCGTCAGGGCGCACGCAGAGGAGGAGTTCGAATGGCGCTTTTCCCATGCCGTTCACCCTGAGTTCGTCGAAGGGATCTTTCAGGCGAAAGCAGCGGACGAGATCGTTTCGACGGACCTGACGCGACCGGGAACAAGGACGTGATCTTCCGGAAATCGCACCAGCATCTCTGCCTCGTGCGATTCGTCCACACGCCGCCGCCGATGCTGTCTTTCTCGTGTAGGACCTGTCGCAGATCAGGAACTCTTGCGCCCGCGAGGTATTCCAACAGCAGACCATGTCCAGGCAAACCACACACGATGCTGATGATTCGACGCCGCCGCCTTCCTGGCCCGGTGCAGGCGCCCGATCACAGTGTCTGGATGAAATACGAAACTGTCTCGCGCCCATACTGACGAGTGCGGCAATTGCGCGCTCCCTGTCGGTCGTCGACGATCCACAGATCGTCGCACTCGACATCATCGAGCGTCAGGCGGTTCGCCTCTCGCATATCGTGGAGGACGTGCTCGGCGCGGAGTTTCTATCCGCGCACCAGCGCGGCGCTGATGTCGGCGGATGCGCGTTCAGCGATTCGTCAGGGTCTCGAGGATAGGTTCCAGCGCGCTCACTTCGGCTGGCTTCGTGAGGTGATGATCGAAAGCCCGCGGAGCGTGCCTGCTGCTTGTCGCTGTCGTGACCCCATCCATTTATCGCGATCAGCGTCGCACTTGCGCCCCAATCAGTGCGTCGAATGCGCCGGGCGATGTCATAACCGTTCAGCTCCGGCATGCGGATATCCAGCAGGGCGAGTTGCGGCTCGATCGCTCTGTCTTGCTTGCGCAAAAAATCAGCCGGAAAGGTCGTGCGCAGGGGACAAAGACTGTCGAGCACTCTTCCGAAGCAAACCGTATCGCCCTCTTCAGACCAGATATCCAAACGGCTGGCGAGAGAAACCGCCTCACAGAGGAGGCTCCGCTGAGTCGTTGGTCGGCTCAGGAAGATCGCGAGTTGAAGGAATTCATCAGAAGGAAGACGCCGGCGCGCGACATTGGCGAGCGGCTGGGCCGCACGCCAGGCGCCATCCGGCAGCACGTCCACAAACTGGGTCTGTCTTCGCGATAAGCGGACGATGCATCGGATGCGCTCGCGTCGCCATGTGCGCGCGGTTTCGACGCGGGGAGAGAACTGATTTGGGGACGTTCCTCATTTTCATACATCGCGGATTCCCTTCGCTTTTCCGGAAATGGGGACTGTCCCCATTTCCGGGGCAGGAGCTGCACGCTCCGCATGGCCTCCGAATTGCTCGCGCATCGCCGAGAGCAATCGATTGGCGTAGGCATCCTCATCGCGTGAGCTGAAGCGCGCGAACAATGCGTTGGCCAGAGTCGGCGCTGGAACACTGAGATCCACAGCGGCTTTCAACGCCCAGCGGCCCTCGCCCGAATCGGAGACCCGACCGGCAAATCGATCGAGTCGAGGATCGTCCTTGAGCGCGCTGGCGGTCAGGTCAAGCAGCCAGGAGCGAATCACGCTGCCGTTCCGCCACAGTTCCGCAATTGCTGGCACATCGAAATCGTATCGGTAGGCTTCTGGATCGCCGAGCGGCGCTGTCTCGGCGTCGGCGACGCGGCCCTCGCCGCCCAGGCCTGCATGCGCGAGGAGATTGAATCCTTCCGCGTAGGCCGCCATGAGCGCGTACTCAATCGCGTTGTGAATCATCTTGACGAAGTGGCCGGCGCCGGGCGCGCCGCAATGCAAATACCCCCTGGGCGCATCACCTTTGACATCACTGGACTGCTGAGATGACGGCGCTGCTCCGTTCACCGTTGTCGTGAGTGCTTCGAACACGGGCTGCAGCCGCGCGACGGGAGCGCTGTCGCCGCCGATCATCAGGCAGTAGCCACGCTCGAGTCCCCATACGCCGCCGCTGGTTCCCACGTCGATGAAGCTGATGCCGCGCGTGCTCAATTCGCGAGCGCGATTGATCGCTGCGCGGTGTTCGGAATTGCCGCCGTCCACCACAACATCGTTGCGCGCCAGCAGGGGCGTCAGCGTTTGCAGCATCGGGCCGACGACTGCCGCGGGCAGCATGAGCCATACCGCTCGCGGCGGCTGCAGGATCGACACGAATTGCTCGACGGAGGTCGCTCCTCGGGCGCCTTCATTCGACAGCGCTTCGACGGCGGCGGACGCCGCGTCATACACCACACATTCATGCCCGGCCTGCATCAGCCGACGCGCCATGTTGGCCCCCATACGGCCGAGCCCGATCATCCCAACTTGCATAAACACCTCGCTGGCCGGCATTCACCCTTCGGCCTGATCAGTGACGATGAGGTCAGTATGAACGAGGTCAGCGCAGATCGCGCAGCGAGCCGATCTTCCCGCCAAGTTCAGGAAGGAGCGAGAGAGCGATCAAGCCGTTATCGATTTCAATCGCGCGAAATGATTCGACGACGCCTTCTGCCAGGTTCAGCTTCCCGCTACTCATGTTGTGACCTTGCAAAGAATCTCGCAGACGCGGTGTTACACCAATGCCTGAAGCGCGCCTTGGTTGCGAGACGAGTCCGGGTAGCGGGACAGGTGTGGCGTCGGATGGCTGACGGAACCATCGCACTGATCCGACATTCTTCCACTACCGTATCCACGCACTGGATTGCTCCAATGAGAAGCGACCTCGTCAAAGTACGTCCACTGACGCTGTGTTGTGCAGCCCTCCTGCTCGCCATGGGTTGTGACCGAGGTCGGGACGGTGAAAATCCATTGCGGCCTGAAGATGCGCCCGGGCAGGGATCCGACGCATTCAGCGAGACAGAAGAAGAGCAGGGCCAGGACAGCGGGCGGCTCGATGGGCCTAGTGAAGAGATTACCGAGCCAGAGCCGTCTGCACCGAGCCAGTAACACACGGCAGGTCCGCTATAAGCAGTCGTTCTTATCCGTTCATCGCACGCGCTCTCGCTGCAACGCTCCTGGCCGCCTGCGCAACTCAACGCCCTGACATTCGCGTCGACTACGCGACCGACGCGGAGGTTTCTTCCTGGAGCACCTTCTGTTTCCGGAACAGACCGATCGCGGCGGCTCATCGACGTTGGTGACCGACTACTTCAAGACTGCGATGCGCGATCAGATGGAAATGCGCGGCCATGGCTAGGTGAACGCCAACCCGATCTGCTCGCCAACTTGTACGCGAATGCGCGGACTCGCATCGCTGTCCGCTCGCGATGTCGATACTGTGACGTATCCGGTCGGCGCCGCGAACGTGGCTATCGTCGTGCGCCTTGCCTTCGCGTTTAGCTATGCGGCGGTCAGACGAGTTCGCTGGTCTCGAGCGTCAACGCCTTGAACCAGCTTCTCACCTTGGCGAGATGCTGGCCTTCGTCCCGCAGCGCTTCGCGAAACAGTTCAGCCATCTCGTCCTGGCCCATGTTTTCCGCCAGCGCGATCAGTGTCTCCCAGCCGTCGAGGTCGACCAGTTCGGCGGACAGCGCGGCATGCAGCGTTTGCGCCAGAGTCGTGCGCGGATCGCTCGCGACCTGTAGCAGCCCCATGGTTTCCACGCCAACCAGATCCGCGCACGGAGTCTGCGCCGTTGGATCGGCGCCCAACTTCTCGATGCATTCCTTGATCAGCAATGCATGGCTCGCCTCGTCATCGCGAATTTCCTGGACATCCTCGATCGTCACACCCTTCAGCTCAGCGGCATGCGCCATGAATTTCACCAGCACGGCGTCGTACAGCCGCGCGCCCCCGCGTTCGAATGCGAGGCGTTCGGCGAGCTTGTCGATGAATACCTGTGGGCGATTGCCGGTCAACATCTTCGCGCCGCTTTTCGCCATCCCTTTCACAGTCGCCGGCGCGGGGATTGAGCCGAGAGCGTCCGCTTCGAGGATGTACTCGCGACGGGTCTCGGCCAGCGCCTGGCTTTCCGTGGGATCGGCCGCGACGGCATCGACGTTCTCAATCATCTCCTTGCTATGCATCGGCGACATCTGCAGCCCCGTGCGGTTCGCGCCGAGGCGGGTTGAATCGATTGACTCTCGCATGTTCGGTAACTCCGGATTGGTGACTGTGAGTTAGATATTCACGACTTTCTTGCGCGTCAGTTCCGTGCCCGGGCGCCAGCTATAACCGGCGGCGACCGTCTCTGAGGGCGAGCCGTGTGAGTTCATGTGATTGCGGTAGTCGAGAGAGCTTTGCGGCTCTTGCTCCATGTCGACGAAGTCGGCGCCGCTCGGGCGCAAATCGACTTCCTCGGCAAGGGTGGCGCGCACGAACTCACGCTGGCTCTCGAACGGAATCGGCTCCGGCAATTTCGCGCCCACGATTTCCTGCGGATCGCGCTTCTCGTGCTTCTTGAACAGTCCGGCAACCAGGTCCAGATGACCGAGCTCGTAATTCAGCATGCGCTCCCACAGCGCCTTGATGCGCGGGTTCGGCTCCTGCTGCACGCAGCTGTAGTAGTTGTAAACCTCCATGGCCTCGTGCATGAGCCAGTTCTCGAGCAGCGACTGGCTCGGGTCGAGCAGGGACTCGTATTGCGTGACGTGCTGTTCCTCGATCGAGGCGATCTCGGCATACAACTGTCGCGCGACCGGGTCCGCAAACAACGGTCCGATGTTCATTTAGTAGTCGTGCGTCTGGTGCTCGGCCGCGGTGAGCGTCAGCGCGTTCAACTTCGTGAGCGGCGCGGCGGTCGTGCGATCGAACGGCCGTCGCAGGTCATTCTCCGGTGAGCGGTGTTCGACCACGGTAGGTCGGCCCGGCAGCACATCCGTGTAACTCTGCAGAATGTTGTTCGAGTCCTTGCCCTCCAGGCGATCGAGCAGCGCCGAATAACGATACATGTGGTCGAAATCTTCCAGCAGACCGAAGCGATACACCTGCGCGAGGTATGGATCGGGTTCCTGCTGAGCGAGCGCCGCAGTGACTTCGATTGCAACCTGCTCGTAACCGATCGTCGTCTCCAGCGGCGAGTGATCGGCTCCAAGCAGCCAGTTCACCATCGTCGCCTGGTGCTGTTCGACGCGTCGCACCTGCGCAAGCGGCAGACGCAGCTCGCCGTTGAAGCGTGCGGCCGCGTGCGAGAAGCGCAGTGCTTCGTTCTCGAGGCCATTCATGAGAATGACGCGCACACGCGTGAACGCATCGTCATCCAGTTTGCTGATGGGCTTGCCGACGAGTTCGCGCCAGGTGAAGCGTTGTTGATCGAGCGGCGTACCGCGATCCTCGAAAAGGGCCAAAGTCATGGTGGAGTTCTCCGCAAGGTTTCATACGAGTGGTCGGCGGACCCGAGAAGGGAAGCGATCGGCTTGCGGCGCCGTCCAGCGATCTGGTTTGGCTGCGTCAACCTTTGATTGCTTCGCGAGTTCGGGGGAACGTTCCATTCAGCGCTGGTGTTCCGCGTTTTGCGAATGGCGAGCAGAAATACGTGAGGAGTCGCGAGTCCAGGTGAGAACAGCAGAAGCGCGAAAGAAACGAACCAGCAAGGCGCCGCACGAGTGTGCTTCACGAACTCTCTTCGCAAGCGAGATCGCCTGGCGTGAGAGAAGCGACTGACGATACGCGGCAGGCGCGCATCGACGCGAGCAGATCGTGAGTAGTCCGCTGCTTACCGCCCTGAGTGCATCGCGGGTCGTGACTTCTTGCACAACAGATCAGTCGGATGAGCAAACAGCACGCAGCCGTCAGCCAGCGCAAATCCGGCCGCGCCGCATTCAATGAAGACGGTCGAGGCGTCTGGGAGTGGCAGACCGCGGCGGGTGTTTTCGAACGCGCTGTCAGTGACGAGCAGCTCAAGCGGCTCGAAGCAACCGAGTTCACATTGACGGAATGGAGTGCGGCGCCGGAAGGGCGAATCCGGCCCAACAATTCCGAAGCATCTGAAAGCGCATCCAGCGCGAACCGACGATTGAATCGGCGCGACGCGCTGCGAGGCCGTCAGAGGCGCAGCCTCGAACAGCGCTCGGAAGATTTCTCAAACGGATAGCCGGAACAAACTGACGCAGTCGGCGCTCCCTGCATCCATGCAGGTCCGGCGCGAAGGAGAATTCCATGCAGATACGTCGGTGTATGCGTTGGGATATGAATGACGGTGAATACTGCAGCCGGCAGGTCCCGCGGCAATCCGGCAACCAGGACCGTCAGCGCTTCCAGGCCGCCAGCCGATCCGCCAATGACGATGATGTCGCGGTATGTCGCGGTGCTCACCGACATTCAAGGAGTGAACCGGCGCGCCGGTTTCGTTACGGTTCTTCCCCGGCTTTGCGCTCGTATGGAATCACGGTGATGCCGCCGCTGATCTCGAGGACCGCGAATCTGATCTGATCGAGCCGTTCGATTCCCTGGAGCCGGCGAGCGGCCTCCATGACGTCGTCCACGTCGATGCGGGCTTTGCGCATGCAGCGTTCCAACGCCCGCCCGTTCTCCACGACGATAGTCGGCACGCCATCCAGCAGCTTCGATACTTTCTCCGAGCGGCTCTTGAGCAGAGACATCATGATGTCGATGAAGAGCAGCGTGGCGATCACGATGGCGGCATTCGTCATCGAGAAGTCCTCACCGAGCAGAGCCTGTTGCGTCGCCTCGCCGATGATGAGAATCAGCACGAAGTCGAACGCGGTCATCTCGGCGACCGTCCGCCGTCCGGACAGTCGAAACAGAACAATGAGGATCGAATAGATCGCAGCAGCTCTGATAACGGCGTCCATAGCTTTGCTCCGCGGAGGATTCAGGGATACACAAATGAGTCGAAGCGCGCGGGTGGGCGATCCGCCAGCGCAATTTCGGCATGCACGGCGCCCATGCGCTGCGGCTTGAACGAAAAGCGCACCATCGCGGGTTCGCCGGGCTCGGCGACCTGGAACGTGAACTCGACGCCGTCACGCATCGCCTTCGCATGCTGAGGCTCGGGCACGATGCTCTGGATCTCGGCGGCGTCAGCGAACGCACTATTCATGCGGATCGCAACGCTGCCTCCGGACGTCGCTGCGGCCGCAAGAAAAATCCTCAGGTCCGAGTGCGCTCCGTAACGTTGGAATCGCTGGTAGCCGACCTGCATCAGTCCGCTCGGATCGCGCGCTTCGGCGGAGCTCACCGGGCCCACCGCGAAAACACCTGCGAGTGCTGCAAGCAGCAACAGACCCATGAGGACCCAGCCGATTCGCTCGACGATCCAGGTGCGCTGCTGAAATACGACGTCGTCGTTGATCTGCAGCGGCTCGCGTTGCGGCTTCCGGGGTTTTTTTGCGCTTTTCAGCCGACATTGGTCAGAAGCCCCGGTGAATGAAAAATCGACACGTAGGGAACGTCTGATCTCGCCGGCGTGTTCCAGAGAGTCCCTACAGCGTGTGATTGGAGGGCGCCATCTCTGTTTCCTCAGTTCATCGCGCCAATCGCCGCTACGCGATTAGCGTTGCGCGAGCGTTTGGCGGCGCGCTGATATTTTCGCTGCCCATCCTCATGACGATGGAGACCTGGCAGCTTGGCGTCCATATGGACCGGGTGCGCCTTGCTCTCTGGCTCATTCTCATGCTGCCGCTGCTGGTGGGGCTGGCCTACTACTCGGGATTCGAGCGGTCCACTGGACTGCATGACGCCATCATCGATGCGTTCGTGGCGATCGCCGTGGCATGCGTACTTGCAACTGCAGTTCTGTACGTGTTCGGCGTGCTCAGTCTCGACGCCAGCGCGAGTGAGTGGGTCGGCAACCTCGCCGTACAGGCCGGATCCGGCAGCATCGGTGCGCTGCTTGCGCAGAGCCAGTTCGGGCGCGCACGGGCAGAGGACGACAAGCGACGCGAAAGCGGCGATTTCGCCGAGTACTTCTACATGGCCGCAGGGGCGTTATTCCTGAGCGCGAACGTCGCTCCCACCGAGGAAGTCCTGTTGATCGCCTACATGATGTCTGCCTGGCGCGCGATCGTGCTGGTGTGCGCATCGGTGCTGCTCATGCACGCGTTCGTGTACGCCGTCGAGTTCAAGGGGCAGCATGAACGAGCGGAGCACGTGTCGCTCGCCGGAGAGTTCATTCGTTTCACAGTGCTCGGCTACGCCATTGCATTGTCGATCAGCGCTTATGTGTGCTGGAGCTTCGGACGCTTCGATGGACTCGCCATCGGAGAGATCCTGCGCATCACCATCGTGCTCGGATTCCCGGCCGCCGTAGGCGCGGCCGCCGCACGGCTCGTGCTTTGAGCAGGAACCGCCGGATGAGCAACACCACGCGGCGCAGCGCAAAATCCCGTTCGCCTCGCAACGACACGCCGCTGCTCGAATGGCTGCTGGGCGGCGTCGGTCTGCTGCTGCTCGTCGCGGCGTTGTCGTATCTTGCTTATGAGGGCCTGACCAACGACGACGGTCCGGGCAAGATCGTCGTGTCGACACTTGAAATCATCGAAACGCAAGGGGCCTACATCGTGCGCTTTCAAGTTCGCAATGAGGGTAGCCAGACGCTGGCCGATTTTCATCTGAGTGCGCGTCTGCTGGATGGCGATGCGGAAATTGAAGTGGCTGACGCAACGATCGACTACCTGCCAGGTCGATCAGCGCGCGAAGCCGGCGTCTACTTGCGTAATGATCCGCGCCGCTACCGTCTCGAGATCAGACCGGAGGGCTTCCAGAATCCGTGACCGACGCAGCGGAGAATCAAGAACTAAACGGCCATGATCGAAGAGAATCCCGCGGGACAAAAAAGCGCAAAAGGCGCATAAAAGATTGGGCTGTTCGGAATCGGGAGCTAAAATTTTCTACTTATTCTTGCGCCTTTTTGCGGCCAATCATCTGCTCCTGTTACAGATGAAGAAACGGATGGAGCCCCAATCTCGAATGCGTCTGTGTTGGCCGGCCTTCGTCGAAACAACATGACATTTAGACATGCATGGAGGCAGCGCGCAAAACACGATTCAGTCGAAGCTCCATCCTTGATCGGGCAATGCGTGGTTCCCATCGAAGTTCCGCGTTAGCGGCGATTCACCGCGTGCGAATTGTCTGTCCGAAAATTCATCTGCCGGCTGCGCAGGATTGATTCAGACAGATCGCGCTGACGAGCGTTGAGAACCATCCGTGGCATGCCTTCACACCGCGGAACATTTCCGGTCTCTGTTTGTATTTCAGATAGCGGGAACATAAAGAGCTCGGTTCAACACGAGAAGGAGGCGTCATGCTTTGCAGCGACATCATGAAGATCGATATCGAATGCGTTTCTCCCGAAACGTCGATACGCGACGCAGCGCGCAAGATGCGCGATCAGAACGTAGGATTTCTGCCGGCGTGCGATGAATCGATGCGCGTCGTCGGTACGATCACGGATCGGGACATCACGGTGCGAGCGGTGGCCGCAAATCGGCCTCCGGAGAAGCCCGTCGAAGAAATTCTCACGCACGGGATCATCGCCTGCCGCCCTGAGGACGATTTGAGCTGTGCAAGAGAGCTCATGTCACAACACCAGATCTCGAGAATCATGTGCATCAACCGGTCGGGACGCATCGAGGGCGTGATCAGCCTGTCGGATATCGTCGACTGGGACGATATCGGCGGAGCGTCCGTACTGCGTGAAGTCAGCGCGCGTGAGCGACGCGGCGATTCAGGGCGGCAATCCGCAGGCCTGTAGCGCGGCAACGAAGTGCCTGATCGGGGTGAGGTCTTGCGATCACGCAATTCTCGGAGTGCCTGATCGAGTGCCTGATCGGGGTCAGGTCTTGCGATCACGCAATTCTCCACAGACACCGAGCTTTGACGACGTTCTGATGGACCCTCGGCGTCTATAGTGCGCAGCGTCGACGCAGCACGTTCAGAAGACACATGGAGGTGTCCTGTGGCTCGCCCGCTGAGAATCGAATTTCCCGGAGCTTTCTATCACGTCACAGCGCATGGCAATCAACGCGCGAGGATTTTCGTCTGGAATGCCGATCGGCGCGCGTGGCTGGAGATCATCGCGCAGGTTGCTGATCGGTTTCACTGGCGGATGCATGCGTACTGCCAGATGAGCAATCATTTTCATCTGCTGGTAGAGACGCCGCAACCGAATCTGTCGCGTTGCATGCGGCATCTCAACGGCGTTTACACACAGC
The DNA here is from genome assembly GCA_050738395.1 of Steroidobacter sp. Taxonomy (GTDB): domain Bacteria; phylum Pseudomonadota; class Gammaproteobacteria; order Steroidobacterales; family Steroidobacteraceae; genus Steroidobacter. The sequence goes on from JBOHZJ010000207.1 coordinate 12,670, forward strand.
GATTCAATCGGCGGCACGGGCGCTGCGGCCATGTACTGCAAGGTCGATATCACGCGGTGATTGTCGATGAGCAGTATCTGCTTGAAGTCGCGAGACGCTGCTCAGGCAGAGCTGTCCCGTGAGCGCGTGGAATCACTGCTTAGCTCCAGCGTTACGGTTAGAACCTACCAGCGCACATAAGCCAGCGACGGGAACATCGACAGGATGTGAAGGATCGGCAGGATGCGGAGCAACAGATCTTCACTGCTCTTCCTGCAATTCATCCCGTAGCGACTCGATTACCCCGGCTGCAGCCTACAGGCTGCGCTCAAATCATCCTCGCAATTTCCGCATCATTCTCGCGGCGGAACTCGTGAAGCAAGCGACGGATTGCTGTTATGCCGATCGCCCGTCTGCGAGGTATCAAGCCATGATCCCGACCAATCGTTCTCAAGGCGCACTGCGCGCTGCAGTGATTCTCGCAGCAGGTCTGTGCGGCATCCCATCTCTCAACGCGCTCGCCCAGGTTCCCACCGAGCCGCCGCCGCAGACAGCTACGCCGGTCCTTCCAGAAGCAGCCCCGCTTCAGGAGGAAAAACTGGATCAGTTCGCTGACGCCTATCTGGTCATCGAAGAGATTCATACGGAAGCAGTCGCCGAGTTGAACTCGACAGAGGATCCCGCCGCAGCACATCACATCAAGGCGAAAGCCGAAGGCAAGATCATCCAGGCGGTGGAACGCAGCGGTCTCAAGCTGGACGAGTTCAATCAGATCGCGGAACTCGCCGCAGTAGACGATGCACTGCGCATGAAGATCGCCGACCGGGTGGACAAGCGTCGGCGTATCTGAGCCGGTCGATGTATGGCCTCTCGCACGCAAGGCATGGCGCAGCGGCTGCAACAGTCGCGCACGCGCACGGCGGATGATCTCGTCGCCACACTGCGGCAATTCGGCGAACCGCTGCCGGAGTTGCGTCACCCTGGAGAATTTGGCGCCGCCTTCGATCGTTTTGGTTCCGCGCAGGTCGTGCTTCTGGGTGAGGCCACGCACGGCACGTCGGAGTTTTACCGTGCGCGCGCCGCAATCACGCGTCGGTTGATCGAACAACATGGCTTCTCGATCGTTGCAGTCGAAGCAGACTGGCCGGACGCCGCCAGAATCGATGCCTACGTGCGACATTTCGCGCCGAAACCGGAGCGCGACGACGCGTTCACCCGATTTCCACAATGGATGTGGCGAAACGATGAAGTCGCGGCGTTCGTGGATTGGCTGCGCGTCCACAACCGTGATGTCGAGGAGGCGCAGCGCGTCTCTTTTCGGGGTCTGGACATCTACAGCCTCGGAGCATCCATCGCGTCCGTGCTGGAGTATCTCGACCGCAGAGATCCGGCGCGGGCAGCCGAAGCGCGCCAACGCTATGGCTGCTTGACGCCCTGGCAGGAGGATCCCGCCTTCTATGGTCGTGAAGTGCTGCTTGGTGCGGCGGACGCCTGCGAAGCGGAAGTCGTCGCTCAGCTTCAGGAGCTGCTTGAGCAGCGTCTTGTTTATCTGAAAGACGATGGCGAGGAATTCTTCGACGCCGCACAGAACGCGCGCGTGGTGCGTAGCGCGGAGCAGTACTACCGACTGATGTACCGCAGCTACGGAGAATCGTGGAATCTGCGCGACCGGCACATGTTCGACACGTTGCAGGCGCTGTTGAGGTCTGCGCACCGCCTTGGAAAGGGCGCGGCCGCTCCGAAGGCCGTCATCTGGGCCCACAACTCGCATGTCGGCAACGCCGCGGCGACCGCCATGGGTTGGCAAGGCGAATTCAATATCGGTGAGCTATGCCGTAAGGCCTACGGCGCCGACGCAGTCCTGATCGGGTTCGGCACGGATCGCGGAACAGTCGCGGCCGCGAGCGACTGGGGTGCGCCGATGGAGATCAAATCGGTGCGCCCGGCTCGCAGCGACAGCTACGAACACGCATTCCGCGAAGCCGGCCACTCACGATCGCTGACAGAGTGGCGCTTCGCGGCGAAAGCCCGGCTCTCCGAACAGTTATCGGCATCGCTGCTCGAACGCGCCATCGGCGTGATCTATCGGCCGGAAAGCGAGCTGCAGAGTCACTACTTCGAGAGCGCTCTGGCTGAGCAGTTCGACGCGTGGGTGTGGTTCGAGGAGACTTCCGCGGTCATGCCGCTCGCGGCGGGGCGTGCGACGGGTATGCCGGAAACCTATCCATTCGGGATGTAATTCGTCATGCCTGGTGAGCGCAACTCTTCCGACGATGTCCGCGCTACGCTCGAAGTGGAGATCGGTTCGCAGCGATTGCAGGCGCTGCTGGGCCTCGACAAAGATGCGAGCGCTTTGGTCATCTTCGCGCACGGCAGCGGCAGCGGGCGGTTGAGTCCGCGCAACAACTATGTGGCCGAGCGGTTGCGACGCCATGGGCTCGCCACGTTGCTGCTCGATCTGTTGACGCCGGAAGAAGAGCGCAATCGGCAGAACGTCTTCGATATTTCACTACTGACCCAGCGTCTGGCGATTGCAACCAGGTGGGCCGGGGCTGACGCGCGCACTCGCGATCTGCCAGTCGGCTATTTTGGCGCCAGCACCGGCGCGGCCGCCGCACTCATGGCGGCGGCATTGCCGGATGCGGACGTCCGCGCCGTGGTCTCGCGCGGCGGCCGACCGGATCTCGCGCAACCGACGCTTGTGGACGTGCGCGCCCCGACGCTGCTGATCGTCGGCAGTCTCGATACAGGCGTCATCGAGCTCAATCGCGGCGCGCTTGCGAGCATCGACGCGCCGAAGGAGCTGGTCATCGTTCCAGGCGCGAGTCATCTGTTCGAGGAGCCGGGCACGCTCGATGCAGTCGTGGTTCATGCAGTCCGGTGGTTCAAGGCGCATCTGCAGGAGAACGTGGATGCTGCGTGAAGCGACAGTGCGATTCCTGCATCGGCGCGATGCAGGACGCCGACTTGCGGCGGAACTGAAGGCGCGTTCGATTGCCGATCCGGTGGTGCTTGCGTTGCCGCGCGGCGGCGTGCCCGTCGGCTACGAGGTGGCGACTGCGCTCGACGCGCCTCTCGATGTCCTGCTGGTGCGCAAACTCGGCGCGCCGGGTCATGAAGAGTTCGGCATCGGCGCAGTGGTGGATGGCGCTCAACCGCAGATGGTATTGAACGAGGAAGCGATCGAGGCGCTGCGCGTGAGTCCTGCCTACATCGCGGAGGAACGCGATCGACAGCTCGCGGAGATCGAGCGTCGCCGCCGGATGTATTGCGGCGATGGTTCCGCTGTGAGCATCGAGGGACGCACAGCCATCGTGGTGGACGACGGCGTGGCGACCGGTGGAACGGTTCTGGTGGTGCTGCGCGCGCTGCACAGCGTCGCGCCGGAACGCACCGTGCTGGCCGTGCCCGTCGCGCCGCCGGACACGCTGGCGAGACTTGCGGCCGAGGTGGATGAAGTCATTTGCCTGGCCACACCGCAGGAATTTCGCGCCGTCGGAGTGTACTACTCGGATTTCACTCAGACGTCCGACGAAGAGGTGATCGAGCTGCTCGCGCAACGGCGCGCCGCAGTCGCGGCGAAGTGCAATGAGTACGAGCGTGAGTTGTGAGTTGTGAGTCGTGAGTGGTGAGTGGTGAG
>JBOHZJ010000208.1:0-2790 GCA_050738395.1 Steroidobacter sp.
CTGAAAGTCACCGAACGGCCGGAAGTCATTTCATTTGCGGGCGGATTGCCGTCGCCGGATACATTTCCTGTGGAACGCATGCGCGCTCACACGGATGAAGTATTGAGAACGGCGCCGACGCCGGCGCTTCAGTACGGGCCGACAGAAGGGTTCATGGCGTTGCGCGAATGGATTGCCGCGCGCCACTCCACGTCGTCGATGCGTATCGATCCTGCGAACGTACTGGTGACGACGGGATCGCAGCAGGCGCTCGATCTGCTCGGCAAGACCTTGATCGACGTCGGCAGCCGCGTGCTCGTGGAGACCCCGACCTATCTCGGCGCACTGCAAGCGTTCTCGTTGTGCGAGCCGCAGTTCGTCTCCGTGCCTTCGGATGAGCACGGACCGCTGCCTTCGGCGATGACGCCATCGTTTCTCGACGGCGCGCGCTTCATGTATTGCCTGCCCAACTTCCAGAATCCGACAGGTCGACGCATTCCGCTGGCGCGTCGTCAGGAACTCATGAAGATCGCCGCGGCCGCGGGCTTGTTGATCCTCGAGGACGATCCGTACGGCGCGCTGTCCTATGCAGGCGATGTGCTGCCGACAATGTTATCGATGAACCCGGACAATGTCGTCTACATGGGTTCGTTTTCGAAAGTGCTCGCGCCCGGCCTGCGTGTCGGCTATCTGATCGCGCCGCAAGCGCTGCATCGCAAACTCGTACAGGCGAAACAGGCCGCGGACTTGCATACGCCCAGTTTCACGCAGCGCATCGTGTACGAAACGATCAAGGACGGATTTCTTGATGACCACATCCCGACGATTCGCGCGCTGTACGCACAGCGCTGCGAGGCGATGCTCAAGGCGATGGACGAGCACTTCCCATCGAGCGTGACGTGGAATCGGCCGGAAGGCGGTATGTTCATCTGGGTGCAGTTGCCCGCCGGAATGGACAGTTTCAAGCTGCTCGACGAAGCCATCGCGCAGAACGTCGCATTCGTGCCGGGCGGACCGTTCTTTGCGAACGAGCCGCAGCTGAACACGCTGCGCCTGTCGTTCGTGACGGTGCCCCCGGAGAAGATTCAGAAGGGGATCGCGGTGCTCGGAGCGCTGCTCAGAAGCTACTAGCCGCTAGCTGCTGGCCAGAAGGGCGTCTGCGCCTCAGGACTCTTCGGTCTTGCTAGTCGCTAGCAGCTAGTCGCTTCCCTATCTATACCCTTTCGCCTGCAGCGAAAACAGATGTGCGTAGTGGCCGTTCACGCGCATGAGTTCTTCGTGGCTGCCGCGTTCGATGATGCGTCCGTCCTGAAGCACTACGATCTGATCCGCCATGCGCACCGTGGAGAAACGATGTGAGATCAGGATCGCGATGCGGCCCTGGGTGAGAGCGCGGAAGTGTTCGAAGATGATGGCTTCGGCGCCTGCGTCCATCGCGGCGGTGGGTTCATCGAGTACGAGGATGTCGGCGCGCGAGCGCATGAACGCGCGCGACAGGGCGATCTTCTGCCATTGACCGCCGGACAACTCGCGACCTTCGTTGAACCATTTGCCGAGCGGCGTGCGATAGCCCAGGGGCAGGGTCTCGACGATCGGCGCGGCCATGCCTTTTTCGCCGGCGTCGCGCCAGCGCTCTTCGTTTTCGAAGTGCTGCACATCGCCCGCGCCGATGTTTTCACCCAGCATCAGCTGATAGCGCGTGAAGTCCTGGAAGATGACGCCGATACGATCGCGTAGCGCCGCTTCATCCCACTCGCGCAGATCCTGCCCATCGAGAAGGATCCGACCCGCGGTTGGCGCGTACAGGCGCGTCAGCAATTTGATCAGCGTCGTCTTGCCCGATCCATTTTCGCCCACGAGTGCGAGCGACTCACCCGGCTTGATGTGCAGGTTGATGCCGACCAGCGTCGGCTGCTCCGCATCCGGGTACTGAAAGCCGACGTCTTCGAACCGAATACCGTCCTCTGGCTGTGGACCGCGGACCACGGCCCCTTTTTTATCGCCCACCGGCGTCTCGAGGTACTCGTACAAGGTCGACAGATACAGGTTGTCCTCGTACATGCCGCCGACCGCGGACAGAATCGCCGACACCGCCGACTGACCCTGCCGGAACAGCATCAGGTACATCGTCATCTGACCGAGAGTGATGCGCGAAGCGATCGCGGAGAGTGCGATCCACGCGTATGCGCCATAGAGCGTTGCGGTCGCGATCAACCCAAGAAAGAAGCCCCACACGTCGCGACGCACGGTGAGATCGCGATCTTCCTTGTAGAGTTTTCGAAATATGGTTCGATAGCGTTCGAGAAACAGCGAACCGAGTCCGAAGAGCTTGACCTCCTTTACGTGGTCCTCGCGCGCGAGCACGGTTTCGAGATACAGCTGCATGCGCGTTTCGGGCGAGCGCCACAGGAACAAGCGAAACTTGTCGCCCGAAAATTTTGCTTCAGCGAGGAACGCGGGCAGACCTGCGATGATCAGCAACACGACCGCCCAGGGCGAGAAGGCGATCAGCAGCGCGCCATAACTCAGCAGCGATACCGCGTTCTGCCCGAGGCCAAACGTGCGCATGACGAGCGAGAGCGGTCGGCTCGATGCTTCCCGCCGTGCGCGCGTGAGCTTGTCGTAGAAATCCGAGTTCTCGAAGTGGGTGAGCTCGAGTTCGAGCGCCTTCTCGAGAATCATTACGTTGACGCGTTGGCCCAGCAGCGCCCGCAGCAGTGATTGACACAGAGAGATGCCGCGTTGGGCGCCGGCAATCGTCGCGACGAGCAGACCTTCGGCCGCGACCAGCACGAGTGCATGTCTCGAGAG
>JBOHZJ010000209.1:0-8865 GCA_050738395.1 Steroidobacter sp.
ACATACACGAGCTGCTTGCCGCGATGCACGCCTACCAGCAGCGAGCGCAGTTGCCCCGCCTGGTGCGTCCACCCGCCGATCACCACTTCATGGCCGCCGCGACACTTTGATTTGGTCCAGTCGCCGCTGCGGCCGGAGCGATACGGAGAATCGAGTCGCTTGGAGATGATGCCTTCGAGATTCATGCGGCACGCCGACTTCAGAACGGCGTCGCCCGCGGTTTCGAAGTGCTCGACATAGCGGATCAGCGATCGCGCGTTCTGATCGTGCTCCTGCAGAAATGTCTTCAGCAGCGCCTTGCGCTCGGACAAGGGTGATTTGCGCAGATCTTCACCGTTCGCGTGCAGCAGATCGAACGCGAAGAAAATGAGTCGATCCGGGTTGCGATCCGATAGAGCGGCCTGGAGCGCCGCGAAATCCGGCGCGCCCTTGTCATCGAGCGCTACGACCTCGCCATCGATGATGCAATCGGTGAAGCTTTCGGCGGCGGCGGCGATCGCGCTGAATTTTTCGGTCCAGTCGAGACCCTTGCGCGTCCGCAGCGTAGCTTCGCGGCCGACCACGCGCAGTTGCACGCGATAACCGTCGAGTTTGATTTCGTGCCCCCAGCGTCCGCTGGTCGGCGGCCGCTCGAGAATCTTGCAGAGTTCGGGTTCGATGAACTCTGGGACAGAACTGCGGGTTCTTGTGCTCTCCTTTCGAGAAGCGCGGGACGACGAGCGTGATGACGCCGATGCACGCGCCGCGGCTGGCTTGCGAGGGGAGGGCGCAGCATCCGGATCGTCCGCAACCGACTCTTTCGAATTCCAGATTGCGTCCGGCCGCGCGATCTTTCTGGTCTCGAGCATGAATGGCTTCGGGCCGCGGCCTTTGCCTGCCGCGATGTCGGCCAGCGTGCGTTCCGATGCGATCGAGCGGTCCTCGGCGATCATTTCTTCGGTGGCTTCCTGATCGCGCGCGTGCTCGTCGCGATGCTTGATGAGCAGCCAGTTGGTGCGCTTGCCGCCGTAGTGATCGCCCTTCATGCGCACGATCACCCAACTGCCGTGCAAGTGATCGCCCTCGAGCGTGAACTTCAGTTCACCTTTCCTGAGTTGCTCGTCGGCGGTACGTTCACCGATCGGCTCCCAGTAGCCGCGATCCCACAATTGCACCGCGCCGCCCCCGTACTGGCCCTTGGGGATCGTGCCTTCGAAGTCGCCGTAGTCGAGCGGATGATCCTCGACTTCGACTGCCAGCCGCTTGTCCTGAGGCGTGAGCGAAGGACCCCGAGTCACCGCCCAGGATTTGAAAACGCCGTCGAGTTCCAGGCGCAGATCCCAGTGCAGGCGCGTCGCGGCGTGCCTCTGGATCACGTAACGCAAGCGCTGCGACTTTTTCACGGGCAATTTGCCGCTGGGCTCGGCGGTCTTGGTAAAGTCGCGCATCGAGCGATAGGTCGAGAGCTTTCGCGGAGTTCTTTGCATACGTGGGTTGGAACGCGTCGGCCTGGCGCCGCGTTCCGCGACGGGGCTGTCCGCCTTATCGTGCGTTCGGAAGGCGCTCATGAAAGCGAAATCACTGACGAAGTTACTGGCGCTCTGGGCCCTGTGTGCAGTTGCGCCGCTCGCCATGGCTGCCGAAAAAATCGACATTCGCCCGGGAACGTGGGAGATCACGGCCACGACCCATATGAGCGGCGCGCCGACGGTGTCGCAAGACCTTCTGTCGAAAATGACGCCGCAGCAGCGCGCGGAGCTCGAAGCCGCGTTCAAAGCTGAAGCGGCGAAGGGTCCGCAGACGGAGGTCAGTCGTGAGTGCATCACGGCCGAGGAAGCCGAGCGGCCGTTCAAGGCCGCGGAGCGGGAGGGCTGCACGCAAATAATCACGCGGACGACACGCACGACCCAGGAAGCGCGGCTGGTGTGCACGGGTGAGAACAAGGGGTCGGGGATGCTGCGGGTCACGGCGCCGAATCCGGAAACTATGACCGCCGCGTTCGAACTGCGCAGCGGCGATGGTCCGGACGCGATGACCATCAAGTCGCAGATGAAGGGCCGCTGGCTGACGGCGGAGTGTGAAGAGGACGATTCGTACGACGAGGAATTCGAAGACGAAGACGCCTCTGCGGCCGACGAGTACGACGAGCCGGAGGATGAGGACGAGGGTTGACCGTTGACAGTTGACGGCCGGAGAAGGGCCGATCTTCTTTTCCTCACCGCCAACGGTCAACGGCCAACGGTCAACCGTCAACCGTTTTTCACGCTTTCTTCACGCCCCTGCACATTGGTTATTTACGCCGCGTCATTAATGTTCGTCCCGCACCCATGGGAGAACCGTCATGACCCCCAATCTCGCATTCCGCCCGAATGAGCAGGACGACGCGGAACTCGCCGCCATCGCCGAACACATTGAGCGCCGTGCGTGGATCGACCTGATCGCCGCCGCGCCGGATTGGTTGCGGCGCACGACCGGACTCATGACCGACGACGTCGGTGGTGCGATGCTGCTTGCGGCGCCGGGCATCGACCATCTGCTATTCAACCGCGTGATCGGGCTCGGCGAGCGAGCGCCGGCGAGTGAAGCGCAAATCGCAGATCTGATGGGTCGCTACTGGGACCTGAGCATTGAGCGCTATTGGCTGCACGTCGGTCCCTACGCGCGCCCTGCCCGGCTTGGTCAGCTGCTGCGGCAGCAGGGACTCACGCAGTATCGACGCAGCTGGGTCAAGATGGTTCGGCCGGCGCAGCGCGCCGCCTCAGTGCACACGAACCTGCGTATTCGAGAAGCGCGCGCCGATGACGCGACTGCAATCGCAAGTGTGATCGGCATGGGTCTCAACTTGCCGCAGTGCGCCGCGGAGTTGCTTGGTCTCGTGATCGGTCGACGCGGGTGGCGGGTATTCGTCGCTGAATCAAGCGAGCAGATCGTCGCTGCGGCGGGCATGTTCTGCGAAGCGGACGTCGCTTACATGGCGTTCGCCGCGACGCGGCCGGAGTTTCGACGTCGGGGTGCGCAGCGTGCGCTCCTGCAGGGTCGCATCAATGCAGCCGCCGACGCCGACAGGCGTTGGATTGCGGCCGAAACGGGATTTCCGCTCACCGCCGACGAACCGAATCCGTCATACCGGAATCTGCTCTGGGCCGGCTTTCGTCCCGTTGCGATCCGGGACAACTACTCGTTGCCGGGCACGCTCTGGGATCACGGCGCCAATGGGTGAATGACGGCCAGCTTCGCGGCAAGCAGGCCTCCGGCAGGAAGGCCGTTGGCAGGAAAGCCTCCGGCAGGAAAGCCTTCGGCAGGTCAGAAATTCAGTGTTAGCGGCGGGACTTCGGCTCTGGCTTGCCGGAGGCTTTCCTGCGGCGTCCGTCGCCTTCCTGCCAACGGCTTTCCTGCCGCAGGCCGTCGTATCGCGCCATGTCACGTGGTGTTTCGCCTATGCTCCGGGCGACATCAAGGGAGAAACATCATGACTATCAATCACCAGTTCCGTCTGGCAGCTCGGCCGGTCGGAACACCGAAGCGCACAGACTGGAACTACATCGAAGAACCGCTGCGCGAGCCCAAAGACGGCGAAGTGCTGGTCAAGACGCTGTATCTCTCGCTAGATCCGGCGATGCGCGGCTGGATGAACGAAGGCAAGTCATACATCCCACCCGTGCAGATCGGCGAAGTCATGCGCGCGGGCGGTGTGGGACGCGTCGTCGCCTCGAAGCACCCATCGTTCAAGGACGGCGACGAGGTGTACGGAACATTGGGCGTCCAGGAGTACGCCACGATCGATGGCAAGGCGCTGACGAAAGTCGATGCGCGGCTCGCGCCGCTGCCGGTGTATCTCGGCGCGCTCGGCATGCCGGGCATGACCGCCTACTTCGGGTTGCTCGATATAGGCCAACCGAAGGCGGGCGAAACGGTGGTCGTATCCGGCGCCGCCGGCGCGGTGGGTACGGTTGTCGGACAGATTGCGAAGATCAAAGGTTGTCGCGCCGTCGGCATCGCCGGCGGCAAGGAAAAGTGCGACTACCTCACCCAGCAACTCGGCTTCGACGCCGCGATCGATTACAAATCCGACGACGTCAAGAAGGCGTTGCGTCAGCATTGCCCGCAAGGAGTCGATGTGTACTTTGACAACGTCGGCGGCGACATTCTCGATGCCGTGCTCACGCAGCTCGCCCGCAACGCACGCATCATCATTTGCGGAGCGATCTCGCAGTACAACACCACTACGGGCGTGAAGGGCCCATCGAACTACCTATCGCTGCTGGTGAATCGCGCGAGCATGAAGGGCATGGTGGTGTTCGACTACGCAGCTCGCTATCCCGAAGGCATGCGAGAGATGGCGACCTGGATCGCCGCCGGCAGACTCAAGACGCGCGAAGACATTGTCGAAGGCATCGAGACGTTTCCGGAAACGCTCCTGAAGCTCTTCAAAGGCGAGAACGTCGGCAAGCTGGTGCTGAAGGTGGAATGAAGGGTTGACTGTTGACAGTTGGCTGTTGACGGCCAGAAAAGAAGGTGGCGGCAAGAGTACGCGTCTCTTCCGTTCTGGCCGTCAACTGTCAACCGTCAACGGGGTTATCCCTTCGTCATGCAAAAGATGCAGAGTTTGTTGCCGTCGAGGTCGCGGAAATAGCCGGCGTAGAAGGTATCGCTGCGCGGACCTGCGGGGCCTTCGTCCTTCGCGCCGAGTTCGAGCGCTTTTTTATACAACGCATCAACCTTCGCAGTGCTATCGACCGTCAGCGCCACCATTGATCCGTTGCCAACCGTCGCAGGTTGTTTGTCCTGCGGTTTGATCACCGAGAAGCTGGTCGTGCCGCGCCCTGCCGACCAGAGGGTCATGGTCTCCGTGTCGATCCGCCGTTTTGCGCCGAGTTCGGCGAGCAACGAGTCGTAGAACGCGCCGGCGCGCCTGATGTCGTTCGTGCCGAGCGTGATGTAGCCGATCATGGAGTGCTCCTTTCCGGAGAGTTGTGCGTTTGAAGTTGTGAGTTGTGCGCGATGAAAGAGGAGCGTCCTCAGCCGCGCGCTGCATGTCAACATCTTGATCCAGGTAAGCAGAGCAACAGGGTCCGCCGGCAATGCGCCTGACGTAGTCCTATCCGCTCGCACAACGGACAACGCACAACGCGCAACACACAAGGAGGCGCCTACAGGGTTTTACCGCGTGTTCCGGTCTTCCCAGGCACGTATACTTCGCGACTTTTCGCCGGCGCGCCCTGACTATGTGGTTCAAGAATCTGGTCGTCTATCGTTTGCCTGTCGATTGGTCCATCTCGGCGGCGCAGCTCGAAGAGCAGCTTGCCCAGCGTTCACTGCAGCCCTGCGGCAGCTTCGACATGCAGAGTCGCGGCTGGGTGCATGCGAGCAGCGCGCAGCGCTATGTTCATACCACCAACGGCCAGCATCTGATTGCGCTCGGCATCGATCAGAAATTGCTGCCCGCATCCATCATCCGGCAGGTCGCGACCGAGCGCGCGAAGGATCTCGAACAGCAGCAGGGTTATCCCGTCGGTCGCCGCCAGATGCGCGAATTGAAGGAGCGGGTCACGGAAGAACTGCGCGGCCGGGCGCTCACCCGACGCAGCCAGACGCGCGCGTGGATCGATCCCGTCAACGGTTGGCTGGTGATCGACGCCGCGGGCGCGGCGCGTGCTGAAAGCCTGATCGAAACCTTGCGCGACACACTCGGTTCGTTAGCCATCCAGTTTCTGGAAACGGAACGTTCGCCCCAGATGTCGATGGCGTCGTGGCTGATGCTGGGCGACGCGCCGCTGAAATTCACCATCGAGCAGGACCTGGAGCTGCAGGCGGTGGACAAAGGCAAGCCGATCATCCGCTACACGCGTCATCCGCTCGACGGCAAGGAAATCCGCGCGCACATCTCGGCCGGCATGTATGTCACGCGGCTCGGTCTGACCTGGCGCGATCGCATTTCGTTCGTGCTCACCGAGAAACTCCAGATCAAGAAGCTCGAGTTCCTCGCGATCAGCAAGGACCAGCCGGATGGTGAATCGGAGATCGACGCTGCGGAACAGTTCGAACTCGATTTCACGCTGATGACGGGCGAACTGGCGCGCATGCTCGCGGAGCTCAACGAGGCCCTCGGCGGCCAGGCGACGCCGCAGGCTGTTGCGGCTTGACGGAAGAGAGATGGAGTAAACGGAAGGGAAGAAATGGAGTAACCACAAAGATCACATAGAGCACATAGATTCGATACATGGAAGACGATCGGGCGCGCAGAAGCAGACCCTTCGGACTTTATTTGATCCTCCGATCTGTGTGTTCTTTGTGTTCTATGTGGTTACTCCACTTTCCGTTTCTGACGCAAGCCGTTGGCCGCGCTCACGGCGTGAGCGGCTGGCCTGCCCAGCGCAGGATGGCGAGCGAAACGTCCTGCTCGCGCGCGAGCTTCTTCATCAGCTCGAGCACCTCTGCGGAAAATTTATCCCGTTCCAGTTGTGAGCTCATGACTGCGCCGGCATTCCGATTCTGATAGCCGAGCGTCTCGATGCGTTGCTCGATTTGCGCCGCAGCTGTCGTGCCGGGCGCCGCGAGTCGTTGCGCGATTCCGAGGCCCAATCCTTCGACGACGTAGGCATCGCCGCGCTGCAGCGCCTGCGAAATGCTTTCGCAGCGTGCGCGACGCTGCGCATCGCGTATCCGCTCTGCTGCGCACGCGGAATTGAGCGGCTTGAAGGCAGGCAACAGCAGCGCGGATAGCCAGCCAGTCGAATCGTTCAGCGCCGCCGTGAGCGGCGCCGCAGCTTCTTTGCCGTTGCGCGGCGGCGCACTCGCGTGGAGCGCCGCGGTGATTCGCCACAACAGCGAAGTCCAGTACACGTTGAAGTGATCCGCGCGGCTCATCGCCGCGAGAATTTGTTCTTCGGTCTGCGCATCGCCATCTTTCTGTACGCGCGACAACACGCTCAACCAGACCACGCCATTGTCGGGCGCGAGCTTTTTGAACCTCGCTTCGAACGCTTGCGGTTCGCAGCCCTGCACCTGCGTGCAAAGCCGTAGGTGCAGCCACGCGACGTCCGCGCGGCCCGGCGCCGCTGCGGCCGCGCGCTCCGCAAGCTGCAACGCCTGTTGTGCATTCTCGTCCACCGCCCATGTCCGCAGTGCGAGGACGAGCAGTTGATCGGCGTCGGCCAACTCTGGCGTAGCCGCCGCGGGCTTCGAGGGCGAACTCGAGCAGGCGCCGATCGCCAGTGCGATGGCGAGTAGGGCCGTCGCAAAGCGGATGTAGTGAGGCGTTGTCATGGGCTCGGAGTTTAGGGGGTGAGCGCCCGAGGACGTAAGGATGCGGAGATTTCCCCAATGTACCCAGAAGATCAGCCGCTGCCCGTAAGCCCGTGGTCTTGTTCCGGACGCCCTGAGCGCGTCGAAAGGCCTGTTCGTGCTTGTCGAGGCGTTCTTGAAGGCAAAGAACGCTTTGACTCGCTCACTCAGCCTGGCTCAGGGCTAACGAAGGAGAGGCAGTGGGGGCTCTCAGGTGACTTACTTTTCTGTTCTTTCTGTTCCGTTCGCGCTGAGCCCGGTCGAAGGGTTCTTCAGTCTTGCGCTCATCCGCAGAGTCTCAGGCCGAAGGTTGGACTTCTTACCTCTCGCGCTTACCGGCGCGGACCCGCCGTTCACCGGTGATGGCTGGCCCGCGGGCATTGCGCCGCCGTAAGTTGCATCCATGTTATTAGCCGGAGGCGCCGGCCGCGTCTTCGTATCCCGCAGAGGTTCAATGACCGACGACTCACCTCAACCTCACCGCAGCCGATCGCGGCTGGTGCTCGGAATTTTTTTGCTCGTTTTAGGCGCGGTGCTGCTGGCCGCCAACCTGGGTTATAAGCTGCCGATCGGCTGGTGGCAGTTCTTTCCGATCCCGTTCATTGCACTCGGCTTGTGGGGAATCGTCCTTCCAAACCGATATCTCGATCGCTCCGGCGGTGTGTGGCTGCTTGCGATTGGACTGTACTGTCTGACAGGCGTTTTCAATCTGCTGGGGCTGGGATGGACGGGCGGCTGGCCCGTCTTCGTGATCGCGGCCGGTCTGAGCTTCATGCTGCATCGGCACATCGATGGCCCGGGTTCCGATTCAACGCCGCCGGGCCCGCGGTGATGCGATGAAGGCGCTCCAATGAACCCGGGCGATCCCCCCCGCGATCCGTTGAAAGCCGAGCTGCGGCCTGAGAATGATTTGTTCTCCTCGCGGCTCATCGTCGGGATCGTCATCATCCTGCTGGGCTCGATTTTGCTCGCCGACAATCTCGGCTTCATTGACGCCAGACACGTGCTGCGCGGATTGTGGCCGCTGGCGCTGGTGGCAGTCGGCGTGACCATGGTGCGCGGTCGCGATCATCGACGTAGTCGTTCGTGGGGCTGGGTGCTGATTACCGTCGGACTGTGGATCTTCCTGGATCGGATCGGCTGGGTGCATGTCAGTTTCTGGGAGTTGGTGATTCCGGGACTGCTGCTGTTCGTCGGCGGTACGCTCGTGTGGCGCGCCGTATCGGGGCCCCCGAAAGAGGAACCGGTCGGCGCCGAGCATGCGGAGTTCGTGCGTTCGTTCGCGTTCATGTCCGGCTGCGAGCTGCGCCCCGTATCGCGCCCCTTTCGCGGCGCCGATCTGAACGCCGTGATGGGCGGCGTCAAACTCGACCTCACCGACGCGCGCATGGAAGGCGAGTCGACGGTGATCGATGTGTTCGCGTTCTGGGGCGGCGTTGAAATCTACGTCCCGCCCGACTGGACTGTCACCAGCAAGGTCACGACGCTCATGGGCGGCTTCATCGACAAACGCCGTCCGACCAGCGTCATCGCGACCAAGACGCTGATCATCCGGGGGATGATCGTCATGAGCGGGATCGAGGTTAAAAACTGAAAGAGAGA
>JBOHZJ010000210.1:0-12482 GCA_050738395.1 Steroidobacter sp.
ACTGAATGAAGCGCGAGTGCTCGTCTGTGTGCGCGCCGTGTGCGCGCCGCAGTGCGCGCCACATCACGCCTGCGGTCGCGAGCAATGCAACGATGCTCGCCGCAGTGGTTGCGAACGGCACGATTGCAAATCCCGCAACACGCTCATCCGCAAATCGGCGCGCGCACGCGAGCGCTGCAAACACATAAACGAATAGAAAGTCCGCGGCCCAGATCAGGAGTCCGCCCCAGATGAAGAACGCCGTAGGTGTGAAGCGGTGCTGCATCATCCACCGGCGAAGCGCGGCGCGTTCATCACAGTGAGCGCGATCAGACCCTGCGCACTCGTGTAGTGCCACATCAATCGTGTGTTATCGAAGGTGCTGCGGCGTACAGCGCTGAGGCGTCCGGACCACGAACGCGCGAGTGTGTACCCGCCCATCAACATCAGCAGCAGCACGTGGAGACCTTGCCAGGCGAGCAACGTGTACATCACGGCGGCGTAGGCGTGCGCGCCGGGCCGTGCACCGCTCTCCCATAAAGCGTTCAAATTGAACCCGAGTGCAATGCACGCCGCGGACAGTGCGGCGAACATCGCGACGCCGAAGGCGAGCCGCGATTCGATTCGCTGCAGAACGCGACTCGCAAGACCGATCGCCGCACTGCTGACCACCCAGTTCACGCCTGCAACGATGCTCGCGGCGGGCGCAATCAGATCAAATCCCGGCGGCGGCCAACCTTGAGGAGCGATGGTCCACAGGTAAAAGAATGAGAAGACGAGTGAGACGAAGATGCTGCCGTCGACGAGCATGAGCACCACCATCGCCCACCAGGCGTGCGAGCCAGAACCCGTCATATAGTCGGGTAGTCGCACGCCGCCGCCGATGTCGTACGACTTGCCGCTCGGCTCCGGATCGCTTGCCCACAGCCACTTGAGGATGCTGATCAATGCGACTGCCGCGCCGATCGCGGATGGAATGAACAACTTCACCGTAAGAAACAGAAAGAATGCGGCGGTGCCCACGCCGGCGAGCAGCGGCAACCAGCTCGGCCCGGGCAATCGCAGCAGGTACTCGGGGCGCGCATCGATCGGGCTCGTCACGATCGTTTCGCGCTCGCCGATGGCGAGCCCCGGCAGATAATGCTGCCCGCTATCGACTTCCTCGCGCAGCTTCGGATGATCCCACAGCGGTTCGCGGCTGGTGATGTGCGGAATACTGCGAACGGCGTAATTGTCCATGGGCAGCCATTCGAGCGTACCGGCGTTCCATGGATTCGTGTTCACTTTGCCCGCGGGCCGCAGATGCAGCAGCAAATCGACAAACGCAATGATGAAACCCGCGGCCAGGACAAAGGCGCCGAACGTCGACAGAAGATTCCATGCATCCCATCCCAGCGCGTCAGGGTAGGTCCACACCCGCCGCGGCATGCCGAGCAGTCCTGAGATATGCATTGGAAAGAACGTGAGATTGACGCCGATGAACATCAGGGCGCACGCCCACTTACCCATGGCTTCCGAGAGCCGCTTGCCGCTGACCATCGGCGCCCAGTAGTAGATGCCGGCGAACACCGGGAACACCATGCCGCCGATCAGCACATAGTGCAGATGCGCAACGACGAAGTACGTGTCGTGCGCCTGCCAGTCGTATGGCACGACCGCGAGCATCACGCCGGTCAGACCGCCGAGCACGAAGATGCCGAAGAAGCCCAGCAGAAACCACGTCGGCGTCGCGCGCTGCACGCGGCCGCGCCATAGCGTCGCGATCCAGGAGAACACCTGGATGCCCGCCGGGATCGACACCGCCATGCTCGCGGCGGAGAAGAAACTCGCCGTCAGATGCGGCATGCCCGTGGCGAACATGTGGTGCACCCACAGGGCGAACGAAATGAGCCCCGTACCCAGCAACGCGAACACGACCCATCGATAGCCGATCAAAGGCGTCTGCGCCATCGTCGGCACAATCATGGAGACGAGGCCCGCCGCCGGCAGAAAGATGATGTAGACGTCGGGATGGCCGAACAGCCAGAACAGGTGCTGCCAGAGAATCGGATCACCGCCCTGCTCCGCGACAAAGAACGGCCAATGGAATGCGCGTTCGAGCTCGAGCAGCGCCGTCGCGAGAATCACCGGCGGAAAGGCAAAGATGATCATGGCCCCGACAATCAGCATCGCCCACACATAAATGGGCATTTTGTCGAGCGTCATGCCGGGCGGACGCGTACGCAGGATGCCCACGACGATTTCGATCGCGCCGGCGATCGCGGAGATCTCGATGAAGCCGATGCCGAGCAGCCAGAAATCCGAGCGCAGTCCGGGCGAGAACTCGAAACTGGTGAGGGGCGGATACATGAACCAGCCGCCGTCAGGCGCCACGTCGAAGAAGATCGTGCCGAAAAAAACCAGCCCGCCGACGAGGTACGCCCAGAAGGCGTACGCGGACAACCGCGGAAACGGCAGGTCGCGCGCACCGAGCATCGCCGGCAGCAGCAGAATGCCGATCGCTTCAATCACCGGCACGGCGAACAGGAACATCATCACCGAGCCGTGCATCGTGAACAGCTGGTTGTACAGATCGTAGTCGACCAGAGTGTTCTGCGGCGTCACGAGCTGCAGCCGCATGAGCAAAGCAAGCACGCCGCCGAGAACCAGGAACAGCAGCGCGGCGCCGATATAGAAGAGGCCAATCCAGGTATTGTTGACGGCGCTCGCCAGGCGCCAGCCTTTCGGCGGCTCCCAGATCTTCTCGAGCCGCTCCAGCTCATCCGCCGGGCGCGGCAACGCATTCGGCAGCCGGGGACTGTCCCGGTTTCCGGCACTGTTCTCCGCTCGCCCTGAGCGTGTCGAATCGATTGTCGGATCGAAGAACCCGTCGACGGGCTCAGGGCGAACGGAAGAAGGAGGCGGACCTCGAGAACGAGGGTTGTCCCTGCTTCTCTCCGAAGAAATGGGGACAGTCCCCATTTCCGCTTCGTCGGCCGCGTTCATTCCAGACTCTCGAGCCATGCCGAGAGCGCGCGCAGTTCGCGGCCCGTGTAGACGTTCATCGAGGGCATCGCGGCGCCCGGCTTCATGTCCTGCGCACCGGCGATCCAGCCCGCCATCGTGCCGATGTGATTGCGCAGCATGCCGGCGGCGAGTGAATGCCGGCTGCCGACGTGAGTGAGATCGGGTCCGTCCGTCGCGTTCGCAGGCGTGCCGCGAATGGCGTGACACTCGTGACATTCGCCGCGGAAGAACATGTCGTAACCCAGTTTGAGAAACGGATCGTCGGGCGTGCTCGCAGGTTGCACCTGGCCGGCGAGCCACGCGCGGAAGTTTTCTTCTGGTTCGACGATCACGTGAAACGCCATCCAGGCGTGCTGACCGCCGCAGTACTCGGCGCATTGACCGCGGTACACACCCGGCTCATCGACCTCGAGCACGAGATGATTGGTGCGCCCCGGAATCATGTCGACCTTGCCCGCGAGCGACGGCGCCCAGAAGCTGTGGATGACATCGCTCGTGGTGAGCTCGATCCGCACCCGTCGATCGGCCGGAATGTGCAGTTCGTTCGCAAGCACGATCGCGCCTTCGAAATCCTCTGCTTCGTAACGAACTTCCCACCACCATTGCTTGCCCGTCACCTGTATTCGTAACGCGTCGTCGGGCGCGTGCAGCTCCAGTGAGTTCCCGATCGACAACGAATACACGAGCAGCGCCGACAACGTGACGACGGGAAAGATCACGCCGCCGCCGATGACCCACCGGCGCATGTCGGCGCGTCTCTCCGGCGTGAACACGGCGTAGATGACGAGACACATCACTGCGGTGAAGATCAGCCCCGCGCCGATATAAAGAACCAGTCCGAGCTCATGCAGCAGCTCGGCCCCGCTGCCCGGCGCGGCATGCATTGCCGATTGAGTGAACGCTTCGCTCATCTCAACGAATAGAGATAAGCGGCGATATCGTGCGCCTGCGCCTCGGTCATCTCGAACGCCGGCATGGCCGTTCCCGGCGCGAGCGACGGCGCGTCGCGTATCCACTGCACGAGAATGTCGGGCGTATTCGGAAATTTCCCGGCGACATACACGTTGCGGCTGTACGCCGTGAGCGGCGGACCCACGTATCCGGGCGCGCCGCTCACGCCGGGGATCACGTGACAGACGTTGCACTCGTGTTCGTTCAGCGCAGTCTTGCCTCGGTCGGGATCACCGCGCGGCGCTTGCGGCCGATAGCCATGGTCTTCCACACACGCCGCCAGCGCACAGAGGCTCGCGCAGAGAAGGACGGTTTGAAATCGCCCGCGCATCGGCTAGTCGAGTCTCATCAGATAGGCGGCCATCTCGCGCGCATGCGCTTCGGCGACGTCCAGATCCGGCATCAGCGTGCCAGGACTCACGGCGTGTGGATCGCGAATCCAGCGAACCAGATTTTCCGGCGTGTTGGGTAGAACGCCGGCGATGTATTTGCGCCGCGCCCAGTCGATGAGCGGCGGACCCACGTGCGCTTGCGGGCCGACCACGCCCTCGATGCGATGACAGGCATGACAGGAGTACTGCCGCAGAACGATCTTGCCGAGTTCCGGCGAGCTCGGGAACGGCAGCTCTGTGCTCTGTGGGCAGTCGCGATTCAACGTAGCGCGTTCGAGTGCCAGATACTGCTCGCGCGTCATGAAGGGCAGTTGCTTGAGAAACGCGACGGTCGACCAGAGGCTCTGATCCGATAGCCGGTATTCCCATGCGGGCATGCCGGTCATGCGCACTCCTTTTCTCGTTACGTAGTAGAGCCATTCCGGCGGCCACTCGCGCGCGGATTGCGCCAGACTGCTCGGCGTGGGCAACAGCCCGCGAGCCGGCTCGGATCGACCTGTCGTGGGCGCGCCATGACATTGCACGCAGTGCATGCGGAAGCAGGACGATCCCTGTTCGATCATCGCGCGGCCGTCGAGCGCGGGAACTTCGATGTCGTCTGTGCTGGAGCGCACGGAGAAGCGCAGACCGACATCGAGCAGGCGATAGGTGATTCTGAAGTGCTGCGTCGTCGCCGCGGTGCTCAATGCGCCCGACAACAGAATGACGAATCCCACGACGACGCCAATCAGCACCAACACGCTCGCCCCCGCAGCCAGCAGCAGCAGCTTGTGCTTCGGCTTGTGCGGCGATAGAGCCATGAGAGGCGGTTAGCGATTAGACAGACGCATGGATCTTCGAGCGGATTCGACCCTTTCAGGTCGCGAGGACCGGGCTCGTGCGATGCTCAACGCACCGAGACCAAGCACGACAGCGGCGCTCGCAAGAATCGCGGTTCGATGCTTCGTCAATGTCCACTGCAAACTGCTGTCACGCGCCAGGCTGTCGAATCGCCCATGCGCGCCCGGATCTGTATCGCAGGGCTCGTACAGATTTCCGCACGCGTCGGGCGGCAGGGGCTCATTCGTGATCTGCCCGGTGTAACCGCCGTCGGCCAGCACGCGATCGAGAACGCCGGGCGCGATCTTGTTCGCGGTAACGGCCTTGACAGCCGGCCAGCCGACATAGACCTCGCGACGTCGATGGCGCGCCGCCCACACGATCGCGCTTGCAGCGAGTTCAGGTTGAAAGACTGGTGGAACGGGTTGCGCGCGCCGGCCGACGAGGTTGCGCGCCCAATCGAACTGCGGCGTATTGAATGCAGACAGATGCACCATCGTGACGTGCACGCGGCTGCGATCGTGGAGCAGTTCGGTGCGCAGAGAGTCGGTGAAGCCGCGTAGCGCGTGCTTCGCCGCGCAATACGCCGCCTGCAATGGAATTGCGCGGTAGGCGAGCGCCGAGCCCACCTGCACGATCACGCCGCGATTGCGCGGCCGCATGCGCCTGAGCGCCGCCATCGTTCCGTACGCCGCCCCGAGATACGTCACCTCGGTCGCGCGACGCAGATCGGCGGCGCTGAGATCCGCAATAGGTGCGAACACGGTGGCCATCGCATTGTTGACCCATACATCAATGCCGCCCCAGCGCTCTTCGACCTGCGAGGCGGCGCGCTCGACCTGTTCGCAGTCGCTCACGTCAGTCGGAATGACCAGTGCTTCAGCGCCAGCGGCTTCAACTTCGCGCAGCGCGCTGTCGAGCCCGCGCTCGCCGCGCGCGAGCAGCGCGATGCGCGCGCCGGGACGCGCAAATGCATGCGCCGTCGCGCGACCGATGCCGCCAGAGGCGCCCGTGATGACGATGACTTCGCGCGTTGAATTCGTCGATTGCGCCATGGCGGCCCCGTCCGACACAACGTCGGATCGAAGGTAACGCGCCGTATGGACGAGGGTTCCTGCGGAGGTATGAAGGCAACCGCGGACGCTAGCAGCCGCCAGTCAGAACGCGCCCGTCGGGCGCGTCACCCCCGGGCACTCTCCCAAAGGAGAGGCTTTTTGTTGTTCACCTCTCCCCGAGGGGCCGCTTCAGCGCGCCAGGGTGTTTCGATGCTGCAGGTTCTTTTCTACGCCCGATTCTTGTTGATGATCGCTGCGAGAATCAGCAGATAAGAGAACAGCCGCACGCCGTAGATGAGCGGGTCGCCCTCGTTCGGCGATTCCAGAAACAGGAAAGCCAGGCGGTTGAATCCTTCGATGAGGAAAGCGGCGCCGAAGCCGAGAAACAGCAGATCACGCGTCTGCTTCCAGAATTTCAGGAAGAACGCCGCAGCGGTCAGCGATGTGGTCACGATCACACCGAGGAAGAATCCGTTGATCATGATCAGTCGCTCTCCAGCACCAGACCGTACAACAACAGCAGCATCGAGCCCGCCGCGACGCCCAGACGCACCGAGTAGAGATTGATATCGGGCACCACGGAAAGATCGACCAGCAGCAGCACGTTCGATCCGGTGAGGCCCAGGAAGCACAGGCCGCTCCACAGCAGCAAACGCTTGCGGGTTCGCGCATAGCCGCGCAGCAGCAGCACCGCGCAGATGAACACTGTGAGAGCGCCCAGAATATTGACGATCAGATCCATTGCTCAGCGCTCCTTCTTGAAATCGAATGCGCGGGCGAACTCGCGCACCGAGGATGGACCCCTGGAGTGAATGAACGTCGCAATCGGGACGAGATGACGTTGATAGGCGGTTGCGACCTGCACCATGAGATCGCCGCTTTTGTCCCAGTCGGGGTTGTAACGATAACGCGGCGGTGAGCCGGGCTCCGAGCGGATGAGTTCGCGTCGTTGCAGTGTCTGGAGGATCTCAGCGCAGACGTCGGGCCGCACGTAGATCCGCGCCGCTACTACACCACTTTCCCAGGTTTGCGACTGGTTCTCCCACAGCAGCAACAGCGCCTCGAGCTGAGGCACTGTGTCGATTTTTTCAGCAATAAACTGCAGAACGTGTTCGGGAATGTCCGGTAAATGCATCGTCGCGCCGATCTGTATTTATACACGCCGGGCGCTGTGACGCTCCGCCGCCGTGGTGTCGGACGTTGTTTTACTACAGCGAGCCCGGCCTGGCCAGCCTCACGGCTCCTCAGAAAGAGTTCAGGCGCGGCCCGCGGCGCCACAGCCAATTGCATTGCGACTCCACCATTGTCGCGGCGCTTCGCACGCCGACCCCGGGCCGCGCCCTCGCTTGACTCACGAACAGCCATCTAGCCGACGTGTCCTGTGCCCGCGTCATAGGTCGAAATGACGTTCAACAGTTCTCGCGATACGCGTTCGTCGATTTCCGCCGCGTGCGTTAGCTGAACGGGGTAGCGCACCAGCGCGTCCACGCCGGCTGCGGAAAAACGCAGCTGCACTTGCGGCTGCGGGTCGCCAGCGGCGCTCGACGAAGCGGCTTTCTGGATTGCCTGCGTCTGCCGCACGATGTCTTCGCGGTAGTCCTTGATGACGCTGGCGACTGCATCGACGAGCCTGTCCTTGATCATCGCGTAGTCGGCCCCCGCGGGCAGGCTCACTGTGATCTCGTGCCAGGCCAGGTTGACGCCGGGAATCTGTTTGAACAGCCCGCCCGACGCCTGAAAGATGATCGAGTTTGCAAAGGCAACCACTCTGCCGGTTGGACTCATCAGACCTTGTCCGCCGAGCTCCATCAAGTGCACCCGGACCAGTCCCATTTCGATGACCTCTCCGGTGACGGCGCCGATCTGCACGCGATCGCCGACGCGAATGCCATATTTGCCGATGAGAAAGAAATAACCGACGACCGAGACGAGCACGCTCTGCATCGCCACTGCGAGACCGGCGGTGATCAGCCCGGCGAAAGTCGCAAGCGAGCCAAGCTCGGTCGCGAAGGTGGATGCGGCGATCACGACGACCAGGCACCAGAGAACAATTTTTCGCAGCAGCAGGAATCGGGACCGGCGACGCGCCTCGTGTACATACCGGAATACTGCGCGTCGCCACACCTCGGCCGCTGCAAACACGATCGCCAACAGCCCCGCGAACAGGACCACGCGTAAGCCGAGCGCGCGGAGCGCGTCGCGATACTGCCTTTGGGTCGCCTCGCGCCAGTTGCTCAGATTGCGGCGGTACTGATTGAGCAGCACTTCCGCCTTGCTCAGGGGCGTCACGATGGCGGAGGTTTGCGCGAACAACCACGCCAGCGTGTCGTATTGATCGCGTACGCCGCGCAGATTCGCGCCATCGGCTGCATCGCGCTCCGCCTGGACCTGAGCTGCGAGCGCATCGCCGCGCGCCGCCAGCGCCTTGAGCCGCTCGAGCGGGGCGGTGCGAATGGTCGTGAACACCTCTTGCAGCTCCGCGGTTCGCTGATCGACCGTCTCGATCGTGCGCGCCTTCGTTGACAGCCTGAACACGGTCGCCGCCAGATCCCAGATTCCGAACTGACTGAGCGAAGCGACGGCGGCAGCGCTCGAAGTCGGCGTGGTCGCACTTGCGGCAGCGGCCGGTGATGCGGAGGCGGCGCCTGACGAGGGTATCGAAGCAGCGATGGCGTCGATGTGCGCTTTCAATGCATTTGCGCCAAAGCCGTTCGCATCGCTTTCACCGGCGAACTGCGCCATGTTGCCCAGAAGATTTCTTCTGGCATTGATCAGGTCCAGCTCGCCCTGCAGCACCGAGATCCTTTCCTGCAGCTCGGATCTATTCTGCTTCGGCGCAGCGGCGAGCTGGCGGCGGCTGGAATCGATCTCCGCCTGAATCGCCGCACGCTGCTCATCCAGCTTTTTTCGAACCTGATTCAGCGAGTGCGACGACGCTGCTTCGTCGCTCGCCTGCGCCGCGCTGGCTTCGCTGCTGAGCAGCTCCGCATTGGCTCTCGCAATCTCGAAAGCCAATGACATGACTTTGTCCGCCGTCTGTCGATTGGCGTACAGGATCAACAGATCGCTCGGTTGTGTGGCCGCCTGCTGCTGGGTTCCAAGCGTCCGATACCAGTCCACCGTTTCATCCAGTATCTGCACGATCTGATCGCCGGTCATCACGGCGCGGGAATCCGCCGCCGCTGCGGGCGCCTGCTGTACTGCGTCGGCTGCGCCGGCGAGGCGTGCACCAGCTCCGAGCACGATAAGGAACGCAAGTCTTGCGCGCATAGAGAATCTCGTACGACTTCTGAAACGGCATTGTCTCGCAACAGACGGCGGATGTTGGACCCTTTCGCCGCACGCAAGCGCCTCTGGGAGATGGTTGAAAAAATCCATCCATGGATTTTTTCAACGTCAAATGATCCTCGCCGGCCCGTCCGTGGCCCCATCTGGCGGGCTGTTGAAGGCGGTTTTTCAAACAGTCCCGTCAGGTAACTGGCGGGAACAGCGACCCGGGGCGCGAGCAGCGCACGAACATCGAGTACCCGCCGATCGACCCGGATGCGGATATCTGGCAGAAAGGGATTGTCATTCAGGTGAACGCGGAAGAAATGAAGTAGCGCGAAAGAACGACAGCCAGGAGAACAAATCAGAACCGGCCTGGGCACTTTCGTTCCGATCGGCGCGTTGCATGCGTAAATCGCTGCAGGAGCGTATGCGATGCGCCGCTTCAACAAGACCACATCGATTCCGCTTTTCACCACCGCTGCACTGACGCTCTGTCCAATCGTCGCGCACGCATCGGGATTTGCACTCCTGGAGCAAAGCGCCAGCCGTCTCGGCATGGCGTTCGCGGGCACTGCTGTCGCTGCAGATGATGCGACTACTGTGTTCTTCAATCCGGCGGGTCTGAACCATCTTCAGGGTCCCGAAGCAATCGTCGTTGCAAGCGGCATCGAGATCACCTCGCAGTTTGGCGACGAAGGATCGCAGCCGGCGCTGGCGCAGCCGCTCGGCCATAACGGCGGCGATGCGGGCGGCTGGAATTTCGTACCGAGCGCCTATGTGGCGGCGCCGGTCAGCGACACGTTCGCGATTGGCGTCGGCGTCAATGCGCCTTTCGGTTTGAAGACCGACTACGGGCCCGGCTGGATTGGCCGCTTCCAGGCGCTCAAGTCTGAAATCAGGACGATCAACCTGAATCCGTCGATTGCATGGCGCGTGAACGAAACTCTTTCTCTCGGCGTCGGCGTGAACTATCAGCGTCTCGAAGCGGAGTTGACGAACGCAGTGAGCTATTCCGCGGTCGTTGCGCAGGGAGTGCAGCAGCTGGTCGCGCTAGGACAATTGCCCCCTGCGGCGGCGCCTGGCGTGATTGCTGCGAACGCCGGCCTCGAAGGACGCGCTCGCGTGAGCGGAGATGACAAAGCCTGGGGTTTCAACCTCGGTCTGTTGCTCGATGTATCCGAGACAACGCGTATCGGGATCGCGTATCGATCGAAGATCGACTACGAAGTCAGCGGTTCGGTGAACTTTGCGCCGCCCGCCATTGCACACCCTGTCGGCGCCGCCATTGTGGCGAGCGCTTCAGCGTCAGGCGCTCCGCTCGCAACCGGCCCCGCATCCGTTGACCTTGAGCTGCCGGAGATTGCGACAGTGTCGCTGCGCCGGCAATTCGGCGAAAGGGTCGCGCTGTTCGCCGACGTGGGCTGGACCGGCTGGAGTTCCGTGCAGGAACTGCGAGTGGTGCGCGACACAGGTGCAGTTGTTTCCGTGACGCCGGAAGAATGGGAAGACACGTTCCGCTACGCGCTCGGCGGCGCTTACGAGATGTCCGATGCGCTGACAGTGCGGGCCGGCGTCGCCTACGACGAGTCGGCTGTTCCGGATTCAATCCGCACGCCGCGCCTGCCCGACACGAACCGGACCTGGGTCGCATTCGGAGCGCGCTGGCAACCCACCGAATCCATTCTTCTCGATCTCGGCTACGCGCACTTGTTCAGCGACACCGTACCGCTGAATCAGAACGCCGGGAACATCGCATCCTCTGCATTCCTCATCGGCGAACAGGAATCGGACATCGACATCGTGAGCACGCAGTTCACGTATAGGTTCTGAAGCCGGAGCGAAATCGAAGCAACCACAGAGAACATGACCAACGGAAATCCCGCGGGACAAAGATCACGAAGATCAGACGCCGATGTGTCTGGTGGATTTCGGCATGCCGCCAAGCCAGTTCTGCGATTTGCTAATTCGATCTTATGTGCTCTTTGTGCTCCGTGTGGTTACTCAATTGCTAACGCTTCTGACGCCAGTCCACTGCACAATCGCCCATGCTTCAAAAAACACGAATCCTGATCTGGCGGATCGTCGCAATCGTCGCACTGGTGCTTGGCCTCATTGGCGTGGCCTTGCCCGTCGCGCCGACCGCCCCATTCCTGATTCTCGCCGCGTGGGCCGCCGGTAAAGGCTGGCCTGCACTGGAAGAGCGCCTCCTTGCGCATCCCGTGTACGGTGAACACATCCGCCAATGGCGCGAGCATGGCGCCGTCGCGCGCCGGGCAAAGTGGCTTGCGTCCATCATGATGCTGGGCAGCGGCGTCGGGTTGCAGTTCACCGAAATGCCGCAGTGGCTGAAATTCGGCCTGCCTGCATTTCTGTTCGCCCTCGCCATCTGGTTATGGACGCGGCCCGAGCCTGCTGGAAGAAGCGGTTAGTCAGAGGCGCAGAGCGCTTCTTCGCTTCCAAGCGGTTCGGACGCGCAAGCGTTCTGACCAACCGCTAACCGCTAACCGCCAACCGCTTCTGCCTTACCCGATACAAATCTCTCACCAGCGTCCGTGCGACGTGCGCATCCAGATACCGAATGTGGATCTCCCCAGAGCTGCCGCCGCCGGCGGTATCGACGTACACGCTCGCCATGCGCCAGCGACGATCGAACGGCGAAGTTTCCATGCTCACTGACTGCACGCGATCGCGCGGCGCAACCGCAAGTCGGCGCGTCAGCCAACCGCGCCTATAGAGCAGAACGTCCGGTCGCAACGCCCATGCGGTGTGCTTCACATAAAAATGAGCGTGCAACCACGCAAGCGGCGCACTCACAAGCAGGACGATCGCGGCGAATTCGCGCAGATACCATAGAGCCGGTGCGATCGTGATCAGCGTCCAGAGGATCAGCGCACGGCGAAAAATTCTGCCGCGCGCCCCCGGCGCCAGCGCCTGCCATTCGGGTTCAGCGGTGAAGTCGATCGCCGGCAATGCGGTAGCGATCAGCGCAGGCGCGTCCGCTGTTCGACAC
>JBOHZJ010000211.1:0-16820 GCA_050738395.1 Steroidobacter sp.
CTGTCAGACATGCCGAACACAGCGCGCGAGATCGAAGAGTTTGCGCAGCGTCTGATGCGGGGCGTCACGGCGCTCGCGAGCGTCGGCGACGTCACGATCGGCGGTACACCGAAAGACGAGGTGTACCGCGAAGACAAATTGGTGATGTACCGCTATCGGCCGTTCGTCGAGGCATCGGGCGCACGGCGCGTTCGCACGCCGCTGCTGATTTGCTATGCGCTCGTGAATCGCCCTTACATGATGGATTTGCAGCCGGATCGTTCACTGATCCGCGGTTTGCTGCAGCGAGGCGTCGATGTTTACCTCATCGATTGGGGCTATCCCGACGGCGCCGATCGCTACCTGGGCGTTGAAGACTATGTGCTGGGTTATCTGCCGCGTTGCATCGATTACGTCAGGCAATCGACCGGCGATCACCAGCTCAATCTGCTGGGTGTGTGTCAGGGTGGGACACTGAGTCTGTGCTACGCGGCGCTGCATCCCGAAAGGATCCGCAATCTCATCACGATGGTGACGCCGGTCGACTTTCGTTCACCTGAAAATCTGCTGACCAAATGGACCCAGCACATCGACGTCGGTGCGCTCGCGTCGACGAGCGGCAACGTTCCCGGCGAACTGCTCAACGCCTTGTTCCTCGGTCTCATGCCCTTCCGGCTGACGAGCCAGAAATATGTGGATCTGCTCGATCACATCGATGATCCCGAGGCGCTCGAGAATTTCCTGCGCATGGAAAAGTGGATTTTCGACAGCCCCGATCAGCCGGGCGAGATGTTCCGACAGTTCGTCACCTGGTTCGTGAAGGAAAACCGGCTGGTCACGGGCGGAACGAGAATCGGCGGCCGCCCGGTCGATCTGAAAGCGGTCACGATGCCCGTCCTCAACATCTACGCGCGCCAGGACCATCTCGTCCCACCGTCCGCAAGCAAGCCGCTGGCGGGACTGGTCGGAACCGCGGACTACAGTGATCACGAGTTCCAGGGCGGTCATATCGGCATCTATGTGAGCGGCTCGGCGCAGCGCGAAATTCCGGAGCGCATCGCGAGCTGGCTTCGCGAGCGGGATGCCCGCAGGTGAACGGCGGGTGGCGGGAGGCGGACGCCGTCGGATCAAGCCGTGAGCCGCGGACGGGAGATGAACACAGAACCAAAGTTCAGTTGACGCACTCGCGGATGCACGCGCACTCTTTCGTAGATTTCCACTGTCCGCTTCTAGTCACCAGTCACCAGTCATTATCTCTATGATTTACGAAAACATTCTCGGCACCATCGGCCGCACGCCCATCGTCAGAATCAATCGGCTCGCGCCCTCGAATGTGACGATGTATGTGAAATGTGAGTTCTTCAATCCACTCGCGTCGGTCAAGGATCGTCTGGCGATCGCCATCATCGAAGACGCCGAGCGTCGCGGTGTGCTCAAGCCCGGGCAGACCGTGATCGAGGCGACTTCCGGCAATACAGGGATTGCGCTGGCGATGGTATGCGCCGCAAAGAGCTATCCATTCGTCGCCGTCATGGTGGAGACCTTCTCGGTAGAGCGTCGCAAGATCATGCGCATGCTCGGCGCGAAAGTGTTTCTCACGCCGGCCGCCGAGCGCGGCTCTGGCATGGTCCGCAAGGCCGAGGAACTTGCCGAAAAGCACAAATGGTTTCTGGCGAGGCAGTTCGACAATCCGGCGAATCCGGAGTACCACCGCAACACGACAGGTCCGGAAATCCTCAGCGATTTTGCCGGGAAACGGCTCGATTTCTGGGTCACCGGCTGGGGCACGGGAGGCACGCTCACGGGCGCGGGCGACATGATCAAGAAGGCGCGCCCCGACACCCGAGTCATCGCCGCCGAACCTGCGGCTGCGTCACTGCTGGCCGGCGCTGAATTCAAGCCGCACAAAATTCAGGGTTGGACGCCGGACTTCGTTCCGGCCGTGCTCGATCGCTCGATTCCCGACGAAATCGTTCCTGTCACGGATGACGAAGCAATTCAGACCGCGCGTGCACTTGCCGCGAAAGAAGGCATTTTCTGCGGCATTTCCTCCGGCGGAACGTTTGCGGCCGCCCTCAGGATTGCGCAGAAAGCCCCGCAGGGATCGGTGATCCTCGCCATGTTGCCGGACACCGGCGAGCGCTATCTTTCCACGCCGTTGTTCGAAGGCATCGGCGACGCATCGGACTCAGAGCCTTAGAAGAAGCGGTTAGCGGTTAGCGGTTAGTCAGAACGCCGCTGGCAGGCCGCGCAGACTGCGGCGGCTCTTACGATTCTTTGCAGCTGCCCAGGAACCCGGAAGGCTAATCTGGGTCTGGTGATTGCAACCAGGACTGGCCATGCGCAGGTCCCGGGCGCGGCCACGCGATTGCGCGCTCTGCCAACCGCCAACCGCTTCGCCATAGTGCGATACTTTTCCGCTCAATTACTTCCCGATCCGCCGCTCGCCGGTGGAAGGCTGGCCGGCTACGTGACTCGAAACACTCTTGCAATCGCTGCGGTCGTGCTCGCGGCCTTGATGGGCGCTGCCTGGTATCTGGTCGCGGATTCGAAGTCCTCAGCCGCACCCTTCGGCGCTCGGTCTGCTGCGATGGGCGGCCCACGCTCGGTCGCCGTCACCACGACGCGGCCCATCCAGAAAGAGTTCGCGCACGAAGTCGAGGCGCTCGGCACCGTCCGGGCGAATGAGTCGGTCGACATCACGGCGAAAGTGGCTGATCGCATCGCGGCGATCCATTTCACCGAAGGTCAGCAGGTCCGCAAAGGCGATGTCCTCGTCGAGCTCGACAGCGACGAGGCCCGGGCCGATCTTGCCGCCGCAAGGGCTGCTGAAAGCGACAGCCGCAGTCAGTACAAGCGCAGCCAGGAATTGTTTCAGACGCGCGCTCTGTCGGAGGCGCAGCTGGATCAACTGCAGGCGACTATGCTCGCCAACGAAGCGCGCGTGGCGGCCGCGCAATCGCGCGTCAATGATCGCGTCATCACCGCGCCGTTCTCCGGCCGCATTGGCTTGCGCAATGTCAGTCTGGGCGGTCTGGTCAACCCCGGCGCCGTCATCACGACGCTCGACGACCTGAGCGTCGTCAAGCTTGATTTCTCAGTGCCCGAAGTCTATCTCGCGACGCTGAAGCCAGGTCTTACGTTGGAAGCCCGCAGCAGCGCATATCCGAAGGACGTATTTGCCGGCCGCGTCGCAAGCATCGATACGCGGATCGATCCAGTAAGCCGGTCGGTCGCCATCCGATCGCTCATCGACAACCCGGACGGTCGCCTGCGGCCGGGCATGTTCATGACGCTGCGGCTCATGCGTTCCGAAGGCGAAGCGCTGATGCTGCCCGAGCAGGCGCTGGTTCCCGAGAACGACAGTCACTTCGTCTTCGTCGTCGATGAGGGACGCGCGCATAAGCGCCAGGTCACGATCGGACGGCGGCGGCCGGGCGAGGTTGAAATTCTCGACGGACTGACCATCGAAGAGAGCGTCGTCGTCGACGGCACTCTGAATGTGCGGGATGGTTCTTCCGTGCGCGTCCAGAGCGACGGCGTCGTCGCCAGCAGCACGCGCGAACAGCCCACATGATCCTTTCCGACGTTTCGGTTCGCCGACCTGTCTTCGCGATGGTCCTGAGTCTGTTGCTCACCATCATCGGTCTGATGGCGGCCGCGCGGCTATCCGTGCGGGAAACGCCGGACGTGCAGCCGCCCATCGTGAGCATCGACACGCTCTATCGCGGCGCCTCGGCCGCCGTCGTCGAATCGCGGATCACGCAGGTGATCGAGAACCAGATCGCAGGCATTGAAGGCGTCGATACGCTGCGCTCGAGCAGCCGCGACGAGCGCTCGCGCATCACGATCGAATTCAGCCTGGATCGGGACATCGAGTCTGCGGCGAACGACGTGCGCGATCGCGTCGCGCGCGTTCTCGGCAATCTGCCGGAGGAAGCCGATCCGCCGGAAGTCGCGAAGGTCGATACATCTTCCGACGCGGTCATGTGGCTCAATCTCAGAAGCGACCAGCGATCGGAGCTGGAGCTCACGGACTACGTCCAGCGCTATCTCGTCGATCGATTTTCGGTCGTTCGCGGGGTCGCTACGGTGCGCATCGGAGGCGAGCGTCGCTACGCAATGCGCGTCTGGCTCGACCGACATGCGCTTGCAGCGCGCCAGCTCACGGTTCAGGACATCGAAGCAGCATTGCGCGCAGAAAACATCGAGCTTCCCGCTGGCCGCATCGAGTCGCTCGAACGGGAATTCACGCTGCGCACGGACACAGGATTGCATGCCGCGCGGGACTTCCGCGAGCTCGTCGTCGGCCGCGGCGAGGGCGGCTTTCTCATCCGGCTCGGCGAGGTGGCGGATATCGAGCTCGCGGCCGAAGATCTCCGCAGCATCTCGCGCTCCGAAGGCAAAACCGGAGTCAGCCTCGGGATCGTGCCGCAATCGACGGCCAACATCCTGGAGGTGTCGGACGGCGTGCAGGCCGAGCTGGCGCGAGTGCAGGAAACGCTGCCGGCCGATCTCACGATCGAGCTGAACACCGATGACTCGGTCTTCGTGCGCGAGTCCATCAACGAAGTGATTCATGCGCTGGTCGTGGCGCTGTTGCTCGTGCTCATCGTGATCTATCTTTTCCTGGGAACGATACGCGCAACGCTCATTCCCGCCGTCACGATCCCAGTATCGATCATCGCCGCGAGCAGCGTGATGGTGATGGCGGGCTTCTCGATCAACGTGCTCACGCTGCTAGGCGCAGTGCTCGCCATCGGTCTGGTCGTCGATGACGCGATCATCGTCCTGGAGAACATCGTGCGTCGCATCGAGCTGGGCGAGGCTCCGTTGCTGGGCGCCGTCGACGGCAGTCGTGAAATCGGCTTTGCGGTCATCGCGACCACGCTGGTCCTGATCGCAGTATTCCTGCCGATCTCATTCATCCCCGGCAACATCGGCCGTCTGTTCGGCGAGTTCGGCATCACGATCGCCGCTGCGATTGGTTTCTCCGCGCTGGTCTCGCTCACCCTCGTGCCGATGATGAGTTCGAAGATCTTCGCTAGCGGCATCGTGCGTGGACGCGTCGCGCACGCCGTCGATCGCTTCTTCCGTTGGTTGTCGGGTCGGTACGAGCGCTCGCTGCGAGCGGTGCTCAGGGCGCCTCTGGCGATTGGCGCTGCCGGTCTCGCAACACTCGCGATCGCCGTCGTTCTGTTCCGCCTCCTGCCGTCCGAATATGCACCGGCCGAGGATCGCCAGCGGATCTTCATCGCGCTGACGGCGCCGGAAGGGTCGAGTCTGCAGTACCTGGATCGATACATGCGGCGGATCGAAGCGATCGTCATGGCCGAAGTCGAGGCGGGAAACGTGCTGCGCGTGAGGACGTTCGCGGGAGGCTTCAGCGGCGACATCAGCAACGGACGAGTCATGTTGTCGCTCAGCCCCTGGGAAAATCGCGAAGAATCCGCCCAGGAAATCGCAGCGCGCCTGCGGCCCAAGATGCAGGAACTGGCCGGCGTGCGCGTCATGGTCGGTACGCCGGGCGGCCTCGGCATTCGCGGCGGCGGATCGCCGGTGCAGATCGTGCTTGGCGGAGGCGACTACGAGGAGCTAGCGCAATGGCGCGACATCGTTCTGCAGAAGGCTGCGGAAAATTCGGGCCTGACGAATCTGGATTCGGACTTTTACGCGCGCAAGCCGCAGCTCGACGTTTCGATTGACCGGAATCGCGCGGCGGATCTGGGCGTTTCTCTGACGGCCGTCGGCCGGACTCTCGAATCGATGATGGGATCGCGCATCGTCACGACCTTTCTGGATCGCGGCGAGGAATACAACGTCGTCCTGCAGGCGCGCGACGAGGATCGCGCGACGCCGAGCGATCTCGCCAACATTTACGTGCGCTCAGCGACCACGAACTCCCTCGCGCCGCTCTCAAGTCTGGTGCGCATCGAGGAAACCGCGGGACCGATCGAGCTCAAACGCTTCGATCGGCTGCGCTCCATCACGATCTCGGCAAATCTGAATCCCGGGTATTCGCTGGGTGAGGCGCTCGAGTACATGGAGGATCTGATCCGCGCCGAGTTGCCGCCGCACGCGCAGATCAATTACGACGGCGAATCGCGTGAATTCAAGCGCTCGGGCGGGGCGCTGTACGCAACGTTCGTGCTCGCGCTCGTCATCGTTTTCCTGGTGCTGGCGGCGCAATTCGAAAGCTTCCGCCATCCATTGATCATCATGGTGACGGTGCCGCTTGCCGTAACGGGAGCCTTGCTCGGGCTTTGGTTCACCGACGGTTCGATCAATGTCTTCAGCCAGATCGGCTGCATCATGCTGATTGGTCTCGCGGCCAAGAACGGCATTCTGATCGTGGAATTCGCCAACCAGCTTCGCGATCGGGGCGTCGAATTCCATGAAGCCGTGATCGAGGCGTCGGCAATTCGACTACGACCCGTGTTGATGACGAGCTTGTGTACGGTGTTTGGGGCCGTGCCGCTGCTGATCGCCACAGGGGCCGGGGCGGAGAGCCGTTCGACCATCGGCGCGGTCGTGGTCTACGGGGTCACGTTCTCAATGTTGCTCACCCTCTACATCGTGCCGGTGGTGTACAGCTACGTCGCTCGCAACACGAAGTCCCCGGAATACATTTCGCACCTCATCGACGGATTGAGATCAGGTCCGAAGGAGGCCGCCAGTAACTGGTGACTGGTGATTGGTCAGAGCGCTGGGCGGTCTGGCTTCGGGTCGGCGCAGTACGTTAGTCGGATCGGGGAAGGTCTTGTCTGACTAGTCACCACTCACCAGTCACAAATAAAAAGCCGGCGGCGACTGGCGCCGCCGGCTTTCGTCCAGAGCACTCGTTGCCGAACGCTCTTGCAGGAGGACGTCAGTTCTGACTGCGTCCGCCGACCTGGGGTTCCATCGGGCACCAAAAAGATTTTGGGAGCTGCGGGCCCGGAGCATGGGGGTATGGCTGAGGTATCTTACAGAAAAACTTATCGATCGTTGCCTCAGTTGCGAGCGCGGCAAGCTGCGCGTCATTGCTATGATGCCGCCCCCCTTTGCCGGCGGCCGTGCGTCCGACCGGGAGTTTGCGATCCATGGCCCTGACGCCCTACCAACAACTCGAACAGGAATTCCGCCGCCTCCACGCCTTCCGCAGCACCGTCAGTGTGCTGCGATGGGATTCGGCCGTGATGATGCCGCGCGGCAGCTCAGATCTGCGCGGCGAGCAACTCGCGGCGCTCGAGACTGAATGTCATTCCCTGGTCACCTCGCCACGCGTGTCGCGCCTGCTGGATCGGGCGGAGGCGAACCTGCCGGGCCTTGAAGAGTGGCAGCGAGCGAACCTGAGAGAGATGCGGCGTGAGCGCGATCACGCCATCGCGACTCCCCAGAACCTGGTCTCGCGGCTCGCCAAGGCGACCTCCCGCGCCGAGATGAAGTGGCTCGAAGCCAAGCAGAAAAGCGATTTCTCGGTGTTTGCGCCGCATCTGGAGGAGGTGGCGAATCTGATGCGCGACAAGGCGACCCTGCTCGGCAAGGCGCTGAATCTCGATCCCTATGACGCGCTGATCGATGAGTTCAGCCCGGGCCTGACGAACGCCGAAATCGACTCGATATTCACGACGCTCGGACGACGACTGCCGGGGCTCATCCAGGAGGCGATCGATCTGCAGACGAAACGCCCACCGCTCGAGATCACCGGTCGTTTCGCTGCATCCAAACAACGTCACCTGGCCATCGAACTGATGAAAGCGCTGGGGTTTCCGTTCGATCGCGGCCGCCTCGACGAGAGCGAACATCCGTTTACCGGGGGTGGGCCAGGCGATATCCGCATCACGACCCATTTCAGTCCGACTGATCCGCTCACCGGGCTGATGGGAGTGCTGCATGAGACCGGTCACGCGATGTACGACGTCGGTCTGCCGGAAGCCTGGCGCGGAATGCCCGTGGGGCGTGATCGCGGCATGGCGATGCAGGAGAGCCAGTCGCTGCTGCTCGAAATGATCCTCGGCCGGAATCGCCCGTTTCTCACCTACCTCAAGCCCTTGCTGGAGAAGGCGTTCGGCGTCAGCGGGCTCGAATGGGAGGTGGAGAATCTCTATCGGCTGCTGATTCGCGTGCGCCGCAGCCTGATTCGCGTCGACGCCGATGAAGTGACTTATCTGGTGCACATCCTGCTGAGATACGAACTTGAAACCGAAATCCTGAACGGCGAGCTCAAGATCAAGGACATCCCGGAAGCCTGGAACGCGCGCATGGGGGATCGCCTCGGCGTCAAACCCACGAACGATGCGGAAGGGTGTCTGCAGGACGTGCACTGGGCGGTGGGTTCATTTGGTTACTTCCCGTCGTACGCGATCGGCGCCGTCATTGCGGCCCAGCTCTATGAAAGCCTGCGCGCAGATCGGCCAGAACTCGACCAGGAGATTGCCTCCGGCCAGTTCACCGGCCTGTTCGGATGGCTGCGTGAAAACGTCCACTCGCTCGCCGCCAGCGTCAGCACCCCCGAACTCATCAAGAACGCCACCGGCAAACCGCTCACAGCCGGCGCCTGGGTGAGGTATGTGGAGGGGAAGTATCTTGAGGAATAGCTGCTAGCCGCTAGCTGCTAGTCAGAGTGCTTTGCACGGCTGCTGCTACGCCCTTGTATGATCTCGCCCTCGAACCCCTCAAACCATTCCGAATTCCGGCTAGCAGCTAGTTGCTAGTCGCTTCCTGGCCATCTATGTCCGCTCTCCCTGAATTCTCGCCCTCCAATAACTTCAAGCGTCTTCAGGCGCGCCTGCGCGGAGAGGTGGGCAAGGCGATCGAAGATTTCCGGATGATCGAGGCGGGCGACAAGGTCATGGTATGTCTGTCGGGCGGGAAGGACTCCTACACGCTGCTCGACATTCTTCTGTCTCTCAAGCGCAGCGCGCCGGTCGATTTCGAATTGATCGCGGTGAATCTCGACCAGAAA
Organism: Steroidobacter sp.; assembly: GCA_050738395.1. Lineage (GTDB taxonomy): Bacteria > Pseudomonadota > Gammaproteobacteria > Steroidobacterales > Steroidobacteraceae > Steroidobacter. Next base: position 8,927 of record JBOHZJ010000211.1, read on the forward strand.
CAGCCGGGCTTTCCCGAGCATATTCTGCCGGAGTATCTGACTGCGCTCGGCGTGCCATTTCACATCATCGAGCAGGACACCTATAGCGTCGTCAAACGTGTCATTCCTGAGGGCAAGACGATGTGCGGGCTGTGCTCGCGCATGCGGCGCGGCGCGCTGTACCGCTATGCCGCGGAACACGGCGTCACGAAGATCGCCCTCGGTCATCATCGCGACGACATCGTCGAGACGCTGTTTCTCAACATGTTCTTTGCGGGCAAATTGAAGGCGATGCCGCCGAAGCTGCGTTCGGAAGACGGCAGGCACGTCGTCATCCGTCCACTCGCCTATGTCGCCGAACAGGACATCGAGCGCTATGCGCGCGCTCGGGAATTTCCGCTCATCCCGTGCTCGCTGTGCGGCTCGCAGGAGAATCTGCAGCGCATGGAGATCAAGAACATGTTGCGCGAATGGGAACAACGTTATCCAGGACGCACGGAGTCGATCTTCACCAGTCTCCGGAATATTTCAACCTCGCACCTCGCAGATCCCGCGGTTTTTGATTTCGCGGGACTGCATGCTCGGGAGGATGTCGATGGTTGACCGTTGACAGTTGACGGCCAGAACCGCGCGCGGGCGCGCTCTAGCCAGTCTCCATCGGCCTGCGGCCGACCCCCAGGGAATGAAAGATTTCGTTCTGACCGTCAACCGTCAACCGTCGACTTTCTTATGCCTGACTCATACATCGTTTTCTCACACGGCAAGGACGGCGAGCCGTGGGGCTCAAAGATCACAGCGATGGCTGAGATCGCTCGCAGGCATCATCTGGATGTCGAATCAGTGGACTATCGGGGAATGGATGATCCGGCGATGCGAGTACAGCGTTTGCTCGAAGTATGCCGTGGCCTTCCGGGCCCCGTGCTGCTCGTCGGCTCCAGTCTCGGCGCACACGTAGCGGCCGCCGTTTCAGCACGGATCCCGACGCGTGGAATGTTTCTGCTCGCGCCCGCATTCTTCATGCGCGGTTACGAGCAGTACACACCGACGCCGGCGCACTGCCCGGTGACGATCGTCCACGGTTGGAACGACGATGTCGTTCCGGTGGAGAACAGCATCCGCTACGCCCAGCAATACAAGTCGACGTTGCACGTCATCGACTCCGACCACCGGCTGACCGCGAACATCGATGAAGTATGCGAGTTGCTCGATCGATTTCTGCGACGAGTGCTTGCCGCGCACTGACGGGCTGCTGCACGCGAGCAATGCGCTACTATTGCTCGCAACGCTGATGTGGGGAGTTTCCATGACGACGATTCAGCGAAGGTGCTGGCCGATGATTACCATGGCGCTGCTCGCCGGTTGCGGAGCGACGGTCGAGCCGCAGCGCTCTGAACCGGTCGAGGACACGGCGTTGGGCGATATGGTCGGGACGATGGACAAGGCGCGCTCCGTGCAGGACGCAACGCTGCGGCACAAGGACGACCTCGATCGGGCGCTGCAGGAGAGCGAAGGCGCAGACGCTTACTGATGGCCGATCTCTCCGGGTTCGACCGGCTCTGGCTGGGACTGCTGCGTGCGCCGCTGTCATGGTGGGCGCGGCCGCATGTATTGCCGGGAGATCTCAAGCGGCGGTTTGCCCACGCCGAGCGACCGATCTGTTATGTGCTCAATCAGCTCGGCGCTGCAGACCTCGTCGTGCTCGAAAAAGTCTGTCTGGCGCATGGGATGCCGCCCCCGTTTCAGGCTTTGAAGCGCCCCTTGCCGGAACGTTCGGTGCTGTTTCTCGAGAAGCGCGCCGGCTTCTGGGGCGATCGCATCGACCATCGCATATCCACTCCGATGCGGCAGCTTGTTTCGGCGGCAGTGATGGAGCCCGCGCTCGAGGTGGATCTTCTGCCGGTAACGGTCCTCTGGGGACGCAAGCCTGACAAGGCAGACTCGTGGTTGCGGCTGCTGCTGTCCGAAAACTGGGAGCGCGCCGGCCGCTTTCGTCGACTGCTCTCGGTGCTGGTGAACGGCCGCAATCTGTTCGTGCAGTTCGGCGACGCCGTTTCGCTGCGATCGATCGTCAATGAAGGGCCGGAGGCGGCGCGTGCAGTGCGCCGCGTCACGCGCATGCTGCGATTTGCGCTTGCACGGCAGCGAGCCGCTGCGATCGGCCCGGATCTCTCTCACCGCCGCACGATGGTCACGCAGGTGTTGCGCACCGCTGCGGTGCGGCGCGCGATGGCCGATGAAATGCGCGCGAAGAAAATCTCGCGGCGCGAGGCGCTGCAACAGGCGCAGGAGTACGCGGCAGAAATCGCCGCGAATTATTCGCACGTTTTCGTCGCAATCGTGGCGCGCCTGCTCACCTGGTTCTGGACAAAACTCTACGACGGCGTCGAATTGCACCACTTCGAGCAGGTGCAGAAGGTCGCGGACGGCGCAGAGATCGTGTACGTCCCCTGTCACCGCAGCCATATCGATTATCTGCTGCTGTCGTATGTCATTTATTACCGCGGCTACGCGATCCCGCACATCGCCGCAGGCATCAATCTGAACATGCCGATCGTAGGACGTTTTCTGCGCAAGGGCGGTGCGTTCTACATCCGTCGCAGCTTCAAGGGCAACGCGCTCTACACCATGGTGTTCATGAAGTATCTGGGACTGATGATGGCCCGGGGACATTCGATCGAGTACTTCATCGAGGGTGGGCGCAGCCGCACTGGCCGATTGTTGGCGCCGAAGACCGGCATGCTGTCGATGACGCTGCGCAGCTACCTGCGCGATCCGCGGCGTCCGCTCGTATTCCTGCCGGTGTACTTCGGCTACGAGCGCCTGGTCGAAGGGAAAACCTACATTGGCGAACTCTCCGGCAAGCCGAAGGAAAAGGAATCGGTGTTCGGCATGTTGCGAACGTTGCCCGCGCTACGAAAGCATTTCGGCAAGGTGCACGTGAGCTTTGGTGAGCCGATCCGTCTCGACGACATCCTCGACAGGCACGCACCACATCGCTCCCTGCCCGAGAAGGCCGAACGGCCAGCGTGGCTGGGCGGCGCCATCGACGATCTCGCGCACCGCGTTATGACGAACATCAACAGCGCTGCATGCGTGGCGCCGATGAACCTGATCGCATTGGTGCTGCTGGCGACGCCAAAGCAGTCGATGCTGGAAGGCGACCTGGTGCGGCAGCTCGAGTTGTACGCATCGTTGCTGCGGCAGGCGTCGTACTCGCCGCTCGTGTGGATCACCGAAACGGACGGCGCATCGATGGTTCGGCACGCCGAGCGCATGGGTGTGATTCATCGATTGAAACATTCGCTGGGCGATGTGCTGCAGATGACCGAGGAAAACTCCGTCCTGCTGACCTACTTTCGCAACAACGTGCTGCATCTCATGGCGTTGCCTTCGCTCATCGCATGCTGCTTTCTCAACAACCGTACGATGCGCACCGAGGATGTTCAGCGCCTCATGTGGCGCATTTATCCCTATGCGTGCGACGAGTTGTTCCTGCGCTGGACCGAGGCGGAAGTCGGCGCGGCCGTGCTCGAGACGCTGGATGATCTCGCCAATCACGGACTGATCGAGTCGGTCGAGGGCGGTGCGCAGTGGCGTCGTCCACCGACGGGCTCCACCGAAGCGGTGCAGCTGTCGGTGCTTGCGCAGGTCACCGTGCAGATTATCGAGCGTTACTACATGGTGATCGCGGTGCTGCTGAGATCCGGCAGCGGACGCATCAGTCAGGACGCGCTCGAAACACAGTGTCAGCTGATGGCGCAACGCATGTCATTGCTCTATGAGCTGAACTCGCCGGAGTTCTTCGATCGCGCGCTGTTCAAGAATTTCATTGACTTGCTGCGTGCGCGCAGCGTTCTCGGCGTCAACGCGGAAGGGCGCCTGACCTACACCGATATGCTGCCCGCGGTCGCGGACGACGCGCAGCTCGTCCTGCACGAACAGATCCGCAACAGCGTGTTGCAAGTGACGCATCGATAGCGCAGCGAAGCTGCGCGCGACTCATCTTGAACAACATCTGGTCTCTCGCAGAGAGCGCAGGGGGAGAACGGAATCCTGGGGAGAAGATCGGCGAGCTACGCATCTTCCTGCGTTTTCAGCGATCTCTGCGAGAGTTCTTCAATCATCGCTGCGCACCGCCCCACGCGTTCGCTTTACCTGACCGCGTTGCTGCTTGCCTTCGAGGCGGCGTTCTTTCGAGGCTCGCGTCGGTCGCGTGGCGCGACGCACCTTGGGCTCGATGCTCGCTTCCTCAACAAGCACCGACAGGCGCGCCAGTGCATCGCGTTTATTGTGCTCCTGAGTGCGAAAGCGCTGTGCGCTGATCACGATCACGTCTTCATCGGTGAGGCGTCGGCCAGCGAGCGTGCGCAGCCGATTGCGCACGCGCTCCGGCAGCGCGGGCCAGGACTTCAGATCGCAACGTAGCTGAACCGCGCTCGCTACTTTGTTGACATTCTGGCCGCCCGGCCCGCTGGCGCGAATGAAGCGCATCTCGATCGCCTGCTCGGGAATCTCGAACGCCACGTTACGGCTCTCGTGCGATCGCATCACCGGGCGCTGAGCGCGCGCCGCGCGGCGGCTCCCGCATCTCGAATATGACTTCGCGTTGTGCGACCGGAATCGTGATGCCCTTTTCCTTGAACAGCCGCCAGATTGCGCGATTGACGTCCGAGCGTACGTTGTTGACGCCTTCCTGCGGGTCGGAGATCCAGAAGCGCAGTTCCAGATCAAAGCCGTAATCGTTGAAGCCCATCATGCGAGAGACCGGCGGGGGGTCGCGCAGGATGCGTTTCTGGTCTTCGGCCGCCTGCAGAAGAACCAGCAACGCCAGTTCCGGATCATCCTTGTAGCTCACACGCACGGGGAGCTTGAGACGCACGCGCGGGTCGGTGTAGCTCCAGTTGATTACCGGGTTGATGATCAGGGTCTGGTTCGGCACCAGCGTTTCGACTCCGTCGCGATCGCGCACCACCACGTAGCGGCCGCGCAGTTCCTGCACCCAGCCGAAGCCTTCCGTACTGGTGCCGGTCGGCCCGCCCGTGCCCGTGACGCCCGTGAAACTGATTACGTCGCCGGGTTTGATCGAACGGTCCATCAGCAGCACGAATCCACTGATGAAGTTGGCGACGATCGCCTGCAGGCCGAAGCCGAGGCCGACGCCCACGGCGCCGGTCAGCACATTGAGAGTAGTGAGATCCAGCCCGGTTGCATTCAGGCCGAGCAGAATCGACAGCGCGATCAGAAACGTCTGCGAGAACTTCGCGATGCCGATGCGCATGCTGAGCGCAAGGCCCTGCATCGCCATCAGCCGTCTCTCGACCCAGCGGGCGATCCATACCGCGATCAGAATGAATGCGCCGACCGTGAACAGAATCTTGAGGACTGACCAGAGCGTGATGCGGCTCTTGCTCGTTCTGACGCCGACGCTGTCGAGCGCCTGCACGAGCGGGTCGAACCAGCCTAGAACCTGCAGCGCCAATAGCCCCCAGATAATGAACGTGATCGCCGCGCCCCAGCCCTTGGTGCGGTTGCCCAGTGAGACGCGCACCAGATAGACGCCGAGCCGGATCAATAACAGCAGACCCGCAAGCGTGATGGCGAGATCGACGATGCGGCTGTCCGCTTTCAGCGCATGCAGCGCGCCTCCAAAAGCCGCGATGAGGACCAGCGCCGCAAGATGCGGACTGACGATCGTCAGCGCCTCCGTGACCCGCGCCTGTACTCCTCGCTGCACCGGCGCGGCCTTGCCGCGATCTGTGTTGCGCACCTGCCTGCCAAACCAGTACGCCAGCCCGCCGGCGATCACGATCGCGGCAAGCTGCAACAGGGATGGCGGTGTGAGGAGGAGCTCTAGCTGTCGGCCGGCGGTTCGGAGCAGTTCCTGCATTTTATGGTGAGCCTAAGAAGCGCCGATTGAGCCCGCAGGCTACCAGCATTGAAGAATCGCAATGGTTGCAAGACAAGGCTTTGCGAAGCTGCTACGTCCCATCGGATGGCGCTTGTTCAGGCTTGGTTGGTTCAGTCCGTAGTCTGTAGCCAGAAATCCCGATCCGCGAGAGCTCTTGCTACGGACCAGGGGCTACAGCCTTCAGTTCTTGTCGTTCAGGCATTCAGGTCGGGAATCAGCTCGCTTTCCATGCGCGAGATTTGATCCTTGAGCAGGAGCTTCCGCTTTTTCATGCGTCGCAACTGCACTTCATTGACGTACAGGTCCATCTGCAGACGATTGATCACATCATCCAGATCGCGATGCTCGATGCGCAACTCCCGCAGCCGTTCGAGGCGTCGGAAAGTTTCGGTCTCGACGTTGTCTTCCGATTCGCTCATTGACGCGTACTTTAGCCCAACTTGAGGTCCACTTGAGGATTGGACGCACAGCTGCGCTATTGGTCGCCGCTACTGTCGCGAGGACGATGATCCGGGCGTTCGTGAGGCCGATCCCGCGGCGAAGATGCATCGACCCGGAACTTCGGATCCCGTGTACGCCAATCCTCGATATGAAGAGTCTTTGCGTCGTCGACTGGCGTCGGCGCCGATCGCACTTGCTGCATCCGCTCCTCGTCGTCGCGAGCATACCCAAGCGATTCGACGCGCCGCCCGGTCAGCACCACGAAGCCCTGCCGCCGTTCGATGCTGTTGGCCGTGTAGTCAAAAATATAGGTGCGGCGCAGCTTGAGCGATCCAAATTCGCGAGTGAGCGCGAGTCTGGCGAAAGCGACCGTGCCGTCGAGAAACTGCAAACCGAGGCGCTGGCACGCCTCGGTCGCAGCGGCGTTTGCGTTCTCCCGGGCGGCGAGGCTGTCCTGCCAGAACCAGGCGCCCGCGGCGGCAATGCATATCAGCGCGAGCGCGCCCCAGCCAAGTTCCATCGGATCTCACAACAGTGGTTCGGGAGTCGCCTATCATATGCCGCGACTCCTGCATTCGCGCCGGTGCGCTCACCGCCCATCTCATGAAGACCGCCTCGCATCCTTTCTGGACAACACAAACGACGCCGCGCTGGGAGGAGATCGACACGGTGCTGCTCGACATGGACGGGACTCTGCTCGATCTGCACTTCGATAATTTCTTCTGGCTGGAGCTCGTGCCCAGAAGTTATGCCCGGCAAAACAGACTGACTCTCGAAGCGGCGCGCGCAGCTCTCACGCCGCGTTTCGCGGCTAAACAGGGAACCCTCGACTGGTACTGCACCGATTTCTGGTCACGCGAACTGTCGCTCGACATCGTCGCGCTCAAGCACGATATGCGTGAGCAGGTGCGTTTTCTGCCGGGTGCGCAGGAATTCCTGCAGGCGCTGGTGGATCGCGGCGCGCGTACGGTGCTGGTCACGAACGCACATCAGGATACTCTGGCGATCAAGGCGTCGCACACGGGGCTCGCGCGCTATTTCGAATCGATGGTCAGTTCGCATCAATTCGGCGCGCCCAAAGAGCACGACGACTTCTGGAAAAAATTGGGGGCGCATGTGCACTTCGACCCGGCGCGCACGCTGTTCGTGGACGACAGCCTCGCGGTGCTGCGCGCGGCGCGGCGCTATGGGATCGCTCAGATCTTTGCGATTTCGCGTCCCGATTCAACTCAGGGGTTGCGCGAAGTCGCCGAATTCGCGGCGATCGAGGCAATCATTCAGTTGCTGGGAGATGCTGCCGTCGCAAGCAGATCGCAGACCGCAGACCCGACGTCCTAACGCGACTCGGGCGGTGTTGATCCCGGCTTCGCAGCAGCATCGGATCGCCTGCCCCGACGCCGACGTCGATGCGGTTTATCGGCTTCGGCGCCAGTCGACGCCGCGGGTCTGGGTTCAACGGGAGCGGCGGATTCCGGGCGGGGCGCGGCCTGCGCAGGCCGTGGCGGGCGTGAGCTGGAGCTATTGCGATCATGATGGCGTCGCGGACCGCCGCCACCACCACCGCCG
>JBOHZJ010000212.1:0-11630 GCA_050738395.1 Steroidobacter sp.
TCGCCGTGCGATTTTTAGGAATCAGAGTTGCAAGATCAACTTCACTTGCAAGATCGGCTGGGCGACACCTAAGCTCGCTTCGGGGGATTCGCGCTACTCAACGACTCAGCAGTGAAGGAGCAGATGCATGACGACGCGACAATCTCACCTCAAATGGCTCGGCACAGGTCTGGCGCCGACGCTTGCCGCCGTTCTTCTGGCGGGCTGCGCCGCCACCGAGCCGATGTTGGACACTGCGGCCGAATGTACCCGCGCCGATTGGCAGGCCGTTGGGCTCGCGGACGGCATGGAGGGTCGAAATACCGGCTATATCGCTGTTCATCGCGACAACTGCGCCGCTCATGGCGTCACCCCGGATCTCAACACTTATGAGAAGGGCTACCTGAAAGGACTGCTTGAATACTGCACCGAGGAGCGCGGCTACTTCGAAGGCGAGCGTGGCAGGAAGTACCTGAACGCCTGCCCTGAGGAGATCTCAGGCGCCTTTATGGAAGGCTACGCCCGCGGACTGACGGCATACCGCGATCAGAAAGCGTTCCGCAACACACAGATGCGTGAGAACTCGCTCGGCGGCGCTTCAGAACAATGATCCTCGCCGCACCCGATCGGCGCCGGGGGTCGTCGTGCTGATCGAGGTTGTGCTCTTCGCTGCTCTGTCGGGCGACATCGCAACCTGTCCTGCGAACAAGGCGAGACTCGGCGCGATCGCGACGGCTCTCGAGCGCCGGCCAATGGACGCCACGCTGCGTTTCTGGGAGGCCGCGTCGTGGGCCCAATGTGGACAGCTTCAACCGGCGCTGGCAGCGCTCGATCGCACCTTCGAGTTGGGCGACGGATTTCTGCGCAGCGACGCCCTCGATCACGTGCTCGGTCTGGCCATCGACGCACGGGCGCGGCGTCTGTACGGTCGAGTGCTGTTCGTTGCGCACGCCACAGGCATCGCGCGCGTGACTCTCCAGGCAACCGCTACTGCGGCTCTCGTGAACAAGACGCGCGAAACCATCGCCGGCATCGATGGGCTGTACTGGCGGAAGGGCCGTCTCATCGGTGTTCAGAACATCACACATCCCGGCAGGGCCATCGAAATCGCTCTCGACGGCGACCAGCTTGCAGTCGCCTCAGTGCGGACGTTGCTGTCTCACCATCACCCGGAGCTGAACGAACCGACGACCGGGGCTCTCGCCGGGAATCGATTCCTCGTCCTGGCGAACAGCTACGTCGGCGAACTCGATGAAGCCGGAAGGATTCGCGATCCTGAAGTGCTGCGCGATCCAGTCGTGCTCGCTATACCGCTCGCTGAGTGATGAAGGGAGCGGTGCGTGCGTTCGTGTTGTCGGAAATTACGGCCAGAACACGAGCTGAGCAGATTCACCTGACGCTTTACTGCGCACGCCGCGCAGCGTCGATGACTGTCGTGCCGACAAAAACATCCTTGCGAACCAGAAAGTAGCGATCGTAGCGATCGACCGTCGGATCGCAGTGCGGCGGAATGAACTCGATACGTTCATCGAGTGCGATCGACGTATCGCCGGCTGGTCGCATCAATCGGCCATGCTCGTCGCCAAAATAGAAATAGGAACAAGCTGCGAAGCGTTCGCTGGCGGCGCGAGGCAGCGGGCCGTCAGTCGCGAAAGCCTTCAGCCCTGCATCCATCGTCACGTATGGCGCGGCGTTCACGCTGACCACGCGTGACTGCACGAACAAGCTCTGTCGGAAAGCGCCATCGGGGTCCGCGCCAAGCGCGTCGCGATACTGCGCATCCATGAAGATATAAGAGCCGGGCTGCACTTCGTTGAGCGTCCGCAATTCCGCATCGGCTGCAAACGTTCCCGTGCCGCCGCCCGTGATGATCTCGAGAGAGACGCCTTGTGCGTTGAGCGCGGCAACGACTTCGCGCACGCGTTGCATGCCCGCGGCGACGGCCGAGCGGCGCACCTGGGCGCCAGGCATGTGTTGCCAATGGCCGCCGTAGCCCTGTACGCCGCAGAGCGACAGGCCAGTCGAAGATTGAATGCGATTCGCGAGTTCGAGAGCGGCCTCGACCGAATTCACACCCGTACGAGCAAGGCCCACATCGATATCGATCAAGACCCGCAGCACGCTGCGCTGCTGTTCTGCGCATCTCGCAAGAACGTCCACTTGCGTTGGATGATCGACTACAACCTGGAACGCTGGGTCGATGCTTGCGAGCTGCACGGCCCGCTCCGCGCAGTCGCGGCCGACGATCGGTGAAGTCACCAGCACGCTGTGTACGCCGGCATCCATCAATGCTTCGGCTTCGCCCAGTTTGGCGCAGCAGACACCCACCGCGCCCGCAGCGATCTGCAGTTTCGCGATGTACGCCGACTTATGGCTCTTCGCGTGCGGCCGCATTTGCACTCCGGCGCGTCTGGCGCGTTCAGCCATGAGACGTATGTTGTACTCCAGCGCGTCCAGCTCGAGCACGAGCGCCGGCGTCGGAATCCGGTAGCGCGAACCAGCTGATCCCTTGAGTTTCTCGAGTTGATCATCGATCCGACGCGTGCTCATGCTCTCATCCCGGGTTCTTCTCGAGTCGATACACCGGATAGAGATTGAACCGTTGATCCCATGACGCGTGCCGCCAATGGAAGAATTCGCGACGCGCCTGTGGATCATTCGCGAAGGTCAGATCTGTCTCCAGTCTGCGTTTGAATTCGCCGGCGAGACTCGCATCGCTATCGAGCAGCTCGCGAGCGATGATTTCGGCGACGTAAGGTTCGATGTATTCCTTCTGCTCGAACCAGCCGTTGAAGAAGCCCCATGCGGCAAAAGAGTCCGGCGCCTGCGGTTCGAGCAGCGCCATCAGTAGTCGTGCGAGCGGCTGCGCGATGGGTACGAAGAGTGAACCTGCCGGAATTTGCTGCGGTTCATCGCGCCAGGATCCGTGCAACTGCGCCCTGGTGCGTCCTTCGTACGGAACGCTCGTGAACTCCGCGCGCATCGCCCGGAAGCAGCCGACGTCAATCGTTCCAGACCCGGTGCGGAGAGACTCGAATCCGATTCCATGCAGTGCGAGTTTGTCGCCAATTTCCCGCGCGTGACCTGCGGTCACGACGTAACCGCCGCGCGGCGCCTGGACCACCAGACTTGGCGCAGTATTTTTTCGGAGCGGGACTCGCCAGATCTGCGGCGTGTTCGGATCGTAGACCGTCACCAGCTCCCCGGAGATCGTCGATGAGGTGCGCGTGTAGGCGTAGCCTCGAAAGTCGATCATGGTCACGTCTGGATCACGCGTATCGTCCGTGGCGTCGTTCGTATGCGGATCTCGCTTGGCAGGTTCGCGCCACGCGGCGGCGTAGTCGAGCACCACATCGGCGCCGGCCAGTCGACTTGCAGTCGCGTCAGCGCGCTGCGTCTCTTCGAGCCACTTCCTGCCGTGCGCAACGACGAGCTCCGTCAAACCGACGATCGTATTTCGCGTGACGCGCACGCGCGTGGCGTAGTCCTTCCACGAATGCGTTTCGACCAGCACGGTGAAACGATTGCGATAAGCGAAGTAACCCGTGGAGAAGCGGGGCGAGTACACGGTGAGATGAAAACCCGAGGCAGGGTTGTCGGTTTCCACCAGGTCGGGATAGAACGGCAGCGGCTGGGAACTCTGCGCAGCCAGCTTGTCGATCAACTCATCTCGAAGCTGCACACCGGCTGCATGCAGCAGCGTGTCGCCTTGATGAATCGGCTCGACCTGAATCGAGATATCCGGCTCGAAGTTGGCGCCGTCGGTGACGTGCAGGTCGGCGCAGACGAGCGGGTCCCACGCGTTGAGCAGGCGCAGCATCGCCTGCATTTCGGGGGCTTCGGCCTTGGTGTAGTCGCGGTTGAGATTGAGGTTCTGCGCGGTGGCCCGCCAACCTGTCTCTGCAGGGCCGTCCTGATTCGGCCGGTTCCAGCGTCCAAAACGCTCGTGTCCGTCAGTGTTGAAGGCAGGGACGAACAGGATGGCGAGTTGCTCGAGCGATCCGCGCGCGACGGCGCCGCTGAGAAGCTCGCGTAGCGCGACGAACCCGGCATCCTTGCCATCGCTCTCGCCAGGGTGAATGCCTCCCTGCAGCATCAGGACGGGTATCTTCCTTTGCTTCAGCTCTTCCGACGAGAGTGTCCCCGCGCGTGATGCTATCAACGCAAGCATCGGCCGTCCTTCGGCAGAGCGGCCGTATTCGAAGCTGCGCACCGCGTCGGGCCACGTGCGCTCGAAGGCTTCGCAAAGACGCCCGACCTCGTCGGTTCGTCCGGTTCGTTGAAATGCAGACTGCTCGGCGACCGTCAGCAGAGAGGTCGGGATTTTATCGTTGGAAGTCATGAGATGGTTGACGGCGGTAGTGGACGGTTACTGCAAGAAGTGGATGCGAGGCGCGGTGGCTCGACCTCGATCACGTACCAGACTTCCTCGTTCGGATGATGGTGCTCGTGAATGGCGCCGCCGGCGGAAAAATCCCAAGAGGCAAAACTCATCGTCTCCGAACGATAGTGGCGTCCTCGCCAGCCCGGGCGTCGTTCCCAGACATTGAGTTTCCTCGTGTCGATAAATGGCATCTGACCTCTCCTTCGATCTGCGAACGTGGCTGGAGGTGAAGACGGGACGCCGTGCTTCGCTGATGAACTCTGCAGCTATCGGCCGAACACGGCGGCGATCGCGCCGCTGCCACGCCCGAGAGGATCCTTGCGAATCGCCTTCTCTTCCTCGCCCACCTGGGTGAACAGTGCATTGAGGCTCTGTGTGAGCACGTGCTGCTCCAGGTCCAGATCGGGCTTGTTCGCCAGCGGCAACTGTTTGTAGGCCGTCAGTAATCGCTGGTACTGCTGATAGAAGCCGATCTGCTGCAGATTGCTCTGGACGATCGGCAGATAGCGTTGCCGGAGCTCCGCTTCGGTGCGGCGCCGGAAGTAATCCGCTGCGGCGGTGTCGTGTCCGCGCACGATGCCCAGCGCATCGGTGATGGTCATGCTTCGCACTGCGCCGATGAAGATCGCTTTCGCTTCGACTGCGGCGTGCTCAGCGCCCTGGTTCATCAGCAACTCGATGCGATCGACTTGACTGCCCAGGCCGAATTGCCGCAGCCGCGCGGCCAGCGGCTGCACCGTCTCAGGCAATCTGATGCGATATACGGAGTGATTCTGATAACCGCCTGCTTGCGACAACGAATCCGCCGCGCGTGTGCTGCCCAGTTCGAGCGACTCCTTGATGGCGCGCGTCAACGCGGCCTGATTGGACTGCCCGGCGGCCTGCGACCCTGGTTGCAGGATCTGCGACATATCGGCGCACGCGCCCAGGCTCACACTGACGACTAGTGCAAAGGTCGCAAATGAACCCGCACGAAAACTTCGTGCGCCACGCCGCAGCCTTGTCATGTAATGTCCCGGAACGAGATTGTCTGAGGCCGCCAGTGTAATCGCGTCTGCGAGCGGCGAACCATCGCCGCTAGTCCACCGCAATCGCTGTCGCGAGCAGCATCAGGGCGGCGCTCGCCGCTACCGCCCGCGCAACGTGAGAGTATTCCCACCGGTTCCTGAGCGCGGTCCAGTCCGACGATTGCGCGTCTGGTTCGCCACGGCGCGTTCCGAAGAATGTCGCACTCGCACCTTGCAGGCCCTGGTTGGCCAACCAGAATTTGTTCACGGGTTGCGTGACGATCCAGAACACGATCTGCACCGTCAACAGAGCGACCAGCGACCACAAGGTCAAGGTGAACGCCGTGGTTTCGCGCGGAGTGAAAAACAAAAGCGCGAAGGTCATTGGCAGTGCGCCGATCTCAGCAAAACCTGCGATGGCGAAACCAGGATAGTAAATAGGCTGTACGGTCAGATACGCGTCCTTTGTCAGCCGCATCTTGCCGGGGAGTTCCAGCGCGTGGCCCACCGTGCACGCCATGGTCACGGCAATCAGGAACAGCGTAATCAGTTGCAGGATCATCAACATTGATATCTGTCCCCCTCATGGCGAAACCGTATGGGCGCCGCAAGCCGACGCTCAACCACACCGCCGGGTTCCCTACGGCTACAGCATCTTGAAAAAGCTCCGATGCGCAATGTTTCCGCAAACGTCGCACCGCAGCGCGAATCGACGGGACGGAGAGCGTTACTTCCGTCCCGCCAGCTCCTTCAACAGCACATGCCAGTACGTCAACTCGTCATAGAAGGATTCGACCGGAATGCGCTCATTCAACCCGTGACTGAAGCTGTCGGCAGACTTGATAAATGTGCCGGCGACGCCGTAGGTCGGAATGCCCGCCGCGCGAAACACCGAGCCATCCGTCGCCCAAGGGACCATGCCCGGAATGACAGGAATGCCCGGATGAATCGCGTGGACCGCCTTCGTCACCGCGGCAATGACATCCTTGCGCAGCGGTGAGGCGTTCGCGGCGACTGTTTGACCCAGAAGTCGTACTTCCGTCTGCTCTCCGGCGAGCTTCTGCAGCGTCGCCTGCACATCGCTCACCTTCGTGCCCGGAAAGATTCTGCAGCTCACTGTTGCGGTCGCAGTTTGTGCGAGCGCATTCGATGCGTGGCCGCCCTTCAACATCGTCGCCACGCAGGTCGTGCGCGTCTTGCCGACATCCGGCGGGCTATTGAAGAGCACGTCGGCGGCAGATTCGTCTTTCGGGTTTGCGGCGAAGCGCGTCATGGCTTCGCCGAGCGGGCCCGGCGTTCTGGCGCCCACCGCCTTGAAGCTGCCGAGCGTCCATTCGTTTGTCATGACCGGGAAGCGGTGTGACTGCAAAGTCTTGAGCACGTCGGCCAACTGGTAGATCGCGTTGTCGGCGCGCGGCACAGAGCTATGTCCGCCGGGGTTGCGCACTGTGAGCTCGAAACTGGCGGAGATTTTCTCCGCGCCGACGATATCCAGATACTGAGCCTTGCCGTCGTCGTCGAGCAAGCCGCCGCCATCATCGCTGTTCAACGCGAACTCGGCGTCCGTCAGTGCGCGCTGCGTCGTGGCGAGATCGTTGGTGGTGAGCATTCCCGTTTCTTCATCGCCCGTGAAGGCGATGATCAGGTCGCGTGTCGGTACGAAACCCTCCTTCTTCAGGCGCAGGAACGTGGTGGTGAGAAGCGTCACGCCTTGCTTGTTATCGAGCGTCCCGCGGCCGAAGAAGAAATCGTCCTCCTCGACGAGCGTGAACGGATCGCGTTCCCATTCTTCGGGTTTCGCGGTCACCACATCCATATGCGCCAGTAGAAGAATTGGCTTACCGCCGCTGCCGTCGCCGCGGTAACGGACGACCAGAGATGCAGTCTCGCCGACGGGCAGAATGTGTACATCGCCCTCAGGAAAGCCAGCCCGCCGGAACTGATCGGCGAGATAATTCGCCATGATGGGTACTTGCCCAAGTCCTTCGGAGGTGCGAAAGGCGATCACCGTCCTGAAGATCTCGCGCGCCTGCTGCTGCACAGCCTCGGGCGCTGAAGACGCGACAAGAGAATGTGTCCAGGTCAGCGCCAGCAGCAAAGTCAACCAGCGAGGGAGGTGATTCATATTGTCCTGAGTTCTTCTGTCGGTAAGGAGGGGTCGTACTTTACTCGTTCTCCTGCAGCATGGAGAGGTGGGCGCGTCCAGAGTTGATCGCAAGAAGCGGAGTGTTTGCGAGTTGCGCGAGCGCCAGGCTATCGACCGATTCCACAGGAGACCGACATGAACTTCCGGATCTCGGGGTTGCCGCTGGCGCAGTTCGCGCCGCTGTTTTCACTTCCGGACGATCAACTGGCCGAGCGCAATATCGTGCGGCGCATTGCTGACCGGAAGCCCGGCTTTCCGTGCCGCGTGAGTCTGCGTGATGCGGACGTGGGTGAATCCGTGTTGCTGTTGAACTACGAACATCACACCGTCGCAACGCCCTACAGATCGAGCCATGCGATCTATGTGCGCGAGGATGCGCAGCAGGCGGCTCCGGACGTTGGAGAAGTGCCCGACGTACTGAGCTCGCGCCTGCTCTCCGTTCGTGCATTCGACGCCAGCGGATTCATGGCGAACGCCGACGTCGTTGACGGCGTTGAACTTGCCGCGGCGATCACCCGATTCCTTGCGCAACCGACCGTCGCTTACCTGCATCTGCATAACGCGAAGCCGGGGTGCTACGCAGCGCGCGTCGATCGCGTGAGCTAGTGTGGCGTCTCGCAAAAAAGGGCTTCATATCGGCGCGGTGTGCAGATCGGGATTCATCCCGACAAGCAAGCATGTCGGCTCAAGTCCGACCTACAACATATGACAGTTTGTCTGCGGGACGGCGCCCTAGCCGATCTCCACGATCACGTTGCCGGACGCCTGTCCATTCTCGACGAGTGCATGAGCGTCGGCGATCCGTGCAAACGGCAGGCGTGCGGCGATGTTGTGAGTGAGCGTGTCGGACGCCAGCATCGACGTGAGTCCAGCCAGCGCGTCGCGACGATCCTCCTCATTCAGGTTGTAGACGATGAAGAAACTCAGACGAACATTGTTGAGGATCATCGGTACGAACGGGACGGCGATCTCAGGTGCGGTGCTGCCATAAACGACGATCTCGCCTTCGCGTTTCACAACCTGAACGTCCAGACCGACGTTCGCCCCGAAGTCGACTTCGATGACGCGGTCAACGCCGCGTCCGCCGGTTTGCTCCCTGACGCGGGCCGCGACGTCTTCGATCTTGTAGTTCACGATGATGTCCGCCCCGGCGGCCTTCGCCAACGCAGCCTTCTCCGCGCTGCTCACGGTCGAGAGAATCTGTCTTGCGCCCATGAGTCGCGCGATCTGGATGGCGTAGTGGCCGACTGCGCCGGCGCCGCCAGCGACCAGCACGCTCTTCCCGCTCACGCCGCCGTCCACGTTCACTGCGTGGTATGCGGTCAAAGCCGGAATACCAAGGCACGCGCCGACTTCGAGGTCGACATTCGCTGGCAACACCACTGCCTGACTTGCTGGAAGGGCGACGTATTCGGCGGCCGTGCCGAACGCACGTCCCCAGGCGGCGTTCCATGTCCAGACGCGCTCGCCGATGCGCTCGCGCGGCACGCCCGAGCCAACATCATCGATGACGCCTGCGCCATCGCTGTGCGGGATGATTCGCGGGAAGGGCAGCACGCGAGTACGTGCGCCCGCACGCGACTTCACATCGGAGGGATTCACGCCGGACCACGCCATCTTGATTCGCACCTCGCCGGGGCCAGGCGCGGGCGCGGGGACGTCGGAGATGTAAAGCACCTCGTGAGGTGAGCCCGTTCGTTCGTAGAGAGCTGCTCGCATAAAGATTCTCGCCGTCGTCGCTGTCACGGCTTTGGGTTTTGTTGAGAAATGCAATATATATCCTGAACGCCCGTCCTGGCGCCGCAGCGCAGACGAGAACGCCTGGAGCGCCTGCATTTTGCGAGCTGATACGGCTATAACCCGAATCGCGGCGAGCCCGCACTCGCCACGGGCAGTAAACATTCAGGGGGATCCATAATGAAACAATCCAGCAGGTCAAGCCGGCTGCTGATCGCCATCGGCGTGATGTCGGGAATATCGGGCTATGCCGTCGCCCAGGATTTCGTGCAGATCGAAGGCGCGGCCTGTGCGACGCCGCCAGTCCTGCACTGCCCCGACAAGGAATGCACAGGCGATCGGGTGATCAACCAGGGGCCGGTGGTCGAGATGAAAACGCGCCGCACGTTCTTTCTCGACTATCCCTGCGATCTGAAGCCAGGCGAGAAGGTCACGTTCGTGCTCAGCCTTCATGGCGGCGGTTCCTACGGAAACTGGCAGCGCCATTATTTTCCGATCATGGACTTCAAGGAGAAGTATCGGCTGGTCATCGCGACGCCGAACTCGCCGACCCGGCGCTGGACCGACGCCGACGACGCTTACCTCCACAACATCGTCAGCATGGTGTACGACTCGTTTGGCAAGAAGAATGTCGAGGTCGCAGGCTTCTGGCTCGCGGGCCACTCGCAAGGCGGCATGACTTCACATCGATTGGTGTGCACGGACTTCTTCAAGGACAAGGTCGATGGCATGCTGATCCTGTCGGGCGGTCGCATCGGGCGCACAGGTCCGCCGCCAGACAGTTTCTTTCCGGGCGGCGTGCGCCCTGCCAATTTTCCTGGCGCGAGCTCCGGAGGCGCCGCGGCCGCGCAAACGCTGCCTGCGTGCGACTTCTCTCATATTTATACGACCGGCGAGCATGAGCTGAGCGCACCGATTCCCGAAACTTCGCCGTGGGCTGCGAAGTACGGCTGCGGTGCGCGCGTGCGCCGCGAAGACGTTGTCGATGAAAAGGCCGGGTACGTATACGACAGCACGCGACAGAATCCGGGCACGAAGGCCTGGGGACTCTTGCCGCGGGGCGGTAAGGCCGAAGTGTTCGAGTTTCCGGACTGCAAGGATGACCGTATCGTCGCCGATGTCGTGCGTATCGATAAAGGGCACACGGAAGGGCTCGAGCCGAACGTCACGGAGCAACTGATCAAACTGATATTGTCGGCAAAGAACTGATCTATGAATGACGGCCTTCGGCAAGAAACTTCGTCAGGCAGGCCGAAGACTCGGCAAGCAGGCTGACTCCCGTCAGCAAGTCAGAATTCCGGATCCAATTCTGACTTGCCGAAAAGCCTTTCTGCGAACGCCACCCCCCTGCCGAAGCCTTCTTGCCGGCAGGCCGTCATCGTCATTCACGCGTTGCGGCGCTGCTCCGCGGCGAGGCGAATCGCGAGCGATGCAAGCACGAAGCCCATCAGATAGCGCTGCGCCGCAAGCCAGACGGCGTTGCGGGCAAACCAGGATGCGATTCCCGCTGCAGACAAGGCGATGAGAAGGTTGACCGAGAAGCTCACTGAGATTTGCGTCAGGCCGAGCGCGAGGCTCTGCGTGAATACGGAGCCATGTTCGGGAGAAATGAACTGCGGCAGGATCGAAAGATAGAAGATCGCGATCTTCGGATTGAGCGCGCTGGTGAGAAATCCCATGAGCATGAGCTTCGAATCCGGATCCGGGGACAACGCCTGGGGTTCAAAGGGCGAACGGGCGCCCGGCCGGACGGCCTGCCAAGCCAGATACATTAAATAGAGGGCGCCCGCCCACTTGAGCGCCTCGTAGGCGAGCGGCACAGCCATGAAGAGCGCGGTGAGCCCAATCGCGGCGGCGAACATGTGCACGAGAAATCCGGCGACGACTCCGGCCAGGGAAACGATCCCGGCCCGTCGACCCTGGCAGATCGAACGCGAGATCAGATAGAGCATGTTCGGCCCGGGCGTCAGCACCATCAGCAACGCCGCAGCGCCGAAGAGCAGCCAGTCCTGGAGGGGAATCATGCGGAGTGCGCCTTACAGAGAGTTCATCGAAGGAATGCCTTTCCAAAGAGAGACGAGAAGCTAACGCTGGGGCCAGAGTGTATGCCAGCGTCAGTTGGAGGCGCCTGTTGGCGGTACAGAACCTGATGTGTTGTAGGTCGGGCGTCAGCCCGACACGGCGAATTGTCGAGTGGGAACCGGAAATGGGGACAGTCCCCATTTCGCCCCGGACAGGCGCACCGCTTCGCATCCCCTTGTATGTTCGCAAGGTGGACTGCGTGTCTAAGAAAAGCATCTCTGCTACGGTTTCAGCCGTCGCGATAGACCGATTTCCCCGAGGTCCCAAGACCGTGGGTGAGCGAGGGTCGTCGCGG
>JBOHZJ010000213.1:0-1989 GCA_050738395.1 Steroidobacter sp.
CGATCGAGGAGAATCAATGGGAGCGGGCGAACCAGTACGCCGTTTTCACTGCAGAGGTGTTGACGAGGTACTGCGATCGTCTCGATCAGGCGACGACGCTGTTGCCGCGTTGAGAGAATATGTAAGAACTTCTCGTGGCTTGCACACGTCGGTCGAAAGATGACACGAACCGGCCTTTGCCCGAGAGTTCGCATTCGCTAGGCTCCCGCCCAGTCGAACGGCGAGGGAGCACGTGATGAGCGCGGCGGCTGTCGATGCGGCGGAGCCGTTGATCAAGATAGTGCGCGGCATGCTCCGGGACCTGCGGCAGCACGAGGGCGAGCTGCGGGCGATCACGCTCGACAGCAGCCTCGATCGCGACCTCGGTCTCGATAGTCTTGCTCGCGTGGAGTTGTTCACGCGTATCGAGCACGAGTTCGGCGTCCGCTTGCCCGAGTCGCTGTTCGAGACGGCCGAAACCTTGCGCGATATCGCCGCGGCGCTCGGGAAAATGCGCCGCGATGACGCCAGCTCGCAACGGCCGATCGCGCACCCTGTTCGCACGACAACGCAGGCGGTTACGCTGCCGTCAGAGGCGGCGACGCTGGATCGAGTTCTCGCGTGGCGCGTCGAGCAGCAACCGGGTTTCGCACAGATCACGATCGTCGCGGACGGGGCCGACGAGAGCATCACGCACGAGCAACTGTGGCGCGAAGCTCACGCTGTCGCCGGCGGTCTGCAAAAGCATGGCGTCGGGCCGGGCGATGCGGTGGCATTAATGCTGCCGACTAGTCGCGCTTACTTCTGCTCCTTCTTCGGGATTCTGCTGGCCGGCGCCGTGCCCGTTCCTCTTTATCCGCCGACGCGCCTGAGTCAGATCGAAGAGCATGTGCGTCGACACGCCGGCATCCTGAATAACGCTCGCGCCTCCGTGCTGATCACGACGCCCGAGATGCGGCGGCTCGCCGGTGTTCTGCGCGTGCATGCGCCGGCATTGAGCAAGCTGCTGACGCACGAGGAGCTGCGCTCGCTCGACGCGACTGCCGCGCCGGTCTCGCTGACCGCGGGCTCGACCGCGCTGCTGCAATACACCTCGGGCAGCACCGGTCAGCCGAAGGGCGTCGTAGTGAGTCACGCGAACATCCTCACAAACATCTCTGCATTGGGCGCTGCGTTGCACGTTCGGAGCGGCGAGCCGTTCGTCAGTTGGCTGCCGCTCTACCACGACATGGGTTTGATCGGTGCATGGCTGGGTTCGCTCTACCTCGGCCTGCCGCTCATCATCATGTCCCCACTTGCGTTTCTGTCCCGCCCGGTGCGCTGGCTCGAAGCGATACATCGCTATCGCGGCGCATTGTCCGCCGCGCCCAACTTCGCCTATGAGCTTTGCGTGAAACGAGTTACCGACGAGGAGCTGGCGGGTCTCGATCTGCGCACGTGGCGCATCGCCATGAACGGCGCAGAGGCCGTACGCCCGGAGACACTTGCAGCATTTGGTGAACGCTTCGCGCGCTGCGGCTTTCGATCCACAGCGATGACGCCGGTTTACGGCTTGGCAGAGTGCGCCGTCGGCTTGACCGTGCCGCCGATGGATCGTGGTCCCCTGATCGAGGTGATCGATCGCGACACATTCACGCAGCACGGCGTCGCCTCGCCCGCAAATCCGAACACGGTCAACCCACTGCGATTCCCGTCGTGCGGTTTGCCGATCGCGGGCCATCAGGTGCGCATCGTGGATGACGCCGGCCGAGAACTCGGCGAGCGCCACGAGGGGCGACTCGAGTTTCGCGGGCCCTCCACGACGGGCGGATACTTCAGCAATCCCGAAGCCACCGCGAAGTTGATCCGAGACGGTTGGCTCGACAGCGGCGATCGCGCCTATCGCGCACAGGGCGAGATCTTTGTCACCGGGCGCGTCAAGGACATCATCATCCGCGCCGGTCGGCACATTCACCCCGAAGAGATCGAGGCGGCAGTCGGCGCCATTGCCGGAATCCGCAAGGGATGCGT
>JBOHZJ010000214.1:0-2493 GCA_050738395.1 Steroidobacter sp.
CGATGACTCTCGTCATCGCGCCTTCCAGTTCGAGCCAGCAGACCCCGGCAGCTCACCATCGAAGACGCCATCACGCTCGGCATCCTGGTCTTTCAACCGATTGAATCGTTGAAAGCACTGAGTAGGCGGTCCGCGCGGAGCTTCATTAGGGGGATCGCTCGATCGCGGATCAGAAGTTCACGTGTAGACGCATGCCCCAGGTGCGCGGTGGGTTGTAAAAGCCGAGCCACGTGCCGAGGCTTGTCGGGTTGGCGGTTGGCGAACCGTCGCTCGACGCGCCCACGTTCTGGATATCCGTCTTCACTTCCTCGTCTTCGACGTTCAACACGAACGCCTCCACCGACCAGTTTCTGTCAGGCGCCTGATAACGCAGGCTGACATCGGTCTTCGTGTACGCGTCCTGTGCGCCCGCGTCCCGATACAGGGTCGGATAGACGTCATTGAAGCCGCTGATCGCCGTATCCGTCTCGTAATGGAAGCTGACGCGCGGAATGATGCTCGCCCCGCTGGTCATCGCGAACTCATGCTCGTAGACGCCGGTGAATGAAAACTCCGGCGCGTGCCGCAGCGGTTCGCCCGAGAGATTCACCGTGTTTGCGAGATTGCCCTGGTCGAAGTACGTCGTGTCGATCGTCAGGAATTCGTCGTATTGCGCATCCAGCCAGCCGGCGAAGCCCATGAACGTGTCGGTCTGCGTCGGGCGCCAGTTGAACTCTGCTTCCACACCCTTGATCGACGCCGACGCCGCGTTCGAAGTCACGAGCTGCTGCTGACCGCTCGGCAAGCGCTCGACCGCGGACACCTGCATGTCCTGATAGTCCATGAAGAACGCAGCGACATTCAGCATCAACGCATCGCCCAGCTCGGATTTGAAACCGAGCTCGTAGCTCGTCAGCTCTTCTGGCAGATGCCGTCGTCCGCCGTCGCTCAGACCGCCCGATTTGAAACCAGTCGACACGCTCACGTACGACATCACTGCGTCGCTCACGTCGAGTTCGGCGCGTGCGAGCCAGGTCGTTTTCTCGTCGCTTGTCGTACCGTCATTTGCGCCGCCCCCCGGCCAGGTTCCCGGCGCATATTCGCTATCACACGTTTCGAGTGAGACGACGCCGCCCGGCCCGATGAGACGCCCGCCGCTGCCGATCGTCGCGCCAAATTGAGGACATACCCAGTTACGTCCGCCTCTGTCTTCCTTGTCCTCTTCGGTGTAGCGCGCGCCCGCCGTGAGTCGGAATGCATCGGTGAACTCGAACGTGCCCTGCGCGTAAGCCGCCTGCGACTCGAGCGTGCGCTTTGGCTGTATGAACGACATCGCCCAGGCCGTATCCCCGGGCAGAGTGGGATTCACGACAATGACCTGCGGCTCCGGTGGAGCTGCGATCTGCGAGATGTCAATGTCGAACCGGATCGAATTGTCCTCGTGCATGAGATATGCGCCAGCAATCCATTGCAGCGGACTGTCGCCAATGGACTTGATGTTCAACTCATGGCTGTACGAATCAAAACTCGATGACTCGGTGCGATGCTCCTGCTTGAAGCCAGGCGTCGCACCCGCGTCGTTATCGGACGCGTTGCGACGGCTCATTTCCGTGAGTCCGCCGATGTATGAGGTTTCAATGCTCTCGAGGGGGCGCCAATCGACTCGCAGCCGATAATTGAGGCTGTCCTGATCGAGAAATCCTGGTGTGTCGACCAGCGCCGAATACAGGTCCTGCCCCGGCCGCGGTGTCTGCATCAACGCAATATTGCCTGTGCCGTTGTCGCGGAAGTAATCGATCGCGCCTGTGACCGTCCACGCATCAGTCGGCGTCCACAGGCCGGTCACGCGTACCGCTTCCTGATCCATGGCGCCGTATTTGCGATTGCCGATTGCCGAGGATCTCGGCTGGAAGTCGACGAA
Organism: Steroidobacter sp.; assembly: GCA_050738395.1. Classification (GTDB taxonomy): domain Bacteria; phylum Pseudomonadota; class Gammaproteobacteria; order Steroidobacterales; family Steroidobacteraceae; genus Steroidobacter. The sequence continues at coordinate 1,901 of JBOHZJ010000214.1, forward strand.
GCCGTCGCGATTCTCGGTCGCCACTGCGGCGCGCAGGCCAAACGTTTCGGAAATCGGCACGTTCACCATGCCGCGCGTCCCGAAACGATCGTAGTCGCCGACCGTGACGTCCGCGTATGCATCGAACTCATCCAGATTCGGTTTGGCAGTGGTGATGTTCACAGTGCCGGCCGTGGAGTTGCGCCCGAACAGCGTGCCCTGCGGACCGCGCAGCACTTCGACGCTCGCCACGTCATACATGAGGACCGTCGCGCCTTGTGGACGCGCGGAATACACCTCATCGACATGGAAGGCGACCGCCGGATCGCCGAGCTCCGTGTGATTTGCAGAGCCGACGCCGCGCAGATAGACGTGAACGCCGCCCGAGTCTCCGTGCTGTTCCACGGTGAGATTCGGCACGAAGTTCTGCAGGCCAGCGAGATCGTTGACGTGCGCGCGTTCAAGCGCGGTCTGCGAAAATGCGGTCACCGCGATTGGTGTGTCCTGCAGATTCGTTTCGCGCTTGGTTGCTGTGACGATGACTTCTTCCAGACCGGCTGCACCCGGTGCAACCGATTCGGCTGCCAGCGCAGGCATTGCTGCCACGCATGCAC
>JBOHZJ010000215.1:0-15195 GCA_050738395.1 Steroidobacter sp.
ACGGACTGTGCCACGCCACATCGAGCATCTCGCCCAGGCCGCGCGCAGTGATGCGTTCCGCGCGCGACAACCCCGAGCCGTTGTCGAGCACGAATCCAGAGCTGTCGATATCGCGATTCAGCAGCCAGGCGCGCATCGCGTTGCGGCCATTCTCGACAGTCGCGGGCGGACCAAACTTTTCTGCGCCCAGCGTCAGCAGCAGATGTCGCGCCATCAGATTGTTCGAGAATTTGTTCACGAGTCGAATGATCTCGGGCAACGATTGCGAGTCGTGCTCGTACAGCAACTGCGCTTCGGGCGGGGCCGCATCCAGCCGAAATCCGCCATCGATGGCGCCGCCCGCCTGCGTCCACAACGTGCGAAAGGTTCCATACGCGAACTCGGGCGCAGTCATGACCGCGCGGCGAACAGAAAAATGGCCGCAGGCCGCCGGAAAGATTCCGCTGACGGTGACCGAGTTCGGATCGACGGCGTTGCGCAGATCAAAGCTCACCCCGCGGTTATAACCACGGCACTTGCCGCTGCCGAAGCCCAGCTGATTGTTCACCACCAGATTGGACGGTGACGGATTCAAGACGATCTGCGGTTTTGCACGCTGCGGATTCGCCGCAATCGTGAAACGCGTGGTCTGGAAATTGACCATCAGCGCGTCCGGCAAAACGTTGTAGCTGCGAAATCCCTGGCCGTCGAATGCGTCGCGGCTCTCCTGAACAGGGGCGAAATGCGTGTTGTCGATCACGATATCGCCCGTCACCTTCGCGAGGCCCTGTTCGCGCAGATTCTGTACAAAGCTCCACCAGCGTTCGATGGTCATGTACGGATCGCCGCCGCCGACGAGAAAGAGATCGCCATGCAGGACGCCATTCACGAGTCGCCCATTCGTAAGTGCGCGCGTCTTCCATCGGTACCCGGGGCCGAGCATGTCAAGGGCGGCGAATGTCGTCAGCACCTTGATGATCGAAGCGGGACTGCGCGGCGTTTCGGCGCCCAACTCCACGACGACTTCATTCGTTCCCGCGTCGCGCACGTAGATGCTTACGTGCTCCGCAGGCACTCCGACGCGCGCCATGGCGCGCGAGACGGAAGGCGGCAGCTGGGCGCCGCCTGCATGCGCAAGCGACGCGAATAGAAATAGTGAGAGCGCAATAAGCGCCGAACGACGTTTGAGCATTGGAGACAGCGCGCGAAGGCTTCGTTATTCCGCGAAGTCTAGCAGCGGCGAACGGCGTTTTTCTTCGTTGGGGGAACGCCTCATACTGCTTGCGGCATCCGGCGCAGTCGCGCTAATTCGAACATCAACTTCAATGGAGCAGCCATGCGGCGATTGTGGAATACGTTCCTGAAAGGTCTGGCGGCGGTGCTGCCCGTCGGCCTGACGATTTACGTCGTGTTCTGGCTCGCCACAACGGCGGAATCGATCCTGAGCGGACCGTTGCGCACCTGGTTGCCCTCAGATCGTTACTGGCCGGGGCTTGGTCTGCTCGCCGCGTTTCTCATCGTGCTGCTGATCGGCGTGCTCGTCGACGCTTATATCGTGCGTCGCGTGTTTCGAATCGGCGAGTCGATGCTCGCCCGCATTCCGATCGTGAAATCCATCTTCGGCGCTTTGAAGGACTTCAGCCGATTTCTCCCCGCCGGCGGCAAAGGCCGGGATCTGAAGCGTGTCGTACTGTGGCGAATGAATGGCGCACAGCTCATCGGCTTCGTGACCGAGGAGCATGTGAGTACGCGACTGTTCGGCGTCTCTGCGAGCGATGTGGTCGCGGTGTATTTCCCCATGAGTTACCAGATTGGCGGCTACACGCTCTACCTCCACAAGGACGAACTCGCCGAAACAGACCTGACCGTCGAGGAGGCGATGCGCCTGGTCCTGATCGGCGGCGTGACGGCGGCGCCTGAACGAAGTAATCAATAACTGGTGCTAGTGACTGGTGACTAGTGAATAGTCAGAGCGCTTCGCTCCGTTTCGTTGTCTTTGTTTCTGATCTTGACGACCCTTACCTGCAGTCGAAACGAGCGCTCTTCGCACTCTGGCCAGCTTGCCAGCGCCCAGTTGGCCAGTAGCCCGGTGCAGTCGCGCCTCCGGCTATTCACCAGTCGCCAGTCACTATTCACTTCCTCAATGTGACCCACGTCTCCACCTGCCAAATTCCGTCACCCCTGAATTGTGGGCGGCTTAACAGATCCATCGCGTGCAGCCCGTAGTCAATCCAAGTACTGCTACGATTTCGTCAAGTTCAGTTATCAAGTCGTCACCGTGTCCGACGAAAATCTTCGACAGCTTCGCGTGCTGCATATCGTGAGCGCCGGCGGCGTGTCAGGCGCCTTGCAGCAAACGCTGTTCATGCCGTTGCTCACGCGCATGCCGAAGGCGCGCGTGAAGGCGCAGGTCGTGTGTCTGTCGCCAGAGGCGGTTCCGTCGGCGGTGCTGAGGCAGAACGGCGTGCCGGTGCATGACGCCGCCTTGTCACGTCAACGGTTCTCCGCGCGAGGATTTCAGGATGTCGTGCAGGCGGCGAAACTTTTTCGCCCTGATGTCATCCAGGCATGGGGGCATACAGCGCAGATTATTTCCGGGGCTGTTCGCAAACGCTGCGAGTGGAAACCCAGACTGGTATGGAGCATTGCCGATACCGCGCCGCTTGCGCGCGACGCCGGCTTCATCGATCGGCAGAAACTCAAATATGCGGCGAAGTATTCGAAGAAGGCCGATCGCATCGTGTACACGTCTGAGGCCGGCGCTTCGCAGCACTGCCGCGCAGGCTTCCCCGAGGCAGGGCGTCTCTCGATATCACCTGGCGTGGATGCGGCGCGCTTCAAGTCGGACGCCGCGGCGCGCCGCAAAGTTCGCGAGCAGCTCCAGCTCTCGCCGCAGGCCTTCGTGGTCGGAATGGTTGCGCCATTCCAGCCTGAGTACGATTACACGACTCTGCTGAAGGCGCTCGGCGAACTGATCAAGACGAATCCGGAACTCGCTGTCGTGCTCGCCGGTCACGGCGTGCAGAAGGGCAATGCTCCGCTCATGGCGCTGGTCGGCGGCGGCGCGCTCGGTACACGCACGCACCTGCTCGGCGCATGGTCGGATGTCGCATCATTATTCAATGCCTGCGACGTCGTGTGCTCGAGCGCGCTCAGCGACAATTCACGCATGACGCTTGCGATGGCGATGCTCTGTGGCGTGCCATGCGTTGCGACCGGCATGGGCGCGCAAGGCGAGGTGCTGGGTCAGTTCGGCGTCGCAATCGAACCCGGCAGCCCGGCTGCCTTCGTTAAAGGCATTACGCGCATCATGCAACTCACGCCCGAGAGGCGTGCACACATGGTGCAGGGCGCGCGCAAGCACGCGCTCAAGGATTTCGTCTACGTGCGTTCGCTGCAAAAATATCTGCAGCTGTATTTCGATCTGATCGGCCGCGAATCGCTGGCGACCGAAGTTGTGGCCGCACCGGAAATGCAGGCATCCGCGCCAGCCAATGCACGGGTGCTGGAGGAAATCGAGGCGCCGAAGGTGGACGCGGTTGCAGTCCGCAAGTCTGTCGCCGAAATGACGGATCCGGATTCTCTCGAAGCGAAAGTCGACGAACGTTCGCCGGAGGCGCTGCCCAGGTGGCGAATCGAGCAAGAACAGAAGCGCGCGGAACAGGATGCGCAGACAACGCCCGTAGCGAACAGCGAAGGCGACGTGCTGGAGATTTTCGAATCGAGCATTGCATCGCCCGACGCAGCTTCTGCGCGCCCGGCCGAGGGCGGGGGCGCCGAGGACGATTTTGGAGATCTGCTCGCGCCCGAAGCACTGGAATCCGACGCGCCGGTCGTGCAGCGGATGCCGACAGGGCCGAAGCCGGTACGGAGCGAATCCGCGCCGGCGGCTGCGAAGCAGGACGCGGCCGATCGCATGCGCGCGGCTGCTCGCGAAGAATTGAAGCGCGCCGCAGCCGCGATGTCAGCGCCTGTCGCGATGTCGGCGCCTGTGAAGAAGGCGGCGCCGCAGCCGGCGCCCGCGGAAGAGCCTGAATTTCAGCTCGAGTTGCTGCCCGACCCCGACCCACTGCCAAAGCGTGCCGCCGGTTAGTTTTTTGGAAAGAGTAAGGAGTAGAGCCGCAAAAGACCGCAAAAAGGAGAGTTATGTGGGCAGAGGCAGACCTGGAATATCGTGGCGCTCAATATCGAATGTCAGCAAACGATTTCCCGATCTTCCGTCATACCATTATCTCTCTACTTCTTTTTTGCGCTTTCTGCGGTCCTTCGCGGCTCTCTTTCTCCCTCTCCCGTCTGATTCTTAACGCGTCAGCGAGGCTGCGTCGCGAGCGAGTTTCTCGATCGCCTGCCAGTCTCCGGCTTTGACGACGTCTGCAGGCGTGATCCAGGAGCCGCCCACGCAGGCGACGTTTCTCAGGGCGAGGTACTCAGGCGCAGAGGCGCGGGTGATCCCGCCGGTGGGGCAGAACACCACTTCGGGAAACGGCCCGGCGAACGCTTTGAGCATGTTCACACCGCCAGCCTGTTGCGCCGGGAACAACTTGAACGTGTCGAACCCCCATCCAAGTCCAGCGATCAACTCCGAGGGCGTCATCACGCCGGGCAGCAAAGGAAACTTTGCCGATCTCGCGGCGTTCGCCAATTCCGTGGTCAAGCCTGGGCTGACGCCGAACTGAGCGCCTGCATTTCCTGCCGCAACGAAATCGTCGGCGCGCGTGAGCGTGCCGACCCCAACGATCGCATCGGCCACAGCTTTGCGCATCGCCTCGATCGCCGGAAGACAGGCCGGAGTGCGCAAAGTGACCTCCAGCACGCGCAAGCCGCCGGCGCACAGCGCGCGAGCGAGCGGCACGGCGTGGTCGACGTGTTCGATCGTGAGGACCGGAATTACGGGCGCGAGCGCCAAAACTGACCGAATGTTCATGGGCTATTCTTCTTAAGGTGAGAAGAGAATGAGTAACCACAAAGAACACAAAGAGCACAAAGTAAGGAGAAGGTCACCTGAACATTGATTTGAATCTATGTGCTCTATGTGTTCTTTGTGGTTATTCCATGTTCTGAATCCGGATCGTGAACGGTAGGCAACTAGTCACCGGTCACGTCCACAAGGAAACCGCTCCGCTCTCAGCATCGCTCGCTACGCGGCGAAAGGTTGCGAACAGCTCGCGGCCGACGCCGAATTCATTGTTCGTGAGATCGGGCGTCGGTGCGCTGCGCCGATTCAGTGTCGCAGCGTCCACATGCACTTCGAGGACTCCGGTATAGCTGTCGAGCCGGACGATATCGCCCGTTTGCACCTTTGCGAGCGGCCCCCCGGCGAGACATTCGGGTGTGACGTGGATGGCGGCGGGCACGGCGCCCGAGGCGCCTGACATGCGTCCATCGGTGACGAGCGCGACTTTGAATCCCTTGCTTTGCAGTGAACTGAGCGTTGGCGTCAGCTGGTGCAACTCCGGCATGCCGTTCGCGCGCGGACCCTGATAGCGCACAATGACCACGCAGTCGCGCTCGAGGGCGCCCGATTTGTACGCCTGAATGACATCGCCTTGCTCGTCGAACACGATCGCGGGCGCTTCGACCGTGCGATGCTGTGGCTGCACCGCCGACGTCTTGATCACCGCGCGCCCGAGATTGCCGCGTAGCACCTTCAGACCGCCGTCCGCGCCGAATGGATTGGTCATGGGGCGCAGAACATCCTCGTCGCCGCTCACATCGGGCGCTGGCCGCCACGCCAGGCCCTGCGGCGACAACCACGGCTCGTGCGTGTACGCATCGAGTCCGCCGCCCATCACGGTCGTCGTATCCGCGTGGAGCAACCCGGAATTCATCAGCTCGCGAATCAGAAAGCCCACGCCGCCCGCGGCATGGAAGTGATTCACGTCGGCGCCGCCGTTCGGATAAATGCGGGCGAGCAGCGGCACAATCTCCGACAGGTCGCCGAAATCGTCCCAATTGACGTGGATCCCGGCGGCGCGCGCCATCGCGACCAGGTGCAACGTGTGGTTCGTCGAGCCGCCTGTGGCGAGCAGGCCGACGATCGCATTCACAATCGAGCGTTCGTCGACGATGCGGGCGAGCGGTCGATAATCATTGCCGAGCGCTGTAATACGCGCCGCGCGCGTCGCCGCCGCGCTGGTCAGCGCATCGCGCAACGGGGTGTTCGGCGTAACGAATGCGGCGCCCGGTAAATGCAATCCCATGGTTTCCATCAGCACCTGGTTGCTGTTCGCCGTGCCATAGAACGTACAGGTGCCCTGCGAGTGATAGCTCTGCGCCTCGGATTCCAGCAGCGCGTCACGACCGACTTTGCCTTCGGCGAACAACTGCCGCACACGCGCCTTTTCCTTGTTGGGGACGCCCGAGGTCATCGGTCCGCCCGGAACGAAGATCGTCGGCAAGTGCCCGAAGGTAAGCGCACCCATGAGGAGACCGGGCACGATCTTGTCGCAGACGCCCAGGCACAGCGCTGCATCGAACATGTTGTGGGAGAGCGCGACCCCTGTCGCCATCGCGATAACATCGCGGCTGAAGAGCGACAACTCCATTCCCGGCTGGCCCTGGGTCACGCCGTCGCACATGGCGGGCACGCCGCCCGCGAACTGCGCGATTGCACCCGCGTCGCGCGCGGCCAGCTTGATCAGCGCAGGGAAATGTTCGAGCGGGCGGTGCGCCGACAGCATGTCGTTATATGCCGAGACGATGCCGATGTTCGGCCAGCGCGCGCCGCGCAACGCGGCTTTGTCAGACGCATCCATTCCGGCGAATCCATGCGCGAGGTTGGTGCATGACAGCTCCGTGCGCGTCGCACTGGAGCCTCGCGCCCGGTCCATTCGTTCCAGATAGGCTCTGCGCGACTCGTAGCTGCGCTCGCGGATTCGCTCCGTGACCGCACGGATGTATTCATGTAGCGGCGCGGAGTTCAACAGCAGATCCTCGGGTGAGCGACAGGCGTCAGATTCTAGAGTCTCGCGCCGCACGTCGCACTGAATCATGCAAACCGCGTTCGTCGCGTCGTGCGTCCACGCATTCCGTGATCCGGAATACGAATCTGCGTACTGGAAGGAAGCGCGATTGAGGACGCGACTTGCGAATAGTGACTGGTGAATAGCCAGAGCGGAAAAGAAACGTGCGACAGCGCTTCTGACCATTCACCAGTCGCCGGTCACTAGTCACTAGTCATCAGTAGCGCTAACTTACTCAAGGGGGGACATATCCAACGGCGCGTCGCGACGCGTCGTGCAAGAAAGGGCATCCATGCAATCACTACCTACTTTTGATCTGGTGCTGTTCGGCGGCACCGGCGATCTGGCCATGCGCAAGTTACTGCCGGCGCTTTACCGACGCATGGTCGCTGGCCAGCTCAGCGGCGCCTCTCGCGTCATTGGCGTTGCGCGCGGCGAGCTATCGCGCGAGGAGTTCCTGTCGCAGGTGCAGGCGAGCTGCCAGGCCCACCTCGGCAAGGAATTCGAGGCGCAGCGCTGGGCGCAGTTCGCGCAGCACGTGAGCTACCTCAAGATCGATGCGCGTGTGGACGAAGATTTCGCGGTGCTCGCGGCGACGCTGCAGGGATGCGAAAACAATGTGCGCGTCTTTTTCCTCTCGACGGCGCCAGACCTGTTTGCGCCGATCTGCGAAGGGCTGTCGCGACATGCGCTGGCGTGCGCGAACTCGCGCGTCGTACTGGAGAAACCGCTCGGCCACGATCGCGAGTCCTCGGCGCGCATCAACGAACGTGTCGGCGCTATCTTCAGCGAGCAGCGGATATTTCGTATCGATCACTATCTCGGCAAGGAGACGGTGCAGAACATGCTGGCGCTGCGCTTCGGCAACACCTTGTTCGAACCGTTGTGGCGTCGCGGCCGCGTGCAGCATGTGCAGATCACCGTCGCGGAAGACCTGGGCGTCGAACGTCGCGCCCAGTTTTACGATCAGACCGGGGCGCTGCGCGACATGGTGCAGAACCACCTGTTGCAGTTGTTGTGCATCATTGCGATGGAACCCCCCGCGACGGGCGATCCGGATGCCATGCGCGACGAGAAGCTGAAAGTGCTGCGCGCGTTACGACCTCTCGCCGGGCGCGATGTGCTGCACAACACGGTGCGCGGTCAATACAAAGCCGGCGCCGCGAGCGGCAAGCCCGTCGTTGGCTATCTGGAAGAAAAAGATGTTCCCGCCGGCAGCACGACGGAAACATTCGTCGCAATCAAGGCGCAGATCGATTCGTGGCGCTGGGCCGGCGTGCCTTTTTACCTGCGCACCGGCAAGCGATTGCAGGAGAAGCAATCCGAGATCGTCATCACGTTTGAAGATGTGCCACATTCGATTTACGAGCAGCCGGAAGGCCCGCAGGGGCTGAACCGCCTCGTCATCCAGTTGCAGCCTGTTGAAAGCATCAATCTGACGGTGCGCGCCAAGAGTCCCGGCGAGGGCATGCGGTTGAAGCCGGTGGACCTGAGCCTGGATTTTGCCGATGCGTTCAAGACACGCCAACTCGACGCCTACGAGCGCTTGCTCACCGACGTCATCAACGGCGTGCTGACGTTGTTCATGCGCCGCGACGAACTCGACGCCGCGTGGGCCTGGATCGACCCGATACACGAAGCCTGGCGGCAGTTCGACGAACGCCCGAAGACCTATACCGCCGGCAGCTGGGGTCCCGCCGCCGCCAGCACGCTCATTGGCAAGGACGGATTTGCCTGGAGGAATGAACTCTAGCGGCGACTGACTGGTGACTAGTGACTGGTGAATGGCGAGAAAACCGGATCTGACGCCAACGAGACCCGTGTTTTGGCGACGCATCCGGCCGTGCGTTCGCATAAGCTTGGCCCCTGCGAGCCGTTCCATCCGCTCCTCTGACTATTCACCAGTCATTAGTCACCAGTCCCTTCTTCATGCGTCATCACGAACACCGTTTTCCTGATTCGCCTGCGCTGGCGCATGCGCTGTCCGGCGAGATCCAGGTCGATCTGCAGGAGGCGATTGCGGAGCGTGGGGCGGCGAGTCTGGTTGTATCGGGCGGGCGAACGCCGAAGCGCCTCTACGGGCAACTGCGCACAGAGAAAGTCGATTGGTCCAGAGTCTGGGTCACGCTGGCGGATGAGCGCTGGGTGGAAACCACGTCGGCGGCCAGCAATGAGCGGTTCGTGCGCGAGGCGCTGCTCATCGATGCAGCCAGCGCCGCGCACTTCGTCGGACTGAAGAATCCCGCCGCGACGCCGGAGGCGGGAGCGGAGTGGGCCACTCGCGCGTTGACCCGGGTGCCGCATCCGTTCGACGTAGTCGTACTGGGCATGGGTGAGGACGGACATACCGCCTCGCTATTTCCGGGTTCACTGGCGTTGTCGCGCGCGCTCGATGCGGCGGCGGCGCCCGCGTGTATTGCCGTGAATGCACTCGCGGCGCCGCACGCGCGGATGAGTCTGAATCTCGCGGCGCTGCTCGATGCGCGTCGCATCATTCTGCATATCGAAGGGGAATCGAAATGGCAGGTCTATCAGCGTGCAAGAACAGCCGGCGCGGCTGCCGAGTTGCCGGTTCGCGCCATCCTGCATCAGAAGGAGACGCCCGTTGATGTCTTCTGGTCGCCCTGAAGCGCCGCGGCTGATCGCGGATATCGGCGGAACGAATGCGCGATTTGCGCTCCTCGAAGGCGGCGAACCTCGCGACGAGCAAGTGCTTGCGTGCACCACGTATCCCGATCTCATCGCCGCAACCGAACATTATCTGAACTCCGTCGGCGCCATCGCCGGCGGGCGTCGTCCGCTGGAGGCGGCGTTCGCGATTGCAGGCCCGATCACCGGCGACATCGTGCGAATGACGAATCACGTCTGGCAGTTCTCCGCCGCGCAGACGCGTCAGCGGCTGGGGTTTCGCCGACTGATCGTCCTCAACGATTTCACCGCGCTCGCGATGGCGGTACGTCATCTGCCGCCGGGCGAACTGCGGGCGATCGGCGGCGGACGCGCCGCACCGGACATGCCGATTGCAGTGATTGGACCTGGGACCGGGCTCGGCGTGTCAGGACTGATTCCCACGGGTCAGCACTGGATCCCGCTGCAGGGCGAAGGCGGCCACGTCACCCTATCGGTGATGAACGAACGCGAAATGGCGGTGTTCACGCAGTTGCACCAGCGCTTTTCACACGTATCGGCGGAGCGCGTGCTGTCGGGACCCGGACTGGTGAATCTCTATGACGCCCTGTGCGCGCTCGAAGGCGTCGTGCCCGATGTGCTCGCCCCACCAGATGTCACGCGTCGCGCGAAAGAGGCCTCCTGCCGGATCTGTCTCGAAGCGGTGAGCATGTTCTGCGCACTGCTCGGCACGATGGCGGGCAATCTGGTGCTGACGTTAGGCGCGCTTGGCGGCGTGTACATCGGCGGCGGCATCGCGCCGGGACTTGGCGGTTTATTCACCAGTTCGCCGTTTCGCGACCGCTTCGAGGATAAGGGACGCTACGCCGACTATCTCGCCGCTGTACCCACCTACGTCATCCACTCGGCGCTGCCGGCGTTCGTCGGTCTCGCAAGCGCCTTCCACGAGCCGGGACCGCGGCTGGAAGCCGCCTGACGAGGCGCTCGTCGCCGCGTTGTGAGTTGTCCGTTGCGCGCAGAAATCGCTGTGCGCGCTCTGCCGGGCGCTGGACAACGCTCAACTCACAACTTCGCGGCTCCAACTGGAGAACTGTGAGCTGCGTCGCACTCATCGTGTGAGGGTGAGCAACGCAGCGCCTGCGCCGATAACCTCAACAGGCGTCGCGTGGCAGGGGTTTCTCGCGGCGTAGAGCAACCGCAAGGGGATTACAGAATGTGGGTCACCACCCTCAACATCATTACGCTCGCACTCATGATCGCTGTTCTGGGTTATGTCACGGTCGCCGCGCGCAAACTCGATGAAAGACTCACCGCACTGCTGGATGATCAGTCCGAGCGCTTACGAAAGCTCGAGCGCGACCTGGACCGCGTTCGCCAGGCGCTCGATTCGATCAGCACGGGCGTGATGACGATCGATATCCGGCAGAGACTCAAGAAGGGCTAGAGACGCGGCGCGTCGGGCTCTGGGCTCTGGTCAGAGGCAAACCCAGGACTCACTTCTTTTTTCTGGCCAGCGCCCAGCGGCCAGTACCCAGCAGCCCTCTACAGCCTCACCTGGCTGCTCACCTCGAGCATCCGATGACTTGGTACGCCGTAGTGGATAGCGGCGAGCTGGCTGTTGCGGCCCATCACCGCGAACAGACGTTTGCGCCACAGCGGCATGCCTGAGCCGGCCGCGAAGACAGGATTCTCGCGACCGACGAAGTACACGGTTTGATCCGGCTCATACGCGACGCCTTTTTCTTCGGCGCCCCGCAGCGCAGCGACCACGTTCGGCGTCTCCATGAAGCCGTAGCGCGCGATGATGCGGCACAGACCGGGGCCGAGGTTCTGCACTTCAATGCGGTCGGACGGTTGCACGAACGGAATTTCCGGGCGTACGAAAGTCAGCAACACAGTGCGTTCGTGCAGCACCCGATTGAAGCGCAGGTTGTTTAGCAAGGCGCGAGGAATGCCGCCCGCTTCGCTCGCGAGATACACCGCCGTGCCGTCAACGCGATGCGGCGCATCCTTTTCGATCAGCGCCTGAAAATCGCGCACCGGCATCTGTTCCTTCGCGATCTGCCAGTTGAGTGCACGCCGTCCTTCCTGCCAGGTGCTCATCAGTACGTACACGATAATTGCGGCGCCGATCGGGAGCCAGCCGCCGTCATTGAATTTGAGCATGTTGGAGAAGAAGAACGCGAGATCAAGCAGCACCAGCAACGCGAGCACCGCACCGAGCGCGCGATAGTGCGGCGCCTTGCGGATGTGCAGCAGCATCATGACCATGATCCCGTCGATCAGCATCGCGCTGGAGATCGCGATTCCATAGGCGCCGGCGAGCGCCGAAGAGGATCGAAACGTGAGAACGACGATCATCGTGCCGGCGAATAGCAGCCAGTTGACGGAAGGGACGTAGATCTGTCCGATCTCATCGACGGACGAATGAACGATGCGCAGCCGCGGCAGATAGCCGAGATTGAGCGCTTGCCGCGCAACAGAGAACACACCCGAGATGACGGCCTGCGATGCGATCACCGTGGCGGCGGCGGCCAGCAGAATCAGCGCCGGCAGCGACCACGCCGGCGCAAGCAGGTAGAACGGATTGGTAATCGCCTGCGGGTTTTGCAGCAGCAACGCCCCCTGTCCGAAATAGTTCAGCATCAGCGCTGGCAGGACGACCATGAACCAGCCGCGGCGTATCGGCGGCCGTCCGAAGTGCCCCATGTCTGCATAAAGCGCCTCGCCGCCAGTCACCGCAAGAAACACGGACGCCAGAATCACGAAGCCCGCGACGCCGTTGTCAGCAAAGAACTGCACCGCGTGCAGGGGATTGATCGCGAGCAGAACGCCGGGCGAAGTCGCCAGCGAGCGGATGCCGAGCGCGGCGAGCGTGATGAACCACACGAGCGTGATTGGGCCGAACAGGCGGCCCATGGCGCCGGTCCCGCGGCGCTGCGCGAAGAACAACCCCGTAAGAATCAGCACGGCGCCTGGCAATACAAAGCGCTCGAGGCGCGGCGTGGCGATAGTCAGGCCTTCCATTGCGCTCAACACCGACATGGCGGGGGTGATGAACCCATCGCCGAAGAAGAGCGCCGCGCCGAACAGACCCACACCTGTCACCGGCGCCCACAACCGCCAATCGCGACTGGCGCCCGAGAGCAACGTACTCAGTACGAGAACGCCGCCTTCGCCGCGGTTGTCCGCCCGCAGCACGATGCCGACGTACTTCACCGAGATGACCAGCAGCAGCGACCAGAGAATCAGCGACAACAGGCCGAGCACGTTCGATTCCGTGACCGCAATGCCGTATTCAGGATTGAAGCACTCGCGCAGCGCGTACAGAGGACTCGTACCGATGTCGCCGAAGACCACACCGAGCGCCGTGATGACGAGCGTGCGTTGCGCACCGTGCTCAGATTTGGCGCGGTCCCCGGAGATCGAGCTGACGCTCATGCTTGTTATTGGTGGTGAGTGACAAAGCCGGCGGCGCCGGTCGCGCGGCATTCTACTTCAGATGGGTCCGGCAGGCAGTCAGGCTCAAAGGCTGTGGCGCGACGATGCCGAATGGTCGAAACGTTCTTGATCCGCTGTTTCTCGCCTGGAAGATTCCTTCGAAAAACTCAGGGCGAACGCAGAACAGACGGGATCCGCAAAGCCGCTTCTTTTCCGTTCGCCTGAGCCCTGTCGAAGGGTTCATTAGTCCTGGGCCGACGGAAAGTGGTGCAACTCATTTATGGACGGTGCGTCAGCTCATTCCGCGACCAACGCCAGCCATCGGGCGACGCCGGCGCCGATTGTAGCGCCAAGCAGCGTCGTCAGCACGACGTTGACCATGTCTGAACTACCCGCGAGCGAGTCCGCGCCGGCGACGATTTCATGCGTAACTTCTGTCGAAATGAAGCCCGCCAGCGCAAACGCAAGCGCGATTCCAGCGACCACGCCCGGAACGACGAACGCGAGCGTGCGCCGCCAACTGCGCGACAACGCCCGGAGGTTCTCGTGCAATTCCTGTTCGACACGCTGGCGAGCTGCGGCGCGCTGCGCGTCATCGATTGTTTCGATCTGCGCGAACAGGCGACGATCGAAAGATTCGTCAAGCGCGATCGGCGGCGCGGCGCTGCGCAATGACCGGTCGAGTTGTTCAAACTCGGCGAGCCGTTGCTGACACAGATCGCAATCCGCGAGATGTGATTCGAACGACGCACCATCTGCAGGATCGATGTCGGCGTCGAGCCAGTCCTGCAGCCGATCGTTCCAGAGAAACGTATGTTCCTGCTCGGGCGTCATACCTTAAGCGGCCTCGGCAGCTTCGCGCGTCAGTTCGATCAGCCGTTTGCGCGCCCTGTGCAGCAGCGCCTTCACCGTGCCGAGCGGCAACCCCAGGATCGCGGCGGTCTGTTCGTATGACTTGTCTTCCATATAAAAAAGAACGACAGCCTGGCGATAACGTTCCGGCAATTGATCCAGGAGCTGACCGACGCTGACCGTAGCCGAATCATCCGCTTCGGGCGCCGCCAGCGCAGCGATTTCCGGATGATACTCATCGTCATTCAGATCGAGCGACACCTGCGGCCGACGTTTGCGCAATTCGGACAGGCAGGCGTTCTTGGAGATCGCAAAGATCCAGGTCGAGAGCGCAGATTGGCCCGCAAATCCGGGCAAGGCGCGCCAGATCCTCAGGAGTACGTCCTGAGTGGTGTCTTCGGCCATGGCGTGATTGCGTAACATACTGAATGTCAACCGAAAAACCTTATCCCGATAACGCGGGACCACCAATGCAAACGCCTCCTGAAACTGCCGGGCCTGCAAACGCTCGAGGATGTCGGCGTCTGCCTGGGAGGCGGGCGTAGGCGTCATTGCCATTTGGGACGTCGTAGGTTCTTAAAAGGTTGCGGGGCGTCGTTACGCGGCAAAACTCTAACAAGGCCGCCGGTTTCTTAGTGCCGGCCCAGCCGCCGTCGACCGGCTGAGTGGTGCGGTTCACCGGTCGCCCGTGTCGCACGACTGCAACCCTGCAGAGAGGCGCTGCGTCTGAAGCTGCAGTCGTACACAATCACCGCACACACGAGGCGCGCGTTATGGTCGGGGAAATCATTCCGTTATTCGGCATCATCTTTGGAGTCGGCATGCCATTGTCGATTCCGATCGTCTGGATCGTTCTGAACTACCGCAAGCGTCGCCGCCTCATGGAATTGCATCACGCCGAGCGCATGGCGGCGATCGAACGCGGCATGGATATTCCGCCGTTGCCGATGGAGCTGATCGATGGGAGCAGCCCGCGCCGCCGCCGCACTTCGTTGTTGCCGGGTCTCGTCTGGTTCTTCATTGGTCTCGCGCTAGTCATCGGCATGATGCTGATGAACGACGACGATATCCCGTTGATAGGGGGTCTGATTCCGCTCGGCGTCGGCGCGGCCTATCTCATTTACTATTTCGCCGAAGGCCGCAAGATCGAATCGCGGCTGCTGGAGCACGATCTGGAGGAACGCGGCAACGGCAAGCCACTTCGCCAGCGGGACAACCTGATCGCATAAGAGCAGGACTCGGGAATCGGGAATCGGGAATTGCGAGAAGTGTTTGACGCGTCCGATACAGAGATCGAACGCTCCGTGCCGAATCCCGAATCCCGAATCCCGAA
>JBOHZJ010000216.1:0-1771 GCA_050738395.1 Steroidobacter sp.
ATGCGCGCCGACCCGCGAATCGCGCGCACTCACTGTCTGGTGCTGAGCTCGCTTGGCGACCGTGCACCGGGTGCGGACACGCTTGGCGTCGCCGCATGGCTCAACAAGCCGTTGCGACGCGCGCAGATCCACGGCGCCATCGCCATGGCGACTGGATTGTCATCGAGCTGGGAACGAATCGTTCCCTCCGCCCGCCTGGCGCGCCCGAAGTTCGACGCCCGCGTGCTGCTGGTCGAGGACAACATCGTCAATCAGCAAGTGGCGACTCGCCTGCTCGCGACGTTCGGAATCACGCCGCAGATTGCGTCCGACGGCCTGCAGAGCCTGGAGCGGGTGCGCACGCAGCCATACGATCTGGTGCTCATGGATTGCCAGATGCCAGTCATGGACGGGTATCAGGCTACGCGCGGCATTCGCGAGTTCGAGCATGCAGCCGGTCGCACCCGTACGCCGATCATCGCGATGACCGCGAATGCGATGCAGGGCGATCGCGAACGGTGCCTCGATGCGGGAATGGACGACTATGTCAGCAAGCCGGTTAAGGGCGACGATGTTGGCGTGGCGCTCATGCGCTGGCTGACGCCGATTTCAGTGTGCGAGCAACCGAGTGAACGCTCTGCCGCCGCAACCGTCGGCGTACTCGACGCGGCGACGCTCGCTCAACTGCGCGATCTGTTCGACGGCGACATTGCGGAGGTTCTCGAGACCTACGTGCGCGACACGCCGGCGCAGCTCGATGCTATGGCGAACGCGATTGCGCAGCAGGATCATGCAACACTCGGTCGATGTGCGCACAGCCTGAGGTCCAGCAGTCGTTCCGTGGGTGCAGGCGCAGTAGCCGACCTCGCGACGGAACTCGAAACGCATGCACGCGCCAAACGTCCGATCGACGTAGCGAAAACGCTCGTCGCCAGATTACGCGCGGCGCACCGCGCGGCGGAACCGCACCTGCGCGCCGAGACTGCGAAAAAGCAGATCCGGACGGCGTAGGAGATGGAGACCGATACTTTGACGGGGTTTACAGGATTGAAGGATGTCCGGAATGGATCGAGTGTGCATGTCGAACTGCGTCCGCCCCTTAATCCTGTAGTCCTGTAATCCGTGGTTCCGTGGTCTCGTAATCCCGGTAATCCCGACGCTTTCTTCAGAACAACTCACCGTCCCCGGCATTCATCATCCGCGCCCTCACCAGTGGGACTGGCGGGCCGCCGTATGACAGAAATTCGTCGTTGAATTGCTTCCATGCCGTCTCGCCGCCGCGCGAAGCGCTCCAGTCAGCGCGGAGTTTCCGGATCATGAGCTTGCCCATCGTGTAGTTGAGGTAGGCGGGGTCATATGTGCCGCGCGCGGCTTGTTGCCGTGCGTTGCCCGCGTCCTGGTAGGCCTTTTCCTTGAACATCTGCTCGCACTGCGTCACCTTCATGCCCTGGGTGTGCAGCCCCACGGCGCAGAGATAACGCACGTTGCGCAACAGCGCATTCAACAACTGACCGACCTGTAACTCGGGCGCGTCGTTCGCGATCCCTTCTTCGATCACCAGCTCCTCCGTGTAATGCGCCCAACCTTCGGCGAACGCATAGCCGACGAACAACTGGCCGAAGCGCCACGATGAACGATTCGAGTGCAGGAATTGCAGGAAGTGGCCGGGCCAGACCTCGTGAATGGACGTAAACAGCAAGTCCGCCTTGCCCGGCACGTAGTCCCGCTGCTCTGCTTTCGACCACTTCGGATCCGGCGGTGCGATGTAGTACACCGAAGGCATATCCTTTTC
>JBOHZJ010000217.1:0-20581 GCA_050738395.1 Steroidobacter sp.
GACCAGCTCTGCTCTGACTAACCGCCAACCGCTAACCGCCAACCGCTATTCTTCCTCACCTGTAATTCATCCCCATCGCCTGATGGACTTCTTCGAGCGTCTGACGGGCGACATCGCGGGCTCTTTCGCAGCCTTCCGCAATGATGCCGCGGACCAGATCCCGGTTCTCTTCGAATTCCTGCGCGCGCGCCCGAATCGTCGTGATCTCAGCGACCACTGCGTCCGCGAGACGCTTCTTGCAGTCGAGACATCCGATGCCGGCGGAGCGGCAGCCCTGCTGCACCCAGGCCTGAGTGTCGGCGTCCGAATAGATCTTGTGAAGCTCCCAGACCGGACATTTCTCGGGATCGCCCGGGTCGGTGCGACGGACGCGCGCCGGATCCGTCTGCATCGTCTTGAGCTTCCTTGCAACGGAATCCGGATCTTCCCTGAGACCGATCGTATTGCCGTAAGACTTGGACATCTTGCGGCCGTCCACGCCCGGCACCTTGGGCGTCGCCGTCAGCAGCACATCCGGCTCGACCAGAATGCTGCGGCCGGTGCCTTCAAGATAGCCGAGCAGGCGTTCGCGATCGGCGAGCGTCAGGCGCGCATTGCCTTCGAGCATCGCTCGCGCCAGATCAACGGCGCCTGCATCGCCCTGTTCCTGAAAGAGTCGGCGCAACTCCTTGTAACGCGCGCCATTACGACTGCCGAGACTCTTCATGGCCTTTTCGACCTTGATCTCGAAATCCGGCTCGCGGCCGTACACATGGTTGAAACGACGCGCGACTTCGCGGGTGATCTCGACGTGCGCAACCTGATCTTCGCCCACCGGGATGTACGCGGCCTTGTACAGCAGGATGTCTGCACTCTGCAGCAGCGGATAGCCCAGAAATCCAAAGGTTGCGAGATCCTTATCCTTCAGTTGCTCCTGTTGATCCTTGTACGTCGGCACGCGTTCGAGCCAGCCAAGCGGCGTGATCATCGACAAGAGCAGATGCAGTTCGGAGTGCTCCGGGACGCGCGACTGAATGAACATGGTCGCGCTTGCTGGATTCAGACCGGCCGCGAGCCAGTCAATGACCATGTCCCAGACGTAGCTTTCGAGCTTCGAGGTATCCTCGTGGCCGGTCGTCAGCGCGTGGATGTCGGCAACGAAGAAATAGCACTCGTACTGATACTGCAGCTCTGTCCAGTTCTTGAGCGCTCCATGGTAGTTGCCGAGATGCAGCGCGCCCGTGGGGCGCATACCGGAAAGGACGCGTCGGTTGGTGACGTTGATCGCGCTCAATGCCTGTAAAACCTTTTTATCAAGCCTTAGGGGAAGCTCTGCACAAGCTTGCGAGCGCGCCTTGGCTCTTGCAGCTCCTGCACTGTCGATTCAATGCCTTAGACAGACTTTTTAAATGAAGAAAGCAGGCATCTTCAGCGGCGGCGCATTATACGCAGCTTGAGGCTGGATCTTGTCACGATGGCCCGCGGTGGGCCGCTATTCGAACGCGGTGACATCACCCTTGCCACGCCGTGCGATCACAGGTGCGGGGCCTTCGAGGTCGATCACGCTGGTGGGCTCGAGGCCGCAGTTGCCGCCGTCGATCACCGCGTCGACGACGTGCAGCAGCCGCTCCTGAATTTCGCGTGCGTCCGTGAGCGGCTGTTCGTCGCCGGGCAACAGTAGCGTCGAACTCATAAGCGGTTCAGCAAGCGTCGACAGGATCGCCCGGGGCACGGGATGGTCCGGTACACGAATTCCGATCGTGCGACGTTTGGGATTCTGGAGGCGCTTCGGCGTCTCGCGCGTCGCCTGCAGGATGAAGGTGTACGGGCCGGGCGTGAAAGCCTTCAGGGTGCGGTACTGCTGATTGCTGATCCGCGCGTACCGGGCGATCTCCGACAGATCGCTGCACACCAGCGTGAAATGATGGTGCTTGTCCGTCTGCCGGATTCGCGATATGCGCTCCATTGCGCCTTTGTCCCCGACGTGACATCCGAGCGCGTAGCAGGAGTCCGTCGGGTAGACGACCACGCCGCCTTCGCGAATGATCTCCACAGCCTGCTGGATCAGACGGGGCTGCGGATTTCTTGGATGAATTTCGATGAAGCGGCTGGTCATGCAGGAAAGGTTGTGAGTTGACGGTTGACCGTTTGACAGCCGGATAACTCCGTTCTGACGGTCAACCGCCAACTGTCAACCGTCAGCCCGACCGGTATGGGTATGATAGCCGCCCCTCCGCGCCCCCCAGCACCGCCTACCTGATGCAACTCTTATTCGACTTCTTTCCGGTCATTGCATTCTTCGTCGCCTACAAGCTGACGGATATTTATGTCGCGACCGGCGTCATCATCATTGCGGTGATCGCACAGACGGCGATTCAGTGGGTGCGGCATCGTAAAGTGAGCACGATGGCGCTGATCTCGGGCGGACTGGTGCTCGTGTTCGGCGGACTCACGTTGTGGATACATGACGAGGCCTTCATCAAATGGAAGGTCACCATCGTGAACTGGCTGTTCGCCGCCGGATTCCTGCTGAGCCATTACATTGGCGATCAGCCGGTGATCCAGCGGATGCTCAGCGGAAATTTCACGCTCGAGCGCCCCTCGTGGCTGAAGCTGAGCTGGATGTGGATCGTGTTCTTCACATTCGTCGGTGCGCTAAACCTCTTCATCGCACGCAACTTTGATACCGACATGTGGGTCACATTCAAACTGTATGGCGTACTTGGCCTAACCCTGGCGTTCGCTCTGCTTCAGGGAATGTGGCTTGCGTCGAAAGCGCCTGCAGACTCGGCCGAGTCGTCGGATCGTGTCAGCTAGTTCTCTCAACGCGGATCGGAGCGAGCAGATTCGCGCGCGTCTGACGGAGGCGCTGCGCGCCGCTCAGGTGGAAGTCATTGACGACAGCCACCGTCACGTCGGTCATGCCGGAGCGCGCGACGGCAGAGGGCATTTTCGGGTGCGTGTAGTCTCTGAGGACTTCCGCGGCCTGCGCTCCGTACAAAGACATCAGCTCGTGTACCGCTGCCTTGGAAGCCTGATGCAGAGCGATATTCACGCGCTCGGCGTCACTGCGCTGACGCCCGAGGAAGCGACCTAGTGATGCATTCGCGACTCCCGAGACTTTGTTCCCGATCCAATTCTGACAACCCGTGCTCAACCCTGAGGACCCCCATGAAGCATCGTCACTCCATCCTCGCCCTGCTCGCGCCGCTAATGCTGCTTGTCGCCTGCGGCAAGGCGGGCGCTCCGGATGCGGCCGAATCCACTGAACGCGTCGCCACAGTCAATGGCAAGCCGATCAGCAAGTCCGAGTTCGACCTTTACGTGGCGAATGTCAGCCGCCAATCCGGCCGCGAAGTCGCCGAAGAGCAGAAATCCGAACTGCTCGATCAATTCATCGGCATGCGCCTTGCCGCCGAAGCCGCGGAAAAGGACGGCGTGCTGAAAGACCAGAAGGTCGAGGATCAGCTCGAGCTCGCGCGTCTGAATGTCATCGTCGATGCAAGCCTGCAGAAATACCTCGAAGCCAATCCGGTCACCGACGCGGAACTCAAGCCTGAGTACGACGCGCAGGTCGCCGCCATGCCGCGCGAATATCACGCGCGCCACATCCTGGTCGACGACAAGGCCGTGGCGGATACGATCACGAAGGATCTGAAGGGCGGCGCCGATTTCGCGAAGCTTGCCGAACAGAAATCGAAGGATTCTTCCAGCAAGAGCGGCGGCGACCTCGGCTGGTTCACCCTCGACACCATGGTCAAGCCGTTCGCCGAAGCGGTAGCCGCGATGCAACCCGGGCAGCTCACCGAACAGCCCGTGCAGAGCCAGTTCGGCTGGCACGTCATCAAACTCGAGGAGTCGCGCGCGTCGGCGCCGCCGCCGTTCGAGGAAGTGAAGGATCGAGTGAAAGTGCTCGTCCAGCGCAAGAAGCTGCAGACCTACCTGGACGGTCTGCGGAAGAATGCGAAGGTGGAGAAGAAGATCTGAGCGATCAGCGACGAGCGACGAGACGGAAGAAGAAAATCCCTCGTCGCTCATCGCTAGTCGGTAGTCGCTCCTTGATCTGTCCGGAGCAGATCAAGGAAGTCCGCTTCATCCAGCGTCTTGACCCCCAACTCCTCGGCCTTCTTCAACTTCGATCCGGCCTCAGCGCCGACCACGACGTAGGAGGTCTTTCTGGACACGCTGCCCGACACCTTGCCGCCGAGCGCCTTGATGCGATCGCTCGCTTCATCGCGGCTCATACTGTCGAGTGTGCCGGTGATCACGAAGCTCTGACCGCTGAGTGCGCCTTCGGCAGCGCCGGATTTGCCCTTTCGCACCGGCCAGTGCACGCCCCGTTCGCGCAGCGCCTGAATCACATCGCGATTGTGCGGCTGCCTGAAGAACGTATGGACGTGCGCAGCGACCACAGGACCGACATCGGCCACGTCCTGGATCTGTTCTTCGCTCGCATCCTGCAGCGAATCCAGGTTGCCGAAATGAGCCGCAAGGGCTGTCGCAGTCGCTTCGCCTACATCCCGAATCCCGAGCGCGTAAAGAAACCGCTCCAGAGTGGTCGCCTTGCTGTGATTCAATGCATCGACGAGCTTCGCGGCGGATTTCTCACCCATCCGCTCCAGATTGGTCAACTCGGCGGCGGACAGTCGATACAGATCCGCGGGACTGCGCACCAGATGTGCTTCGACCAGCTGATCGATGATCTTGCTGCCAAGCCCGTCGATGTCCATGGCGCGGCGGCCGGCAAAATGTCGCAGCGACTCCTTGAGCTGCGCGCCGCAGAACAAACCACCGGTGCACCGCGCGACGGCTTCACCCTCTTCACGCTCGACGTCTGAGCCGCACACCGGACACTTGGCGGGAAGCTCGACGATGCGCGCCCCTTTCGGCCGGCGCTCGACGATCACCTTCACTACTTCGGGAATAACGTCGCCGGCGCGCCGCACCACGACCGTGTCGCCGACGCGCACATCCTTGCGACGCACCTCGTCCATGTTGTGCAAGGTGGCGTTGCTGACCGTGACGCCGCCCACAAAAATCGGTTCAAGCCGCGCCACGGGCGTCAGTGCGCCGGTGCGGCCGACCTGGAACTCCACGTCGCGGACTACCGTGTTCTCTTCGTGCGCGGGAAATTTGTGCGCGATCGCCCAACGCGGAGCGCGGGCGACGAAGCCCAGTTCGCGTTGCTGTGCATAACGATTCACCTTGTAGACGACGCCGTCGATCTCGTACGGCAGGCTCGCCCGACGTTCACCGATCTCACGGTAGTAAGCAAGACAGCCGTCGATGCCCTGCACGACTTTCATCAGCGGTGAGACTTTGAGCCCCCATTCGCGAAACTGCTCAAGCGATTCGGTGTGACGCGAGGGCGTTTTCCAACCTTGCGTTGCACCTACGCCATAGAAGAACACATCGAACGGACGATTGGCCGCCAACCTCGGATCCAGCTGCCGAAGGGCCCCGGCCGCCGCATTGCGAGGATTCACGAAGACTTTCTCGCCTCGCTCGAGCGCGCGCTGATTCATCGCCTTGAAGCCGGCGATTCGCATGAAGACTTCGCCGCGCACTTCCAGCAGCGCCGGCGCTTTACCCCGCAGCTCGATCGGCACGGCCTTGATGGTGCGAACGTTGTGCGTCACATCCTCGCCGCGCAGTCCGTCGCCGCGCGTTGCGGCCTGGACGAGGCGTCCGGATTCGTACCTGAAGCTCACCGCCAGGCCATCGAGCTTGGGTTCGGCTGCGTACTCGACCTGCTCGACGTTCTCGAGCCGCTCGCGGACGCGGCGGTCGAAACCGATCAGATCCTCATCGCTGAACGCGTTGTCGAGCGATAGCATCGGCTTCGCATGCACGACTTCGTCGAGTTCGCTGACGGGCGCGGCGCCGACCCGTTGGGTCGGCGAGTCGGCGGTGACAAGCTCCGGGAATTGTTCTTCGAGCGCCCTCAGCTCGTGCAGCAGTCGATCGTACTCGGCGTCCGACACTTCGGGATCGTCGAGAACATGGTAACGATAGTTGTGATGATTGAGTTGCTTGCGCAGCGCGCGCGCTCTGACTGCCGCCTTGTTCGACATACCCGCGAGTACGACCTCAGGAACTCAGGGAAGGCGATGCGCCGCGCGCGTTCACAGCCCCGGGCGGACGTTCAAATTCTCTGACTTCCTGCCGCAGACGTTCAATGCGGTGCACCGTCAAGGGCACACCACGATCGTCCTGGAGCGTGCCGCCGATCGATTGCTGCAGCTTGCGCGCGCAGGCGATGAGTTCGTTGAGCGCATGCATTCCTGGTACGGGCCCCGGCAACTGAGCAAACAGCGTGATTCCCGGATACTGCGTCTCCGGCATTTTTGCGACGTCGAACGCGCCAGGCTCGACCATGCTTGCGATGCTGAAGATGCTCACGCCGTCTTCATGCAGGCGGTGAAACACATCGTACTTGCCGTGCTGTAACGACTCGGCTTGCAACACTTCGAGCAGTTTCGCCCCGTCCAGGCGCTGCGGCGACGCGGCCAGCCGCAGCGACAGAATCTTGCGGCGTTCGCTCCGACGCGGTTGCGGTGATTCGCTCGAGGATAAAGTCGGCGCCGTCGGCGCATCGGGGCGAATCGGCAGTTCTTCCGTGGGCGCGGAGTCCGCTGCGAATGTCGGTTCGACTCGACCGCGCCAGGTGTCCTGGAACGACGGCTTGCCGCGCTGCCCGGCCGGTTCGCTTCCCGCTATCGAAGAGTCAGGCGTATGCCCAGTCGGACGAATCGCCGTAATCAGCGGCTCGTCCGTACTCATAGAGTGATCGAGCGATGCATGTCCGGCTTGGGAAGAATCCAACGATGTGTCCCCCGAATCCATGGGTAGGCGCCCGTGCAATGCTGGTTCGGGGCGCGCACGCACCATGACGTCGTCCGATGCAACTGTCCGCTGGCCGCGGCGTCCCCACAGATAAATGCCTGCGAGCAGGACAATTCCGAAGCCGATCAGTATCCAGCGCAGTTCGTTCATGACCATTGGCGGCGACAGGCAACGGGCTACAGGCTACAGCCAGAGGAAGGGACCAGCATGATCGGCCTCCGCCACTGTCGCCTGTAGCCTGTAGCCATCTGCCTCACATCGCCGCCATACGCACCGCTTCATCGACGTCGACGGCGACGAGCCTGGACACGCCCGGTTCGTTCATCGTGACGCCGATGAGCTGTGAGGCCAATTCCATGGTCGTTTTGTTGTGTGTGATGAAAATGAACTGCACACGGCTCGACATCTCTTTCACCGTATCGCAGAAGCGACCGACGTTGTTGTCGTCGAGCGGCGCGTCGACTTCGTCCAGCAGACAGAACGGGGCCGGGTTCAGTTCGAAAATCGAAAACACGAGCGCCACGGCCGTCAAGGCCTTCTCGCCGCCCGAGAGCTGATTGATCGTGCTGTTTCGCTTGCCCGGCGGGCGCGCCATGATCGATACGCCTGCGTTGAGTATGTCTTCGCCCCCGAGTTCCAGGTATGCGTGGCCGCCGCCGAACAGACGCGGAAAGCGGTCTTTCAGTCCGGCGTTCACGCGATCGAACGTGTCCTGAAAGCGGGCGCGCGTTTCGCGATCGATTTTGCGGATCGCGGCTTCGAGCGTTTCAAGTGCGTCGGTGAGGTCCTTGAACTGCCGATCGAGATACTCCTTGCGCTCGGATTGTTCCTTGAATTCGTCGATCGCAGCGAGATTCACCTGCCCGAGCCGCTCGATCTTCTGCGACAGGTCGGTGAGACTCAGCTCCCAGGCGGGCAAATCGGCTTCCGCCGGCATCTCCTGATACACCGCCGCAAGATCGAACTGCGTCGATTGGAATTGTTCCAGCAACGTCTCGCGGCGTACTTTCAGTTCCTGCGCAGCCATGCGCACGTCCTCCAGGCCCGCACGCGCTTCATCGACCGCGGCTTCGCAATCGACTCGCCGCTGATCGAGAATCCGCATTTGCGATTCCGCGCCTTCGAGCGCCTCGCGAGCGGCGGTGAGTTCCTGTTCGACCTGCACGCGTTGTTCAAGAGCCGCCGCCAGCGTGACGGCGAACGCCTCCAAGGGCGCCTCGCCATCGGCCAACTGTCGCGTCAATTCATCGCGCCGCTGCTGCAATTGCTCGAGCTGATGGCGCAGTCGGTCGAGACCCGCCGAAATCGAGGCGAGCGCCGAGCGCCTCGATTCGACCTTGATGGCGACTTCCTGTGCACCGTCACGATCGCTTTGCGCCTGCGAACGCCTGTCGCTGAGGCTCTCGCGCAGTTCTTCGCGCTCGTGCTCCAGTTCCGCCCGCGCGGTTTCGAACTCCGCCATCGCGTCCATACCTTCCTGCAAGCGAGCGCGAGCTTCGGCCAGCGCCGTCGCCCGGCTTTCATGATCGCGATCCAGATCCTCCGTCTCAGCGCTGATGCGCTGTACACGCTCGGCGGTTTGTTCGACCTTGGTGCGCAGCGAGGTCATTTGCGCATTCAGCTCGCTATACGCGCGATGCAGCCGATTCACCTCGGCCTGCAGAGCGTCGCGCCGTTGCTCATGGTCGGCCAGCTTTGCTCGCGCATCGGACAGATCCATCTGGATGGACTCGCGCCGCCGCTCGGTTGCGCCTACCGAATCACGCAGCGAACGCATTTCCTGCTCACGGCCGATGACGCCGGCATGCACATCCTTGTCGCGGCTGACGCGCAACCAATCGCGACCGATCCACACACCGTCGCGCGTGATCACCGATTCGCCGCTCAGCAACGTGCGGCGCGCTTCGAGCGCTTCCGGCAGCGTCTCAACCGCGATGATGCCGGTCAGCAGCGCCGAGATCGCGGACGGACCCTGTACGCGTGCGAGCAGGCGCCCTGCGTCCACGCTCTGCGTGCTCGCGCCGCCCGCCGAGAAGAACGACACGGCGCCCACCTGTAACGAATCGAGCTGGCCGGCGATCGAATCGATCGTGTCCACCGACACCGCTTCGAGATAGGAACCGAGCACCGTTTCGACGGCTCGCTCCCAACCCGACTCCACCCGTAGTTCCTGTGCGAGGCGCGGCCGCTGACTGAGCGTGTGGTCGGCGAGCCATTCGGTGACTTTGCCCTGCGCCAGTCCGAGCGCCGCCTGCTGCAGCGCCTGCAGGGACATCAAGCGGCCCTGACCTTCCTGAAGTTGTTGTCGGCTGCGATCGTCCGCGCCGACCAGTTCACGTTCGCGCTCGCGCAGCCGCTGCAGTTCGTCGGCTACATCCCGCAATTGCCGAGCGGCGTTCTCACCCTGTGCGGCCGCGTCATCGTGGTCGCCTTGCAGAGCCGCGATGCGCTCCTCGGTCTCAGCGGTGCTCAGAGAGGCAAGCTCCGCCGCAAGACGCTCGCGTTGCGCGGCGAGCCTCGCCAGCTGATGTTCAAGCTGCTCTATGCGTGCGCGTTCAACCTGCGTCTTCTCGCTGGCGGCGCGCGAATCCCTGTTGAATTCTTCCCAGCGCTCCTGCCACTCGTGCATCGCTTCTTCGACGCCCGCAAGCGCGGCGGCCGAAGTGCGTTCGCGTTCACGGGCTGCATTGAGGCCGGGCTCCAACTGCGCAAGGTCGCGGCGCAACTCGTCGATCTGCGACTGATCGCGCGTCAGATGCAGGCTTGCTTCGCTCGCACCCTGCTCCACCTGTTCCAGATCCTGCTTCTGACGTTGACGCAGTTCGCGACCGTGCTGGATCGACTGCTCGGTGCGCGAGATCTCGGCGCCGATCTGATAGTACCTGCCCTGGACTGCGTTCAGCGCCTCCGACTTCTCCGTGAAGTCTTCCCGCGCCGATTCGATCGAGGCTTCGATCGAGCGCAGATCCGCGATCAGCGCCTGCATCGCCGTGTCGCGCTCGCGCAGGACGCCTTCCTTGGACTGGGAATCCTGCTCGATCACTCGCAGCCGCAGCGCGAGCAGCTCCGCGGTCAGCTTGCGCTCGTCCTGCTTCAGCGTCTGATACCGCCGCGCGGTCGCCGCCTGACGCTGCAAATGTCGCAGCTGTTTGTCGACTTCTTCGCGCACGTCGTTGAGACGTTCGAGATTTTCCTTGGTGTGCGAAATACGGCTTTCCGTCTCGCGGCGTCGCTCCTTGTATCTGGAGATCCCGGCCGCTTCCTCGATGAAGCCGCGCAACTCCTCGGGTCGCGCTTCGATGATGCGCGAAATCATCCCCTGCTCGATGATTGCGTAGCTGCGCGAACCGAGCCCGGTTCCGAGAAATAGTTGTGTAATGTCCTTGCGGCGGCAGCGCGCACCGTTGAGAAAATACGCGGAGGTTCCGTCGCGCGACACCACGCGCTTGAGCGACACCTCGGCATAACCCGCATACTGGCCGGCAAGCTGGCCATCGGAGTTGTCGAACACGAGCTCGACCGACGCTGTGCCGACCGGCTTGCGCGAACTGGAGCCGTTGAATACGACGTCGGCCATCGAATCGCCGCGCAGGTGCTTCGCCGAGATTTCGCCCATGACCCAGCGCACGGCGTCGATGATGTTGGACTTGCCGCAACCGTTCGGTCCGACGACGCCGATCAGATTGCTCGGAAAATTGACGGCGGTCGGGTCCACGAAGGATTTGAACCCGGCCAGTTTGATCTTGTTGAGTCGCATCGCGCCTACGTGCAGTAGATGAAGTGACGGGAGGATGTGAGGCCAATGACTGAAGAAATCGCGCCGTAGTGTATGTGAAACCCGCCGGCGTGTGGATGTAGGTTCGGGCGGATTCAGTCGGGCTTTTCCTGCATCAAATCCCGGTCGTCCCGCGCAGATTTCTGAGCGCTGTACGCCCAGATCGCCGTCTGTATAATCGCGCCCCTCTTCGGGGATCGACTGCCCGGAGTGTTCACTCAAGACCGACTCGGAGGCTCGTTAGATGGCCGCAAAGAAACCGTCTTCCAAGGCGACGAAGGCCAGGAAGACTGTCGCCCGGAAAGCTGATTCTCCCCGGAAAGCAACGCACGCGAAGAAGGCGGCGCCAGCGGTTCGCGGCAAGTCGGCTGCGTCGGCGCGCCCGGCGCGCCCGGCGCCCAAGCTGAAGCTGGTCGCCAAAGCGGCGCCCGCCAAGCCTCCGAAGGCGTCGGCCGCGACAGACGCGCCTAAGAGTACGGCAAAGGCTCAGGCCAAGGCTCAAACCCGGACGCCGCCATTGAAGCCGCCATCGAAGCCGCAAGTGAAGCCAGCGGTCACACCCGCTCCCGCACCACCTATCAAACCGATTCCAGCAAGATCCGTGACACAGCCCCAGATTGAAGCCGATAGCAGCGCCGATGAGGACGCGGAGGCAGAGGCCCCCAGCCGCAACCTCCTGGCCGGACCTCGCAACGTCAAGCCCTACATTGCTCGCCGCGGCGAGCAGTACATGGGCAAGGAACAGCTCGAACACTTCCGGCGGATCCTCAATAACTGGAAACGCGATCTGATGGAAGAAGTCGATCGCACCGTGCTGCACATGAAGGACGAGGCCGCCAACTTCCCCGATCCGAACGATCGCGCTACACAGGAATCGGAGTTCAGCCTCGAACTGCGCACGCGCGATCGCGAGCGCAAGCTGATCCGCAAGATCGAGGAAGCAATCAAGCGGACCGAGGATGGCAGCTACGGCTACTGCGTCGAAACCGGCGAAGAGATCGGTATCAAGCGGCTCGAAGCCAGGCCCGTCGCAACGTTGTGCATCGAGGCGCAGGAGCGTCGCGAACGTCGCGAGAAGCAATACGGCGATCGGGACGATAGATACCGGTAGCGGGGCCGCTGGGTACTGGGCTCTGGCCGGAAAACAGAAAGCGGTAGCTTCGCCCTCCTCACGACGAAGTATTTCTGGAGTCCTTTCTGGCCAGCGCCCAGAGCCCAGCGCCCGATAACCCGCGCAGGCAAGCCCCGCGCTACCGCGGCCGTTTTGCGCCTTCGCCCACCGGCCCTCTGCATTTCGGCTCGCTGATAGCGGCGGTGGGCAGCTACTTGTCCGCCCGCAGCGTCGGGGGCGAGTGGTTGGTTCGGATCGAAGATCTCGATCCGCCGCGTGAGGCGTCCGGCAGCGCCGAACAGATCATCGCGGCCCTGGCCGCCTTTGGATTCGAGTGGAATGAGTCCATTACGCGCCAAAGCACCCGCAGCGACGCCTATCAAGCGGCCGTATCACGACTGACTTCAGCAGGCCTGGCGTTTCCATGCTCATGCACCCGCGCCGAACTTGAGGCGGTGCAAGCGCAGCCGCGGCGGGAACACGAGGAGTTGCATTATCCGGGCTGGTGCCGCTCCGGCGTTCGCGCCCCTGACCGCCCACTCGCCGTTCGGTTTCGCGCCGCCCCGGAGGACATCGCATTCGACGACGGGATCCAGGGACCGAACCGTTTCAACGTTTCCGCGGACACTGGCGACTTCGTGATTCGCCGTCGCGATCAGCTGTACGCCTACCAGCTTGCGGTGGTCGTCGATGACGCTGCTCAGCGCATCACCCACGTCGTGCGCGGAACAGATCTCCTCGCCAGCACGCCTCGCCAGATAGCCCTGCAGCATGCGTTGGGTCTGTCGGCGCCTATGTACGCACATTTGCCGGTAGTCACGGACGCGAATGGGATCAAACTGTCGAAGTCGACGGGCGCCGCAGCGATCAATACCGACAGGCCCTCTGACGACCTGTGGCGTGCGCTTCGGTTCCTGAGGCAGGCTCCGCCGCCTGAACTGCGTTCGGCGACGGTCACAACCTTGTGGGAATGGGCGATTGAGCACTGGCGCGTGCAGCCGCTGCGCGGCCTGCGTTACGCCGTCATGGACGACCCGGCGTAGCGAGACCGGCCTTCGGCGCTGCGCGAGGATGGATTACTATGAACTCGCTTGAAACACGAACGGTTCTGAGCTCCGAGCTGCCGCGGGGAATCTCCATGAGCGAGCCGAGGGTCATCAAGAAATACCCGAACCGACGCCTCTACGATACGGTGGAGAGCCGCTACATCACGCTCGCCGATATTCGCAGGCTCGTGCTGGACAAGGTGGATTTTCTGGTCATCGACAAGAAGAGCCAGGACGACATCACCCGCTCGATTCTTCTGCAGGTCATCGCCGAACAGGAGCACTCCGGCGAGCCGCTGATGAGCCAGGATTTCCTCTCGCAGGTCATCCGCTCCTACGGCGGTGCGATGCAGAGCTTTGTCGGCAGCTATCTCGAGCAAAGCCTCAAACTCCTGACCAGCCAGCAGCAACAGATCCGCGAGCACATGCGCGGCGCGATGGGCGCCGACGCCTACGACTCCATCGCGACGCTCACACAGAAGAACCTGGAGCGCTGGCGATCGATACAGGCGGATATATTCAAGGCGATGGACGGCGCCGGGACGACCTCGTCGCGCGCCAAGGAATCGTTGGACGAAGATCCGGAAGGGGATGAGCCGCGGGAGAAGCGGCTTTAAACCTGACGTCCGGATCGGGATTACCAGAAAAAGCGCCGCTACTGCGGCGCTTTCGTTTTGGCCGCGACCCGCGCGGGAATCGTCAGGCGGCGTCGACGTTGCGCATGCTGAGGCGGATTCGGCCCTGCCGATCGACTTCCAGCACCTTCACACGGATCACATCGCCTTCCTTGAGCTTGTCGCTGACGCGCTCGACGCGCTCTTCGGAAATTTGCGAGATATGCACCAGACCATCCTTGCCCGGAAGGATGGTCACGAATGCGCCAAAATCCATCAGACGCGCAACCCGGCCTTCATAAATCTGGCCGACTTCGACATCAGCGGTGATCAGTTCAATGCGACGCTGCGCTTCGCGGCCTGATACGCCGTCGACCGAGGCGATCTTCACCGTGCCGTCGTTCTCGATATCGATGCTGGTGCCGGTCTCTTCCGTGATCGCGCGAATGACGGCGCCGCCCTTGCCGATGACTTCGCGAATCTTTTCCGGATCGATCTTGATGGTGATGATCGAGGGCGCCCACTCCGACATTTTTGCGCGCGGGGCGGCCAGCACCTTGTCCATGTGCTCGAGGATGTGCAGACGTCCAGCGCGCGCCTGATCCAGTGCGACCTGCATGATTTCGCGCGTGATGCCGTTGATCTTGATGTCCATCTGCAGCGCCGTCACACCAGCGCGCGTTCCGGCGACTTTGAAATCCATATCGCCGAGGTGATCCTCATCGCCCAGGATGTCGGTGAGCACCTGGAAGCGATCGCCCTCCTTCACGAGGCCCATGGCGACGCCCGCGACCGCAGCCTTGATCGGCACGCCCGCGTCCATCAGCGCGAGACTCGTGCCGCAGACGCTCGCCATCGAACTCGAGCCGTTAGATTCGAGAATTTCGGAAACGACGCGAATGACGTACGGGAAGGTGGTCATGTCCGGCATCACGGCAGCGATGCCGCGGCGGGCGAGATTGCCGTGACCGATCTCGCGACGCTTCGGCGAGCCCATCATGCCGGTTTCACCGACGCTGAACGGCGGGAAATTGTAGTGCAGCATGAACGGCTCTTTACGCTCGCCGCTCAGCGCGTCGATGATCTGCGCATCGCGGCCAGTGCCCAGCGTCGTTGCGACCAGCGCCTGGGTTTCACCGCGAGTGAACAATGCCGAGCCATGAGCGCGAGGCAGCGCGCCGGTGCGGATATTGATCGGCCGCACCGTCTTCATATCGCGCCCGTCGATGCGCGGTTCGCCGGCGATCACGCGTCGACGCACGATCTGGTATTCGAGATTGGCGAATTCCTTCGACACGAGGTCGGGAGTGAACGCCGGCGCATCACCGCCAGCGAGCGAGACTACTGTAGCTTCCTTGATTTCCTTGATGCGATCGCGCCGCGCCTGTTTCTCGATGATTTTGTACGCATCCGACAGGCCTGCTTCGGCCTTCGCCGCGAGCGCCGCCTCGAGCTGCGCGTTGGCTGCCGCAGGCTGCCAGTTCCAGGACGGCTTACCGGCTTCCGCCTTGAGTTCATTGATCGCCTTGATGGCGACCTGCATCTGCTCGTGGCCGAACATGACGGCGCCGAGCATCACATCTTCGGGTAGACAGTCAGCCTGCGACTCGACCATCAACACTGCTTCGGAAGTGCCCGCGACAACGAGGTCGAGCTTGGAGTCCTTCAGCTGCGCGTTCGTCGGATTGAGAATGTACTGTCCTTCGCGATAACCGACCTTCGCGGCGGCGATAGGACCCTGGAATGGCACGCCCGAAAGCGCAAGCGCCGCGGAGGCGCCGAGCATGGCGGGAATATCCGAGTCGATGTCGGGATTCAGCGAGACGACAGTGGCGACCACCTGCACTTCGTTGAGGAAGCCTTCGGGAAACAGCGGGCGAATCGGGCGATCGATGAGCCGCGACGTGAGCGTCTCCTTCTCGGTCGGACGACCTTCGCGCTTGAAGAAACCGCCGGGAATGCGGCCTGCGGCGTAGGTCTTCTCGACGTAGTTGACCGTGAGCGGAAAGAAGTCCTTCTTGGGATCGGCGTCCTTGCGGGCGACCGCGGTCACCAGGACGACGGTTTCCCCCATGGTGACGACCACGGCGCCGTCGGCCTGTCGGGCGAGTTCGCCGGTTTCCAGAGTGACTTGATGCTGACCGAATGCGAAGGTTTTCTTGATTGCGCTCACGATGCTTTCCTAATGCCGGCGGCAAGCCGGCTTGAGACTGGCTAGTCCTGTGACAGGAGCCGACGCCAGCGCATCGACGCCACTGTGAGTCGCGGATTCTTTCGAAAGAATCTTCACGAGTTCAGTGGCGCGGGGCCGGTCAGCGGGATATGGAGATACACGAAATTTGAAGGGCCGGACGAACGTCGAAGACGCCCTTCGCGCGGACTGTTAGCGCCGCAGTCCGAGACGGGCGACCACGTCCGTATAACGTTCGGGGGCGGTGCTTTTGAGATAGTCGAGGAGCTTGCGGCGCTGATTCACCATTTTCAGCAAGCCGCGACGCGAGGCGTGATCGCGCTTGTGCGCGGTGAAGTGCTCGCCGAGCTCGCCGATGCGAGCCGACAACAATGCGATCTGCACCTCCGGAGATCCGGTGTCGGTTGTGTTGCGCCGATACTGCTCGACGATTCCACCTTTCTGCTCAGTCGACAATGACATCTGCCCTATCCTCTAGCGACTCGCGTTGATCGACGCGAGATTCAGTGTGTATGGCCTTTTTAAGGAGGCGCGCATTGTACTCGCGCAGCCAATAATCTCAAGCAAAAGCACGGGATTACACCGACACTCCGGCGCGCAATTTCCGGCTTCGGATCATGAGCCGTGCGGCGGCGGCGCGGCGCCGACAAACAGTCGGACGGGTTTGACACGCCCGTCGCCCAGAGCTTCGACCAGACCGAGGAAGCGACCCCCCTCTCCATAGGCGCGCAGCTCCCCGCTCAGGGCGGCTCCGACCGGCTGAACCGATTGGCCCAGAAGCAAATTACGTTCGGCCGCCACATCGAGTTCGACGCTCTGCAGGTCGGCGAAGGCGATGTCCGACGGCAGCAACGCACCCTCGAGCGCCTCTGCGTCCATCCCGGCGAGCTCTTCAAGCGTGTATGTCCGGCGATCGCCAAACGGGTCGATCGACAGACGGCGCAATCCTTTGACGTAACCCAGCGTGCCCAACCGTCCAGCGATATCGGCCGCCAGCGTCCGGATATACGTCCCCTTTGAGCACGACGTCTCGAACTCCAGGCGATCGTCGCACAGGCGGACCCGACGCAGGCGGTGAATGACGATATCGCGCTCCGGGCGCTCGACCGACTCGCCCCGCCGAGCCAGTTCATACAGCCGCCGGCCTTCGAACTTGAGCGCCGAATGCATCGGCGGAATCTGCTTCTGGGCTCCGATAAAGGTCTCCAGAACAGCATCGATCGCGGCCTCGTCGAGCGGCGGAATGGGCGCCCGCTCGATGATCTCGGTTTCATCGTCGCCCGACTCGGTGCGCGAGCCGAGCTGCACGTCGACCAGGTAAGTTTTGCCGCAATTCAGCAACCGTCCGCAAACTTTAGTCGCCTGTCCGAAACACACCGGCAACAGGCCGGTCGCCAGTGGATCGAGGCTGCCCGCATGTCCCGCTTTGACGGCCGCGAAAATCTCGCGCGCGCGCTGCAGCGCCGCGTTCGAGGAAAGTCCCAGAGGTTTGTCGAGCAGCAGAATGCCGTCAACGTTGCGGTAGAAGCGTCCAGCGGACCTGTGCGGGGGTGCGGTTCGAGACGGACGGCTCACTCACGGACCCCGTTTTCGGGTCGCTGTGAACTCCAGACTTCAGAGTAGCGGGCCGTGCGGACCTTCTGCATGTCAGCGCCTGGGAGCGGCGTCATCGTCGCTGGAATCTTCGCTGTCCGACTCGTTGTGTGCATCGGCCGGCTCGTCCACATGACGGACTTCATCGTCATGGACAGCTTTATTGATCAGCGCCGACAGCCGTGCGCCGCCTTCGATCAGTTCATCCTGCACGAAGCGCAGTTCGGGACTGTGGCGAATGCCGAGCGAGCGGCCGAGCGGTCCGCGCAGCATGTCGGCGGCCGAGTCCAGGATTTCCTGCGCCTGCCGCAGATCCGCGCCGAGCACGGAGTAATACACCTTCGCGTAGCTCAGGTCGTTCGCCATCCGCACTTCTGTCAACGTGACCATTCCCAGCCGGGGATCTCTCAGGTCGCGGCGGATCAGCTCGCTGAGCGCGCGCTGAATCTGCTGTGCGACCCGACGACTGCGGGGATAGGATCGGGTGGGCATGAGTAACCGGTCTATTCGACAGACCGGGCGATCTCCACGCGCGAGTAGCATTCGATCTGATCGCCGGCTCGCACGTCGTTGTAGTTCTTCACGCCGATGCCGCACTCAGTTCCGGCGCGCACTTCGTTCACGTCGTCCTTGAAGCGACGCAGCGATTCGAGTCCGCCTTCGAAAATGACGACATTGTCGCGCAACACGCGGATCGGATGGTTGCGCCGGACGTAACCGTCCACAACGATGCAACCCGCCACGGTGCCAAATTTGCTCGATCGGAACACGTCGCGCACTTCGGCCAGACCGACAATCGTTTCCTTAACTTCCGGCGCAAGCAGACCGGAAAGCATCAGCTTCACGTCGTCGATGGCTTCATAAATGATGCTGTAGTAGCGAACCTCGATGCCCGATTCCTTGATCATGCTGCGCGCCGATGCGTCGGCGCGCACGTTGAAGCCGATGATGCGTGCATTAGACGCCTGTGCAAGCGTCACATCGGATTCGGTGATGCCGCCGACGCCGCTGGCGACCACTTTGACCGCGACCTCGTCCGTCGACAGTTTGGAAAGGGAATCGCGCAACGCTTCGGCGCTGCCCTGTACGTCCGCCTTGATGACGACCTGCACCGTGGCGACCTTGCCGTCGCCCATCTGCGAGAGCATGTCCTCGAGTTTCGTCGGACCCTGCCGTGCAAGCTTGGTGTCGCGGAACTTGCCCTGCCGGTACAGCGCAACTTCGCGCGCCTTGCGTTCACTCTCGAGGACGAGCAGTTCATCGCCTGCATACGGCGCGCCTGACAATCCGAGCACAACGACCGGCAGCGATGGACCTGCCTCGCTCACTGGCTGGCCGCTCTCATCGAACATCGCGCGCACGCGACCGAACTCCTGCCCGGCGATGATGGGGTCGCCTGGTTTCAGCGTGCCGCGTTTCACCAGAACAGTCGCGACCGCCCCGCGCCCTTTCTCCATGCTGGACTCGATGACGACGCCGGCGGCCGGACCATCGCGGGTAGCCTTCAGTTCGAGTACGTCCGACTGCAACAGGATGGTGTCGAGTAGTTGATCTATGCCCGCCCCGGTGCGCGCGGATACATGCGCGAACATCGTGTCGCCGCCCCACTCCTCGGGCAGCACATTGTGTTTTGCAAGATCGTTCTTGACGCGATCCGCATCGGCGTCCGGCTTGTCCATCTTCGTCACGGCGACGACGATCGGCACTTCCGCCGCGCGGGCGTGCTGAATCGCTTCGATGGTCTGCGGCATCACGCCGTCATCGGCGGCGACGACCAGCACGACGATGTCCGTCACCTGCGCGCCGCGAGCACGCATTGCCGTGAACGCCGCATGGCCTGGCGTATCGAGGAAGGTCACCACGCCCTTCGCGGTCTCGACGTGATATGCACCGACGTGCTGTGTAATGCCGCCGGCCTCGCCCGCCGCCACTTTCGTGCGGCGGATGTAGTCGAGCAGCGAGGTCTTGCCGTGGTCGACATGGCCCATGACGGTGACGACCGGCGGTCGGGAAGCGAGTTCGTGCGTTGAATCGGTCGTCTGCAACTCATCCTCGATCGCGCTTTCCTTGACGAGGACAGCCGTGTGCCCCAGCTCCTCGACGACGAGCACCGCGGTGTCCTGATCGATCGGCTGATTGATCGTGGCCATCACGCCCATGTTCATCATCACTTTGATGACTTCGTTCGCCTTCACGGCCATGCGCTGCGCAAGCTCCGCGACGGTGATCGTCTCGCCGAGCTGCACATCGCGCTTGACGGGCGCCGCCGGGCGTTCGAATCCGTGCTGGGTCGAGACGTTGACCTGCACTGGGCGGCGGGAGCGCGAAGCCTGATGCTGCTTCTTCTTCTTGAAACGGGCGCTCGCATCGCTCGACACGTGCAGCTCCGCGCGCTGGACGCGCGGAGCTTCGCGTTCCGGCGGCGCTTCGCGCACTGGCTTGGGCGCTTCCTGCTGATGTCGTCGCTCCGCCTCCTGGCGTGCACTCACTTCGGCCTGTCGACGCGCTTCATCCTCGGCGCGCTGACGCGCTTCTTCGGCAGCGCGCTTGCGCGCTTCCTCTTCGGCCTGCTCGCGCTGGCGCTGCTCCGCCTCGCGAGCTGCGGTCTCGAGCTGCTCCTTGTGGAGACGGTCTTCATCCGTCTCATTCAGACGGTCATGCTCTTCATGCTGCACTCGCGCCTGCTCTTCGAGCACGCTGCGATTGAGGTATGTCTTCTTGCGACGCACCTCGACGTTGACCATCCGGGCCCGGCCCTGGGCCGAGGCCACCTTGATCTCAGCCTGAGACTTGCGCTTGAGCGTGATCTTGCGGGGTGCGGCGGAATCCTCCGCCGAACCATGCGCCCGGCGCAGGAAGGTGAGCAGCTCCATCTTGGCGTCGTCGCTGATCATGTCATCGGCGCCGGACACCTGGATGCCGGCCTCATCGAGCTGCGTAAGCAGGCGCTCGACTGGCACCTTCAGCACCTCGGCAAATTGGCTAACAGTCACATCCGCCATGAACCGCCCTCCCGCTCTCTCGCCTGCCGAGCATCTGCATAGGCGACATTCGAAGAACGTCCCCGTGCTCGACAATCTCGTCTTTCAATTAATTGCATCTTGGTAAGCCCGAGGTAGTCGACCCGCGCGGATCTCCCCGGAATCCCGGATCTGGCGCCAAGCGACCCGACGACGGCTTCGATACGCCTCGTTTTGCGCATATCTGCATCCCTCGAATGTCCGGGTAGTCGCGCAACGGAGCTTCCCTAGGCCTGTTGCCCGGCGGATTCGAACCAGTGCTTCCGCGCCGCCATGATGAGCGCGCCGGCGCGCTCGGCGTCGACGCCGTCGATTTCGAGTAGATCGTCAATCGCCTGTTCGGCGAGATCCTCGCGGGTGACGATGCCGCGCCGCGCGAGCGTCAGCGCCAGCTCCTGATCCATGC
>JBOHZJ010000218.1:0-13630 GCA_050738395.1 Steroidobacter sp.
AGTTCCGATGGATATTCGCGTTGCCGCCGTCCTGGGCGTCTGCCTGCTGTCATCGACAGCCTGGTCGGCAGAGAAGAGACTCGATCGGACTTTTGCGGTGACGCCCGGCGGGACACTCACGGTCGGAGCCAGCGGCAGCGACATTACCGTCACTGGAACCGACGCGAACCAGGTCATCGTTCAGATCGTGGCGACCGGGTCCCAGGGTTCGCTCGATGAGATGACGCTGTCCGCGGAGCAGACGGCGGGCGGAGTCGCGGTCACGGAGAAACACCGCGACGGGGGCTGGTTCGGAGGCTTATGGTCGACCCGACACGTTGATTCGGCAATTACCGTCAAAGTACCCCGGCGCTACAACATCGATCTGAAGACATCGGGAGGCGATCTCGTCGTTACACAATTGCAGGGCGACGCGCTCGGCAAGACCGCCGGCGGCGACATTCGTGTGAGCCAGGTGCGTGGTCCGGTCAGAATGCGCACGTCCGGAGGCAACGTGACCATCGAGGACATCCATGGCGAAGCCGACGTTCGCACATCCGGCGGCGACATCGTCGTCAGCAGTGTCAATGGGAGCACTGATGTAGGAACTTCCGGCGGCAGCATTCGCCTGACCTCGATTGTCGGCGCGACTCAGGCCGACACGTCCAGCGGCGATGTGATCGCCGCCAGCATTCGCGGCAATGTGGACCTGAACACCTCTGGAGGCGATATTGCCGCCGCGGCGATCGACGGAAAAATTCGCACGCGCACATCCGGCGGCAACATCACCGCAGAACTCATCGGCGCGAACCGCGGCATTTCCGCCTCGAGTTCCGGCGGCAATATCGTGCTGCGGGTGTCGAAGAACATCACCGCGGATCTGAATGCCTCGAACAGCGGCGGATCGATCAGCAGCGATCTGTCGGTTGGTGCACGGCAAGCGGGCAAGACGAAACTGAATGGCGCGATCAACGGCGGCGGCGCGACGATCCGGGCTCACACTTCAGGCGGGGACATCAAACTGCAGGTGCGGGATTAGGGACCGCAGAGTATCTGCTGCGACGTCTGATGATCCCGTTCGCCCTGAGCGCGGTCGACCGGTTCTTGTTCCCGGGAGCACGAAAGTGCGATTTCAGACGCGTCCCCGGGCTCAGGATACTGCGGCATGAATGGAGTATTGTCGCTCGATCGACGCCAAGGGTCAGTGGAAGTGCGGTGGAGGTTGAGCATGAACGTGTATGGCAGGATCTTTCTGAGCGCGGTCGCGCTGATGGCGATTTGCGGCTGGTCGCGAGGCGCCGGGGCAGCCAGCGCTGAAGAAAGGCCGCTGCGCATCGGCATTGTCGGCGCTGGCAACATCGGCGGTGCGCTCGCGACGCATTGGGCCAAGGCGGGTCACGAAGTGCTGCTGTCCTCGCGCCATCCTGAAGAGCTCAGGGATTTGGCGCAATCGCTAGGTCCGAAGGCGCGCGTAGGTACGCCGCAGGAAGCCGCCGAGTTTGGCGAAGTCGTGCTGGTTTCGGTTCCCTATCATGCGATGCCGCAGGTCGGGCGCGACCTTGCACAGGCTTGGAAGGGCAAGATCGTCCTCGACACCGGCAACCCCTATCCGTTTCGCGACGGCAAGATGGCGACCGATGCTCGCACCCGCGGCACAGGCGTGACCTCGCCCGAATATCTGCCCGGTGTGCGGCTGGTGCGCGCGTTCAATGCGATCAGTCATCGACATCTGGTGAATGAAGCGCACCGCGCCGGCGAGAAGTTCGCCATCCCACTGGCAGGCGATGATGCGGAGGCGCTCGCTGTTGCGCAGCGCCTGGTAAGGGACGCGGGTTTCGATCCGGTGGTAGTCGGCCCACTATCGCGCGCGAAGCAGTTCGACGTGGGCAGCGCGGTCTATACGGAACTCATGAGTGCTGCGAAGCTGCGCCAGGCGCTGGGATTGAAAGGAAAGTAAGGACGACTTACAGCAGCTCACGCCAACGGTGCTGGTCCAGCGCCTCGCGTTGTCTCTGGCAGAGAGCGCTGAGGAAGAGGGTTTCTCGCAGAGAGCGCAGGGATCGCTGAGGAAGAACAGAATGGAATGGAGAAATCCGGGATCGATTTGTCTTCCTGCGTACTCAGCGATCTCTGCGAGAGAATAATCCTTCGGGATCTTTGCGCATCAGAACGGGCTCGCGCAGAGAATCTGAGATCTATTCTTCAGCTGTTGCCGCCATTACTTTGATTTCTTCGGTCTGAACGCCAGCAGCACGTTCCCTGCGGTCTGACCAAACATTCCGTAGCCTGACGAGACGAACAGATAGCCGTTCGCCGCGACGATCGAGGCGTTGTCAATTGCGCCGCCGTGTGCGGTCACGGCGTTGATCGTATCGAACGGGCGCGCAGTGTCGAACTGGAACAGCACTTCGCCCGACGCCGCATCGAATGCACGCAGGAAGCCGTCAAGACTGCCTTCGAGCACGGCGCCGTCAATCACGGTGGGCGCGCCCGACAGACCGATGTTGTTCGCGCAGCCTTTGACGCGCGACTCGCGGTCGCTGGAGCAATCCGGTTCGGCGGCGAACGTCCACTGCACTTCACCCGTATCGACTTTGACGGCGTGCATGCCCGGCTTCTGCGACGAATCCTGCTTGCCGTCGAAGCCAAAGGGCCGGTTGATCGGTGCGAATACGCGCTCGCCGTCATAGGCGATGCCCCAATGAATGCCGCCGAGCGGTGAGCCGACGCCAAAGTCCTGACGCCAGATCACTTTGCCCTTGTTGTCCGGATCGAGCGCCCAGATCGTGCCGGATTTCTGTCCGGCGAGCAGGACGTCGGCCCCGTTGCTGCCTTTTGCGAGAACGACTGATGCGCCGAAGTCGACATCGCGGAACACCGTGTCTTTCTCCTTCGGGCAGTTGAGGCCGTTGCGATTGCGGCCGCAGCCGCTCAGGAAGATGTCGTTCTGCGTGGCCTGGAAACTCCACCGAATCGAACCGTCCTTGAGATCAATGGCGAGAATCGCATCGGTTGTTTCCCAGGCAGGTTCGGATGTCGATTCGCCGGTGCCGACGTAGAGCACGCCGCGCTTCTCATCGATTGCCGGTGAATTCCAGATCGGCGCGCCCGATGGGCCCCAGAGCATCTTGCCGTCGCCGCGATCACGCACCGGTTTCGCATCCGGCATCGTGTGCGTGGTCCAGATGGGTTTGCCCGTTTTCGCATCGAGCGCGGTCACGGCGCCGTGCGTTTTGCAACACTCGTGATTCTCATTGGCGCCGAGTGAAATTTCGTACTGAGAAATGGGAACGTAGACGCGGTCACCGTGCAGCACCGGCGTGCCAGTCGTCAGTGAGTACTGGAACAGGCCGACCGGCTGCTTCCAGATCTGCTCGCCGGTTGCGGCGTCGACCATGTGAATGTTGGCGGCCAGATCGCCGAATATGATGACCTTGCGCTTCGATCCCGGTAGTTCGCCGTACGCGGTGCTCGTTCGCAGCGGCGCGTCGTTTTCATAGACCCATTTCAGGCAGGGCGCACCTGCGATGTCGATTGCAAATGCGCGTTGCGCATCGGCAACCGGTAGAAACATCGTCGTACCGACAATCGCGGGCTGGGAGCGCATCGTGGTCGCCTTGGGAAATCCCAGCGCCCAGACGAGTTCGAGATCGCGGAAGTCGGCCGTCTTCAGACCTGCCTGTGCGGCGCTGAGACGGCGATGATTCTTCGCATCGAAGCCGAATCCGGCAATCGTCGCGGCCGGCGTCAGATCGACGCCGCGCCGGTCCGCCGCGCACATCGTGTTTGCAATCCACTCATCGGAGGTGGGCTCGCGTCCGACGAGATAGTCGACAACGGCGGACTTCTCCGCTGCGGACAAACCTGCAGCCTGCGTCTGCATCTTTCCCTGCAGCAGCGCATACCGGATTGTCTGATAGCGCATCGCCTTGAGCGTCGCGAACGACGGTGAACGCGTCGCTTCAGCATTGTCATGACAGGCGGCGCAGGTTCTCTCGTAGACCGACTTGCCGGGATGCGGGGCCGTTCTCGTCGCGTCGGCCGGCGTGTTCGCCGCAGCCTGGGCGGCGGCCAGGGCCGCGGGATTGGGAGCCGCGGCGGGCTGCTGCGCGTGCGCTGCAAAGCTCGCTCCCAGGATCATTGCGGCCACGGCGCATCTGAACGAAACCGTCATCGACATTCCCCATCCTCCCCTGCAGCAGGCGAGTGTATTACATGAAACTTCTGCTCGCGCCGGCGACAAGAATTGTCGCCCCCTTCCCGGTTCGAGTGCGTGGCTTCCTGTCTGCTTTGGCAGGCCAGTGTGAGCGGCCGCAAAAAGGAGACCATAAAAGAGCGTAGGTATGGGAAGAGTGACTGCAATCGAATTCGATCCTTATGCGTCTTTTACCGGTCTTTTTTGTGGCTGCTCCATCTGGTTGCGTGCGTCGGTGATGAGCGACGAAAAAAAGCGCGAGCCAGTCGACACTTTCGGGGTAGCGCTCCTTGCGCGATTCCGTACGGGCGAAGAGCATTCGACATATCCCTGATCTGGAGATTTGAGATGACTCGATGCTTGCAGCACGCCAAAGCGGGATCGATTCGCGCGCTCTGCGCACTGGTCCTCACGGCCGTATGCGCCCCGGTATTTGCCGATCCGCCGGACCACGCCAAAGCGCACGGCTGGCGCAAGAAGCATGATCCGGCATACGTCGGATACACCGGCAGAGAATGGCCGCGCGACTACGGCGTCATCGAAGGGCGCTGCAATCGCGATGAAATCGGCACAGTGCTCGGCGCTGTCGTTGGCGGCGCGATCGGATCGCAAGTGGGCGATGGCTCGGGCAGAACCGTT
The DNA here is from genome assembly GCA_050738395.1 of Steroidobacter sp. Taxonomy (GTDB): domain Bacteria; phylum Pseudomonadota; class Gammaproteobacteria; order Steroidobacterales; family Steroidobacteraceae; genus Steroidobacter. The sequence continues at coordinate 4,814 of JBOHZJ010000218.1, forward strand.
GCGATCATCGTCGGCTCCGTGCTTGGAGCCGCCATCGGTCGTGAGATCGGCCGCGATCTCGATGATGGCGATCGCGCCTGCGTCGGCCACTCGCTTGAACTTGCCAAAAGCGGACAGAGCGTGCGGTGGGTGAACGACGTCACGAAGGTTGCATACATCGTGACGCCGATCGAGGCGAAGAATGTGAAATCGGGCTGTCGCAAATTCAAACTGAAGGCCGCGCGCGACGGCAAATCACAGACCTCCGACGCGCTTGCGTGCCGCAACAGCGAAGGAATCTGGTCGATGCGGTAGAAGGAAGTGATTAGTGACTGGTGAATAGTCAGAGCGCTGCGCGTGAGAACGCGTCCGCGCTCTGACTACGGACTCGCGTCGCATAGCGGGCGCCGCCGCGTCCGCTAGGATTCCGAGGGGGCAACCGAGACGTCGGTATCGGGCGCGACGTCGGTGTTGTAGATCATCCGGTACATCTTCCAGTCGCCGCCGCTCCGGCGCCACACGTGCACGTACTTGCCATGCTCGATGTCCGAGCCGCGCCGCACGTTTCGCACCCGGTAATGACCCTGTTCGATGCCAATGTCGCCACGTACCAGCGTCATGTCGGTTTCGGTATTGAATGAGGCGACCGGGGTCATCTGATTTTTCAGAAACTGTTCGATGCCTTCGCGTCCGGTCACGATGGGCCCGTGCTGCGGCAAAATCTGGGCATCGTCTGTGAATAGCGCAACACACGCCGCAACATCGTCGCGGTTGAACGCCTGCTCATACGCGCCGGTGACGGAAGCGGGCAACGTCTCGTTGCGCGAGCATGCGGCCAGAAGCAGGCCGGCCAGCCCGCACGCCATGATGGTCGTTTTCACTGTACTTCCTCCTTGGGCTTCTGCGCGGATGCACTCGCCGGAACGTACGTCATGCGCGGAGGCGAACTACCTAGCCGTCCGCTCCTGCGGACACTCACAACCTCATCGATCCTGGGGCAGAATAGTCCCTGACGAGCGCAAGCGGCGCCGCGGTTATCCGAGGGGGCGCCGGACCGGCGCTCTGACGCCAATACAATGCGGGGGAGAGACGCTGTCGCGCGCTTCCCTGCATCGCAATGCGCCCGACGACGACGTTCGCACGTGTGCACATGGGAGGAGCTGTGTCTCTTTACGGTCTACTGATTTTCTGCGCAGTGTACTTTCTGGCGGTGGCGACGCCCGGGCCCGGCGTCGCGGCTGTCATCGCCCGCTCACTCGCGCGCGGCGCGCAGGGCGCGCCGGCGTTCATCGCGGGATTCCTGATCGGGGATCTCATCTGGTTCAGCGTGGCTGCAACCGGTCTGGCGGCGATTGCTCAGACGGCGCACCTGGTGTTCACCGCGATCAAGTACGCCGGCGCCGCGTATCTGCTCTATCTGGCGTATCGATTGTGGACCGCGCCTGTGAATACCGACCTCGAACCCGCCATCGACGCCGGGCAGAGACCGGCGCAATTATTCCTCGGCAGCCTGGCGCTGACGCTCGCGAATCCGAAAACGATGCTGTTCTTCCTTGCGCTGCTGCCAACAGTGGTGGAGCTCGAACGGCTCACTGTCATGGGATTCGTCGAAGTCGTCGGCGCGATCTCGCTCGTGCTGCCGCTCGTGCTCGGCGGTTACGTTCTGCTCGCAACCAGAGCACGGCGCATATTCCGCAGCCCCACGGCGTTACGGCGCATGAACCGCGGCACAGGCGCCGCGATGGCGTGCGCCGCGGTTGCGGTCGCGTCGCGCTGATATCGGAAAGAGATTCCGACCAACGGCCTGGCCATCCTCGGCCAGGCCTGTCGATCTGCGGCGCCAGGACTTCAGTCCTGCGCCTTCCTCAGAAGCTGTAGCTCATCCTTCCATAGATGAACCGACCCGAGCGGCCGAATGGCGAGTAGTTCGAGAACGACGTCGTGCCCGTGGTGTTGAGGGCGGGCAGATTCTCATCCGGATACTCATCGAGCACGTTGTCTGCTCCGATGGCGAGTCGGATGTTGTCGTTGACGTTGAACCGGCCCTCAAGATCGACCAGGGTCGTCGGCGACAGCGTGAAGTCGGTCGCCGCGGTCGTGCCAGGAGACAGCACTTCGCCATAGCGCGTCGCGCGCAACGTTGCGCCGATGCGATCGACCGACCAGTTGACCGCGCCGGAGAATTTGCTCTCCGGCGTGCCTTGCTCGAAGGTCAGCACATTGATCCGATCGAACAATACCGGCGCCGGACTCAGCGCCGCGAGCTGCGCGGTCTGCGGCACGCGTGTGACGTCGGTCGAATTCCAGTTGCCGGTCACCGTGAAGTCAAAACGGCCCGCGCCGTCTGTGGAGAGCGGCCAGTTGACAACCACATCCACGCCCTCGGTCTCCGTGTCGACGCCGTTGATGAAGAAGCGTCCGCCGCCGGCGCCGATAAAGCCCTGCGCCGTCAGATAGGCGCGTACGTTTGTGGCGGTGAGGTTCTCGGACAGCACGATGCGATCGTCGATATCGATTCGATAAGCATCCACTGTGACGCTCACGTCGGCAAGCTGCAGCACGGCGCCGATCGAGATGTTGAACGACTCTTCCGCATCCAGCTCCTTTGCGCCCAGCGCGATCGCGATGGGATCGGAGACGGGGAACGTCGTGATGTCGAACGGCACGCCGTCGATGAAATTCGTGGACGTCGTGGCGAAGAACTGCTGCGGCAGGGAAGGTGCGCGAAAGCCGTTCTGCAGCGAACCGCGCAACGCAAAGCTCTCGGTGAAGTCGTACCGGGCGGAGAGTTTGCCGGAGAGGTTCTCACCGAAATCCGAGTAGCTCTCGCCGCGCAGCGCCGCGGACGCCAGAAACTTCTCGGTGACGTTCGCTTCGAGATCGAGGTACGCGCCGACCGCGGTGCGATCCTCGTCCACTTCATTCGCCGGGCGGAAGCCTGCGAACACCTGCGACCCGGAAGCGGTCGGCGCGCCAGCCAGCAGCACGCCGCCGTTGCGATACGAATCCGGCTCGCCGGCGGAGATCGAATAGCCTTCCTGCCGCGCCTCGATGCCGACCGCCACGTTGAGCGGCGAATCGAAGGCGCCGACCTCGACTTCGCGCACACCCGAAACGTTGAGCACCAGCTGGTCGTAGTCGAAGCCGCCGGCGTCGAATACCGTCTTGCTCGTCGGGCCGAGGGACCGGTTCAACGTGTTCTCGATCGTGAATTCCATCTCGTTCCTGCCGTAGACGATCGAGGAATCCATATCCCAATCGCCGAGCGACCAGCGCGTGCCGAAGCCAGCGGACAGATCCGTGACTTCAGGCGCGATGATCGGCAGAAATCCGTCCGGGTAGATTTCGATGACGTTGCGCGCATCCCTCGCCGGCCGGTAGAAGCCAGCCGAACGTGCGTCGCGATCCTGCCAGCTCGCCCAGCCATACAGGCTGGCGCCCGCGGCAAGGTCATAGCCTGCGTTCACGAACAGGGTTTTCTGATCGAGTTCGGGCTCGCCGTACCACGAGTTGAAGCGATTGAATGTCAGCTCGCGCGGATCAAACGCGCCGCCCGGCAGGTTCGGATACTGCTGGCGAAAGTCCCAGCCGCCGCGATCGGTGCGTTCCTGGTCCTTGTATTCGGCCGCAATGGTGACGAACCCCGACTCGCCAAGGGATAAACCTTTCCAGCCCGAGACCGTCAGCGTCTCTCCATCCGACACATCGCGAGACAGGACCGGCGGAGCGGACCAGCCTGCGCCTGCAGGCGGTGCGCCGGTGATCGTGTCGTAGCTGGAGTCTCGCCAGCCATAACTGACGGTCACGTCTCCGCCATCGGTATCTTCGCGCAGCCGCAGATTGAGTACGCCTGCGATCGCATCGGAGCCGTACTGCGCCGAGGCGCCGTCACGGAGGACTTCGATCGTGTTCACGATCGCGTTGGGAATCGTATTCAGATCGACGGCTGACGCGCCCCGACCGATGGTGCCGTTGACATTCACCAGCGCAGCGGCATGGCGACGTTTGCCATTGACCAGCACCAGCGTATGGTCAGGCGAGAGGCCGCGCAACGTTGCAGGCCGAATGGTGTCGGTGCCGTCCGCGAGACCGGGACGTGGAAAATTGAAGGAAGGCAGCGCTACCGACAGCGCCTGATTGACTTCCGTAACGCCGAGATTCTGCAGCGCCTCGTTCGACACCACGTCGACCGGCACAGCGGTTTCCAGGGCCGAGCGATTTGCAACGCGCGTTCCGGTGACGACGACCTGTTCGAGCGTGTCCTCGTCGGTCGGTGGAGTCTGCGCCGCACCGGTGTGTGCAAATAGCAACGCGACAGTTGAGGAAGCTGTAGCCAGAACGTAACGATTCATTTTCATCGGGGTCGTGCTCCAAAGCCGGGTGACGCGCCTTCATAGTAAAGGACTACGCGTGCGCGCAATAGGTAGTCTGCGGCGGGCGGGCAAAGCCTGTCGCCGGCCCGCAGCTCGTACTGCGCCGTCTGTGGATTGAAAGCGACGAACGGATTGCTTCAGAGGTTGAACATCGCCGTGAATACCGTCGAGCGCACCCGGCCGAAGTCATAGTGATTCTCACGATGCGACACGCCGAGCGCGACGTTCGGATTGAGGCGCTTCAGTGCGGTGATTTCCCAGTAGTTCTGGTAGCCGCGGACGGTCGGCGGATTGTCGTCTTCGTCAAAGAACCAGACCGCGTCCGATTCGAGTTTCCAGCGCGAGCGGCCGGCGCGCGGCGTGAGACTGAAACCGCGCCCGAGCGGGATTTCGAAGCCCACCGAACCGAAGTACTCGGTCAGACGGTAGTCTTCTGAATCGAACCAGTCGGTCGAGCCTGCGGTGAAGAGTCCGGCTTCGACGACGAGGCCGAACGGCGCCTTGTATTCGAGGGTGCCGCCGATGCCGACGGTGTCTTCCGCGACCGCGGGCGACACGAGTTCATCGCCAACGAGCTGCCCATCCCTGATGCGCAGCTCGCCCGGCCCGACGCGCGGCCCGAGCCGAAACTCCGGCGCCCATTCATCGCGCATTTCCCCGTCCGATTCGGCGGCCTGGGTTGCGAACGAGACGAGCCAGAGAACCAGCACGGCAAGGGTGGTGCGCTTCATGATGTCGGCCTTTTCCTGCAGAAGGTGCACGCCACAGTGGGCGCCCAGCACTGAACCGGAACTGAAACGCTCCATGCACTGCATTGTTCTCTGCAGGAAGAAGTGAGTGGTGAATAGTGACTGGCGACCGATCAAAGGCGGTGGCGCCGGGATCTATCCGGGATCCGGCCGTCCCTGAAGTGCGGCAAGCGCGTCAGTCACTTCCTTGCGCCCGTCATCGCCTGGTAAACCAGATTCGCGAACTTCTCCTGTATGTCCGTATGATTCGGCATGAGCTGAATCATCAGCAGAATGACGACGCCTGAGCCGGGATCGACTCGATACGTCGATCCATAGGCGCCGCCCCACCCGAAGGCTCCCGTCGCGTCCATGCCGCTCGCGCCATAGCGCTCCACGCTCTGAAAACCAAAGCCGAAGCCGAGCCCTTTCGAAAGCAGCTCGCCGACCTGATTCGTGCGCATCAGCGCGACGGTTCGCGGAGCAAGTATCCGCACGCCCTCGAGTTCACCGTCGTTGCGGATCATCTCGAGGAAACGTCCGTAGTCGCGCGCGGTCGAGACCAGCCCGGCGCCGCCTGAAAAGCTGCGGCGCGGTCCATCGACGTAGTGCCCCTGTCCACGCGCGCCGTCCGGCGACCGGACGGCTTTGCCGTCGGCGCCGCTGCCATACACCGTTGCAAGCCGCGCTCGTTGCTCGCTCGGCAGATAGAAGTGCGTGTCGTGCATCGCGAGCGGCTGCGTAATTCGCGTGCGTACAAATTCCGCAAGCGATGCACCCGATGCGCGTTCGACGACGCAGCCGAGAATGTCGGTGCTGTAGCCATACACGAACGCCTCGCCGGGCTGCGCGAGGAACGGCAACGAGGCGAGTCGCGCCATCGTTACGCACACCAGCTCATTCTTGTCCGCGGTATACCAACCCGCGCCGGCGGCGGGGCCCAGCCCTTTGGCTTCGTAGAGTGCTGCAACATGAGGTTGCGTCCCGTAGGACACGCCGGCGGTATGCGTCAGCAGATCCCGGATCGTGATGGCGCGCTTCGCGGGAACGATGTCGACGCCGCCCTCGCCCTGGACCGCAACGCTCGTCTTCGTGTACTCGGGGATGAACTTGCCGACCGGATCGCTCAGCGTGAGCTTGCCTTCCTCGAGCAGCATGAGGATTGCGACGCTCGTGATCGCCTTTGTCTGGGAGGCGATGCGGAAGATCGTATCGTTCGTCATAGCGACGCGGGCGTCGCTGTCGCGCCAGCCGATCGCGCGTTCGTACACGGGTCGACCGTCTTCGAGCACCAGCGCCACGGCGCCGCCGATGCGGCCTTCATCGACGTACTGCTGGAGCATCCGGTCGATGCGCGTGAGTCGCTCGGCGGAGAACGCCGATGTTCGCGCTCCGCCTCCATCGGCCGGCAGCGATGAGCCGACACGAGCCGGCGTCGCGCAAGCTGCGCACAGCAAGACGATCTGTGCAACGAAAGCAGTGCGAAGGAACCAGCCGCGCATGTAGATCTCCGGAAATGGATGGCGCACTCATTCTACGTTCAATCGCGGCCGGAACTCGCCTCTGCTCCTGCGCATCTCCTTGGCTGTGAGATCGAGACGTTCGGCTGAGGACCCTTCGGCTATTCATCCAGTCCAATCATCGATTACTTCCGTGTCCGGCAATATCGATTTCGAATGCGTGATCATCGGCGCCGGCCCGGCAGGGCTGACCGCCGCGACCTATCTTGCACGCTATCGTCGTCGCATCGCCGTGTTCGACAAAGGCGAGAGCCGCGCGGCGCTCATACCTCGTTCGCACAACTATCCCGGCTTTCCAGACGGCGTGCCGGGCAAGGAGTTGCTATTGCGGCTGCGGGAACAGGCGGAACGCTACGGCGTTCGCATCACTCATGCAGACGTGACCCACGTCAGTCGCGGCTCCGACGGCGTCTTTGAAGTGCTTGCAGATCAAATGAGGGTGACCACGCGCAAGCTCCTGCTCGCAACAGGAATGGTCGACGCCCAGCCGGAGATCGAAAACCTGCGCGCAGCGATTTGGCGCGGCGACATTCGGCTCTGTCCTGTCTGCGACGGCTACGAAGTCATTGGAAAGGATGTGGCCGTATATGGCCCACCGGACAAAGCCATCGAGAAGGCGCTCTTCCTGCGACCGTACACGGACAAGCTCACCGTGTTGCTCACCGCGGGTTGCAGGGTGAGCGATGCGCAGCGCAAGCAGGTTGGCGACGCCGGGATTCGTCTGCAGGATCAGCCTGTCGTGGACCTGTTCATGGACGGTGACGGCGATGAAATCACGGCGGTGCTCGCGAATGGAAGCCGCCAGACGATCGATGTTTTGTATCCCGCGCTCGGAAGCAAGGTGCGCGCGGCGCTCGCATTGCAACTCGGAGCGGAATGCACGCAGGCGGGCTATCTCAAGGTCGATGAGCATCAACGTACCGGCGTGTCCGGACTGTACGCGGCGGGCGACCTCGTCAACGAGCTGAATCAGATCTGCGTCGCGACCGGCCATGCGGCGATCGCGGCGACCGATATCTACAACTCACTGCGTAAGGAGGAGCAGGACGACCTTTCAGCCGGAGTCTGATCGTTCGCGCACACGAGCGACGAGCTCGCGGCAAACCTCAGGGAGCGGCCGATCCACATCGATCGTGATTGCGTCCGACGGCGCTTCGAGCGCGGCGAGCTGGCTGTCGAGCATTCCGGGCTTCATGTAGTGACGCGGGCGCGCATCCAGACGTTTCTGAATCACCGCCCGATCGGCTGTCAGCAAGACGAAATGGAGCGGTTCGCCGATCGCGTTGCGCAGCCGGTTGCGCACGGATCTCGACAGCGCCGAGCAAGCGATGATCACATCGCGCCGCGGCGAACGGTCATTGACCCCGGCCGCCAGTGCATCAATCCACGGCGCCCGATCCTCGTCGGTGAGGGGGACGCCCGAGGACATCTTCTCGACATTCCGCCGCGGATGAAAGTCGTCGCCTTCGATGAACGTCAGCCCGAGTTCGCTTGCGGCGCGTTTGCCGACCGTCGTTTTTCCGGCGCCCGACACGCCCATGAGGACGAATGCAGTCATGCCTGGATCCAGCAATGTTGTGAGTTGTGGGTTGTGAGTTGTCCGCAGAACCCACACGCACCGCTTCGCCATGCTTGCGGACACCGGACAACGCACAATGCAGAACGCACAGGCGACTCCGCTCAGCCCAACGTGCTGCTCAGCCAGCGGGTGAGCGTCCCGGAATCCATCGCGCCGGATTGCCGCGCGATTTCCTTGCCGCCGCGGAATACGATCAGGGTCGGGATGCCGCGAATACCGAAGCGTGTCGCAAGCGCGCCTTCCTCATCCGAATTGACCTTTGCGAAACGCGCACGCTGCGCGAAGCGCTGTGCAGCCTCATCGAAGTACGGCGCCATCATCCGGCACGGGCCGCACCAGGGCGCCCAGACATCGACGACCAGGGGCAGATCGTTGCGCGTCAGGTGCTGTTCGAAGCTCGCGGCCCTGAGGGCGATCGGACGGCCTTCGAACACAGAATGCTGGCACTTCGGGCAGCGCGGATTGTCCTGCACACGAGCCGACGGAACGCGTATTACGGCGTCGCAATGACCGCAGACGAGATTGATGGATTGGTTCATTGGGGGCGCCAGCAGGATATTCAGTACATAGGACGTGGTGGGCGGATTGCAAGCGCCAGGGGCGTGAGTCGTGAGTCGTGAGTCGGAAGAGCCTGGTAG
>JBOHZJ010000219.1:0-12224 GCA_050738395.1 Steroidobacter sp.
CACGACTCACCCAATGAGCGCCTTGCGGTCCGTTGTCCGTGCTGCGTTGTCCGCAGAAGGTGAATCGCACGTTGTCCGCCGAACGCATGGCGCTCCGGACGCACAACGCAGAACGGACAACTTGCAGGGCCCTGTCTTGCGGTCTGCCACCCGTGGTGCAATCGTGCGGCGAGAAGCAACGATTACCCGGAAAGCAAGGTGGGATCGCCATGATCGTCGTACATCATTTGAACAATTCGAGATCGCAGCGAGTGCTCTGGTTGCTGGAGGAGCTGGGCCTGCCGTACGAGATCAAGCGCTATGAGCGGGACGCACGGACGATGCTTGCGCCGGCGTCCCTAAGACAGGTGCATCCTCTGGGCAAGTCGCCGGTGATCACCGATGGTGATCTGACGATCGCCGAGTCCGGCGCCATCGTTGAATACCTGGTGAACCGGCATGGCGGCGGGCGACTCGCGCCGGCTCACGATTCGCCCGAGCGTCTGCGCTACACCTATTGGCTGCACTACGCGGAAGGTTCAGCGATGCCGCCGTTGCTGCTCAAACTGATGTTCGACCGCATTGAGCGCGCGCCGATGCCGTTCTTCGTCCGCCCGGTGGCGAAGAGCATCGCGAGCCGTGCGAAAAGTACGTTCATCGCGCCGCAACTCAAGCTGCACCTCGACTATATGGAGTCCGAACTCAGCAAGAGTGAATGGTTTACGGGCGCAGAGTTCACTGCGGCCGATATTCAGATGAGCTTCCCGCTGGAAGCGGCCGCAATGCGTGCGGGACTAAACGAAAGTCGGCCGCGTCTGCAGGCCTTTCTCGATCGGATTCATGCGCGCCCGGCTTATCGAAAGGCGCTGGAGCGTGGCGGCAAGTACGATTTCGTTCGCTGAGCCTAGGAATCGGGATTCGGGATTCGGGATCCGAATTTGTAAGAATTTAGATTGACGCGAGATTCCCTTGCGTGATGCTTCCTTGCGAGTCCCGAGTGACGGACGCCGGCTGACGAAACGGGGTATCGGCCTACATATCGGCCAGGCTTCCTGGAACTAAAGTGTCCTCAGCGACCGGCCGATACAGCATCGATGGAATCATCGACGCATTCAGGCTGGAATCGGCGGCGGTCGGCCCGCTCAGCGCCGCCCCGTTGCTGCGCAACGCGCGGAGGCTCGTCAGCATCGCTGATGTTTCTGCGTGCGTTCACGATGCTGCACCGAATATGCGCCTGGGCCGCACTGGTCGTTGCCGCACCGGCGGCTCTGGCGCTCAGTCCGATCAAGGCGCCGTCTCAGTACGTGCTCGACACGTGGCAGATCGCCGAGGGCCTGCCGCAGAACTCGCCGCTTTCGCTCGCTCAGACGCATGACGGCTATCTGTGGGTGGGTACTCAGGAGGGCCTCGCCCGTTTCGATGGCGCCCGCTTCGTTGTTTTCGACCGGCGCAACACTCCCGAGATCAAGAGCAATCTGATCACGGCGCTATGCGCTGATTCGCGAGGACGCCTCTGGATCGGCACCGATGCAGGTATGTCGTTGCTGGAGAACGGCCGCTTCCAGGTTTTCGGCCCAGACACCCGCCTCGCCGCCACTTCCGTGTACTCAATCATGGAAGACCGCGATGGCGATATCTGGTTTGGCACGCAGGCTGGCTTGTACCGCTCCAACGACATGACGATCAGCATCGTCTCCCTCGCCGGCGGAGTCGCTGAGGCGAGCGTTCGTGCGGTCCACCAGGATCGTGAGGGCGCTATCTGGGTTGCGGCCGCGGCCGCCGGATTGCATCGCCTGACTGTGAACGTCGCCGAGAAAGTCGAGTTCGACCCCAGCGCCGCGCCGCACGTCGTCACCGCTATTCATGAGGATGAGAGCGGCGCGCTATGGATCGGCACAGACCGGGGACGTCTGTATCGCAAGATGGGCGGCAGCTTTCGAGAGATGAGTGCGCCAGACGGACTGGGCGGAAGCATCCGTGCATTGAAACGCGATCGCGACGGAAATCTCTGGATCGGCACTATCGGCGGCGGATTGGTGCGTATGGTCGGCGCCACGTTTACGACTCTGGATACCGGCGCCGTATTGAGCACCGACGTACGCGCACTCCATGAGGACGTTGAAGGAAGTCTGTGGATGGGATCGTACGGCGGCGGTCTGCTGCGGGTGAGGGACGGCAAGTTCTCACCGTTCGGGACGTCGGAAGGTCTGCGCGGCGATCTCGCGTGGTCTGTCGCGCCGAGCGCCAGCGGCGGCATGTGGGTTGGCACCGATGCAGGGCTAAGCCGCTATGCCGATGGTCGCTTTGAGTTCCTGGCGGAGGATCTCGGACTCGCGAAGGTTCGCGTGCGCGCTGTCTTCGAGGATCGAAGCGGTGCGCTGTGGATTGGCACACAGGGTCGCGGAGCCTTCCGTCTGCACGAGGGCAAGCTCACCGAGTTCAGCGTGCGCACCGGATCGTCGGGCGATGTGGTGAAGGCCATCGCCGAGGACATCCATGGCCGCATATGGATCGGAACCGACAGCAGCCTCGACATCATTGAAGGGGGCCGGCTGATCGCACCCTTGCCGCAGATCCGGGCGCTCGGCGCGATAAGCACCAGCCTCATTCATGAAGACCGCGCACGCCGGCTGTGGTTCGCTACCGACGCTGACGGCCTGCATGTACTCGAGAACGGCGTCGTGCGTCGATACGGCGCGGCCGATGGGCTGCCGGCGAATCGCGTTTCTGCAATTCACGAAGATGCGGACGGCACGCTATGGCTCGGCACGACTGAAGGCATGGGCCGCATGCGTGCGGGACAGATCGTGTCGCTCGCGCGCGGTTTCGGCCCACAGACCGAGACGGTTCTGCAGATCCTGCGGGATCGGCGGCACAACTACTGGATCACGACCAATCGCGGTATTTTTTCCGTCGAAGCCGCAGAGCTGGAAGCATTTGCGGCGACGCGGGGCGATGTACTGAAGTTCAAGTCGTATGGTATTGCCGATGGGCTGCGCACTTCTGAGTTCAATGGCGGCAATACACGAGCAGGCTCGCAGGCGAGCGACGGCAGCCTATGGTTCCCGTCCATACGCGGAATCGTCCGCATCGATCCGGCGGCGATTCCAACGAACCCGATCGCGCCGCCTGTGCTCGTCGAGAAAATCATCGTGGACGGTGAAACGCTGCAGACGAGCGACCGCGCGCAGGTCGCCGCCGGCGCAACGCAGTGGGAAATTCAATACACGGCGTTGAGCCTCGTTGCTCCGAAGCACGTGCGCTTCATGTACATGCTCGAGGGATACGACGAAGCGTGGGTGGACGCGGGCGCGCGGCGTACGGCGTACTACACCGGTCTTCCGCCGGGCGATTACACCTTTCGCGTCAAGGCGAGCAACAACGACGGTGTATGGAATGAGGATGGGGCCGCCTTGCGCTTCACTCTGCAACCGCAGTTCTATCAGACCACGTGGTTTCTCCTGCTGTGCGCGGCGGCCGCAATCGCGTTTGCAGTTCTCGTGTACAGGCTGCGCATCGGTCGTTTGAAGCGCAACGCGCTGCGGCTGGAAGCGCTGATCGCCGAGCGCACCTACGCGCTCGCCGCGGCCAAAGAAGATGCGGAGCAGGCCACGAAAGCGAAGTCCCATTTCCTCGCCAACATGAGCCACGAGATACGCACGCCGATGAACGGCGTCATGGGCATGACTCGCTTGCTGCTAGATACGAGCCTGGATCGCGTGCAGCGCGACTATGCCGAAACGATTCGCAGCAGCGCAGACTCTCTGCTGACGATCCTCAATGACATCCTGGACTTCTCGAAGATCGAGGCAGGCAAACTCGATATAGAACATCTCGAACTCGATCTGCGCTCTCACATCGATGAGGTCGGCTCGATCATGGCTTTTCAGGCGGCGGCGAAAGGCATTGAGCTGATCGTGAACGTACGGCCGGAGACGCCGGAACGCGTCCTGGGCGATCCACAGCGGATCCGCCAGTGTCTGGTGAATCTCCTCGGCAACGCCATCAAGTTCACGCACAGCGGCGAAGTGGTGCTCGAAGTGCGCTCCGCAGGAGCGCGCAACGGCCGCGCCGTCGTGCATTTCGAAGTGCGCGATACCGGCATTGGCATTCCACGCGAGACGCTGGACAGACTCTTCCAGCCTTTCACTCAAGCCGACACATCCACCACGCGCAGATTCGGCGGCACCGGCCTGGGTTTGTCCATCGTGCGCAAGCTCGTCGAGATCATGGGCGGTGAGATCGGCGCCCAGAGCGAGCAGGGCAAGGGTTCTGGTTTCTGGTTCACGCTGCCGCTGGAGCTCGCCGTCGCAAATGCCGCGGAGCCCGTGCGCAAAATCGCTTCGCATCGCGGCCGCGTGTTGCTGGTCGATGACAACGATACAAACCGGCGCGTTCTGTCGCTGCAGATGACGCATGCGGGATACGAGGTCGAAGCCGTCTCGTCCGCCGAAAACGCCCTGCAGATTTTGCGCAAGCCGGGCGCAATGTTCGACGCTGCGGTGCTGGACTATCAGATGCCCGACATGGACGGTGCGATGCTCGGCGCAGAGATCATGAAGTCGCATGACATCGCACCGATGCGACTGCTGCTGCTCACGTCGCTTGAACAATCCGGCGATGCGCAGCGGTTCGCCGGGCTCGGATTCGCCGCCTATCTGACCAAGCCAGTGCGCACGCGCGAGCTACTCGACAGTCTGGCTCGCGCGCTGGCTCACGAAGCCAAGGAATGGCACATGCGGAGCCAGCCGATCATCACTCGCGGCGCGCTCGTTGCAAGTGAAGCAAAGCGACAGTATCCAGGTCGCGTGCTGCTGGTGGAGGACAACGCCGTCAATCAGCGCGTCGCTCGCCGGTTCCTGGAGCGTCTCGGCTGTGAAGTAGACGTGGTTGGCGACGGAGCGCAGGCCGTGACTGCGCATGCGAACAACGTCTACGGTTTCATCCTGATGGATATGCAAATGCCGGTCATGGATGGTCTGGAAGCGACGCGCCGCATCCGTGAAAGTGAAGTCGCCGGCCGGCGCACACCCATCGTTGCGCTGACGGCGGACGCCATGATGGGCACGCTCGAGCGTTGCCTCGAAGCGGGCATGGATGACTATCTCACCAAACCGCTGGACATCGCACGGTTGCAGGATGCTCTGGATCGTTTCATGAGCGATCCGTCGTCACGGGCGGCGTAGCGCCGCCGGAACAGGCTCCGTTGAGAGTTGTGCGTTGTGCGTTGTCCGCAGAAGGGTTCGTTGAGATTCTGACCGTCAACGGTCAACGGTCAACGGTCAACGGGGCCGCTGGCGCGGCCTGCTCACCGCGCCGTCTGCGGGAACAGTCCCGATACGAATTCGATGAACGCCTTGATCTTCGCCGTCGGCTGTCGGTGCTGCGGATAAACGACGGACAGCGGCCACGTGGCGTCTTCATTCCAGTCTTCCAGCACCGGAATCAACAGGCCGGAGGCGATCTGAGCCTCGACCGCGAAGTCGAGCGAGCGCACGAAACCGGCGCCGCTGACAGCCGCGGCGACGGCCGATTCCGGATCGCTGAAAGACAACGGGGCCAACGGCGTGACCGACTGCTCCTCGCCCGCCTTGCGGTAGAGCCAGGGTCGAATCAGATTGCTGCCGAGCTTGAACATGGCGATGCAGTGTTCGGGTTTCAGATCCGCCGGCGTGTCAGGAGTCCCGACCCGGGCGATGAACTCGGGCGATGCGCAGGTCACGCCGCGAAAACTGCCGACGCGACGCGCGATCAGGCTGGAATCGCTGAGATTGCCGACGCGCAGCGCCGCATCGATGCCTTCCTGCACCAGGTCGATGAGCCGATCGTTCATGCTCATCTGGAGCGTGAGTTCAGGGTTTTGCTGAATGAAACGCGGCAGCGCCGGCACGATCAACCGCCGCCCCAGCGAGACCGGCACATCGACCCGCAAGCGTCCACGCGGCACTCCGCGCGATTCGGAAACCTCATTCTCGGCGTGATCGAGTTGATTCAACGCTTCGCGACAGCGCTCATAGAAGCTCGCGCCGAGATCCGTCAGGCTCAGCGAACGCGTCGTGCGATTGAGCAGACGCGCGCCGAGCCGCTCCTCGAGCCGGCTGACCGCCTTGCTGATCGCGGAAGGGGACATTCCGAGCGTCTGCGCAGCAGCGACGAAGCTATGCGCCTCGACGACCTTCGCAAACGCCACAATGTCGCTGAAGTTGTTCACATCATTATTTCCGTCAGGTCACGGAACCAGATTCTAGGCGCAGGATTGATGACAGAGATGCACCAGTGTAATCGCCGCCGCCACGGTTTACCCGGGCCGATCACCCGCTTAATGTATCGCCCTGTGTAGCCGCACAGCGACGTGCGGACGCTGTGAGAGGGACCCTCCTCATGGAGGGTTCGAAGGATCAACAGGATCAGGTCAGAAATCGAGCAGACGTGCATTCTCGAGCGATAACAAGTCAGAGGTAGTCATGTTTCTGGTAACGGATGCGGCGGGTCATGTGGGCAAGGCGGTCATCGCCGAGCTCGCGAATCATTCCGTCGCCGTCCGGGTGATCGGGCAGGATCCAGCGGAACTCCTGGCGGCGCCGCCAAATGTCGAGATCGTCCGCTGCAATCCGGCAGACGAGATGAGCCTGCAACAAGCATTGCAAGGCGTCGAGGCTGTGCTGCTGGCCTGCCCGTATACGCCGCAAATCACCGAAGGCCAGATGCGCCTGGTGGCGGCGGCAAAGCGGGCGGGCGTTGCGCGTCTGGTGCAATTGTCAGGCGTCGGCGCCAACGCTGAAATGTGTTGCGCGCGTATGTTGCGCTGGTTCGGCGAAGCCGAGGCCAGCGTGGCCGCGAGTGGGCTCAAGGTCACGCGCTTGCGACCCACCATGCAGATGCAGATGCTGCTCGAATTCGCCCCCAGCATTGCACAGCAGGGCCTCATTGCCGGCCCCTTCCGCTCCACGCGGTGGACCTGGGTCGATGCGCGTGATGTGGCGGCGGTCGCGGTGGCCGCGCTGCGCGATGCCTCGCACGCGGATCAGACGTACATCGTGACGGGCGCCGAATCCGTGAGCTATCACGATGTCGCCGAGCGACTGGGCGGCGTGCTCGGCAAGTCGATTCGCTACACCGACATCACCGCAAATGAGGCGCGGGGCTGGCTGCAGGCGAAGGGCGTTCCGCCGGTGATGATCGAAGCGAAGCTCGAACTCTGGGATGCGTGCGCCTCGAATCTGATCAATGTCGCGCCCACGAATGTGGTCAGGGAAGTGACCGGACGCGAGCCGCGCTCGCTGGAAGATTTCGCGACGGATTACCGCACGAGCTTTGGAAGTTTGTAGGTCCGAATTCATTCGGACCGATTCCGCGTCCAGTCGAAACCGGACTACCTCACTCGAGCCTCATCTCCTCTCCTGGCGAGACGGCGACCTCCACTGTCCGCCCGTCGTTGTCGACCGTAGTCAGCGCCACCT
Organism: Steroidobacter sp.; assembly: GCA_050738395.1. Classification (GTDB taxonomy): domain Bacteria; phylum Pseudomonadota; class Gammaproteobacteria; order Steroidobacterales; family Steroidobacteraceae; genus Steroidobacter. The sequence continues at coordinate 7,440 of JBOHZJ010000219.1, forward strand.
GACGGCGCCACACACGCGCAATATATTCGAGGACGCGGCGGCCTCGCTCGGGATCGAGACCGCGGCCATCGGTGATGTGGTCGTGAACCAGCTCCAGCTTTCCGTCGACATGTACACGCGCCGCGCTCACCGTCGGCGCGCCAAATCCATACTTCGGCGCGAGCAGCGCATCGTGCAGCGCTGAGAGATCCACGTCCTGAACTGTGAGCGTGCCAGTCGCTGGACCCTTGTAGCGGAACAATTTGAGCTCGGTCGCAAGCTCCAGAGTCAGATGATTGCGGACGAACCCGAAATCATCGTCCTCGCACATGATCTTGCGCGCGTGCTCGAGTCCGTGCGCTTCCACGATTTTTTCCCAGATCGAAAACCCTAAATGGTAGGGATTCGTCGAGAGCGACACGTTGTCGCCGCTCGCCGTGGGACGCACCACGTCGGAGTGACACTTGATCGCATCCACATACGACGCCTGCGGCAGGAAGTCCGCTTCGCGCAGCAGCCGTGCGTGCCAGTACGACGCCCAGCCTTCGTTCATGATCTGACACGCGAACACCGGATAAAAATAAAACGATTCCTCGCGCACCGCGAGGAAGATATCGCGTTCCCAGGGCTCCATCTCCGGCGCGTACTGCGCAATGAACCACAAGAGATCCTTTTCCGGGTGAGGCGGGATCGGCGCCCGCTTCACTTGTCCACCGCCGCTGCTCTGCGGTCTCGCAGTATCTGGTCCGAGCGCGGCGAAGCGCAGCGAGAACTCGTCGCTCGAAAGCGGCGCGCGATCCGGCGTTATTTCAGGATATCGCTCGCGTCGCAACCCCGAGTCGACGTCGATGTGCTGTTCGAGCGAGAGCGCAGCGTCCAGTACGGACTCGACGCGCTGGATGCCGTGCTCCTGAATGGCCACGCCGATCTGGCGCGCATGCGCCGCGGCCTGCTCGACGATGTGCTCGCCGACCTGAGCCTGGCTGCGGCGGAACAGGAGATTGTTCGTGGAGAAATCCGCATGTCCGAGCACATGCGCGGCCACCAGCACGTTTTCCGCCGCGCTATTGCTCTTGGCGAGATACGCCCGGCCCGGGTTGCCGGGGAACACGACCTCGAACAGTCGCGACAGGCCCATGCGGTGCTGAATCAGCTGGTAGATGTAACGCACGCCGAATGACCAGTGCGGCATGCGCACCGGCAGACCATAGATCGCGATCTCCGTCATGAAGCTTTCCGGCACAACCTCGAACTCGACCGGGTGATACTTCAAGCCTTGCGCGCGCGCGAGCTGCTCGATGTTGCTGAGATGGGCTTGCCAGTCTTCGGTGGTCATAGCTGCAGATATTCAGTTCGTGCTGACGAGAGCCCTTCGACAGGCTCAGGGCGAACGCAGAGCAAGAGGCGAGTCATGCTTTCAGGGCGAACGGAGGCAAGGAGGCGGCTCATGCTTCCGCCGCGCGGGTGAAGAAATGCCGTACCGCGCCCCAGATATCCTCCGTGCCGCTCACGCGGTACGCGCCGATGCCTTCATCGTCGCTTGCGAGATCCACGAACAGCCGTCCGATCTCGCTGTCCGGCGCGGCGCCGGCGAGCGGCGCCACTTCCAGAAAACCGGCGTAGTTGCAGTCGCCGGCGAGATCCTCGAGCGCCGCTAGCGCCTGCGGTTGATCCGACGGAAAATTCTCGCCGTCCGAGGCGTAGAACAGATAGATGTTGTACTGACTGGGGCTGTAGCGCGCATCGATAACTTCGCGCACTTTCTTCAGTCCCGCGGACGCCACGGTGCCGCCGGTGCCGCTTACGCGGAAGAATTCCTCCTCCTGAAACTCCCATGCGTCCGAGGTGTGTGCAACGAACACCAGATCGAGATGCCGGTACTGGCGACGCAATCCCTGAATAGCCCAGAAGAAGAACGTCTTCGAGATCTGGCGTTCGCGCTCGCCCATGCTGCCGGATACATCGAGCAGCAGAATTACGACCGCCTGCATGGTCGGCTGCTCGCGCTTCGCGAGCTGGCGATAACGTAGATCATCGTCAGTGAAGGTGGGCGACTCTGCGCCTGATGCGTTCTGCACGCCGCGACGCTTGATGGATTCCTTCAGCGAACGGCGCCGGTCCAGTCGCGAACGCGCGCCGCGTCGATCCCAGCCCTCGCGCGTCCAGTCATCTTCCTTCGCGCGGCCGGCCTTTGCTTCGAGGTTCGGAAGCTGCATCTCTTCCCACAGCCAGTCGACGATGTCGTCAATGCGGAATTCGAGGGTGTACTGAACGCCGCCTTCCTCGTTCCCGCCCTGCCCGCGTTGATTGTCGCCGTCCTGCTGCGGCCGGCCGATGCGGTCCCCGGGTTTGGCCTGTCCCTGCCCCACGCCTTGCTGTTCGTTCGAGTTGCGGAGCCGGAAGCGGTAGTGCTCCAGCATACGCACCGGTACACGCACCGTGCTTGCGCCGCCGGAAAGTACATCGGCGCCCGCGACGATCTGCGGCAAATGCTGACGCACCGCATCGCGAACTTTCTCGTTGTGACGCAGCCAGTCGCGCGCTCCTCGCGAGAAGAGGTCGTACCAGCCGGCGTCGCCGGGACCGCCCGCTTGGGTTTCGCTCATGTCGCTATCGCAACCTCGTATGCTCCATTCCTTTACATTGATCGGTGACCGCTATTCCTGAGCCAGCAGTGTCGTGACGTAGCTCAGTGCTTCCTTCGCGCTGTGATCGTCGTAACCGTACTCAGAGGTCAGGCGTTCCTGAACCGCGGAAATTTTCTTGCGCGCTTCGTCATCCGGACGCGCCGCAGACGTGACGAGCCGCAGCACGTCGCGTCGCTCTTCGAACAGATACTGCTCAATCGCCTCGCGCATGCGCGAATGACTGTTCAGCGTGAACTTCTCGCCGACCTTGTAGGCGACCATCGCCTTGCGCACGACCTCCTGACGGAAGGTGAGCTTGCCGGATTCGGACACCTTGATCTTGTCCTCGACCGAGCGCAGGAAGCGTTCATCCGCGGGACGCGATTCTCCGGTGATCGGGTCGGTGACTTCGCGATGATCGAGCGAGGCCTCCACTTCATCGAGGTACTTGTCGAGCAGCTGCTGCGCTTCGTCCTCGAACGAGGCGAACAGCGCCCGGTGCACGTCTTCCTTCACCCAGCGGTTGTAGAAGTCCTTGCGCGCGAGCACCAGGTAATCGATCCATAGCTTCTTCGCCTTGGCGTCCATGCGCGCGTCGTTCTCAATCGAGTCCTTGAGCGCGAGCAGCACTTCCATGCTGGTCAGGCTCTTCTTGTCGCTGCGGGTGATCGCATTGGAAATCGAGTTTACGATGAAGCGCGGACTCACACCGGTAAGCCCCTCTTCGGGCGCTTCCGCCCGCAGCCGGGTCGTTTCGTTCTCGGGAAAGCCCTCGACGCTTTCGCCTGCGAACAAACGCAGCTTTTTCGATAGATCAAGTCCTTCGCGTTCCGGCTTCAGCAGCCTCGTCAACACGGCGAACACCGCGGCAAGGCGCATTGCGTGCGGATCGAGGTGCACATCGCGAAAGGCCGGCGCAGCGGAAATGAGCTTGTTGTAGATGCGCGACTCTTCCAGGTAGGACAAGGTGTACGGGACTTTCACGATCACCATTCGGTCCAGCAGCGCCTCGTTCTCCTTCTCCTGCAGAAACTTGTGAAACTCCGCAAGATTCGTATGCGCCAGAATCGTTTCGTCCAGATAGATCAACGGAAAACGCGAGACCTTTACGTTCTTTTCCTGAGTGAGCGTCAACAGCAGATAGAGGAACTCACGCTTCACCTTCAGAATTTCGATCATCTCCAGTACGCCGCGACTTGCGGCGTAGACAGCGCCCGACCACGACCAGGCGCGTGGATCGCCTTCATCGCCGTAATGCGCCACCTTGGACAGATCGACCGAGCCGACGAGGTCGGCGAGATCCGCCGTTGTCGGGTCGTGCGGCGCGTACGTACCTACCCCCACGCGCGATGCTTCCGATAGAAAGATGCGCTCGACCGGCATGCGCAGGAAGTCGCCTTCGAACTCGCGTTCGAGGCGATCGCGCGCCCAGGGACTCAACTCGCCCTTGATCTCGACGCCATAGGTCTCGCGAAATTCCGCCCGCAGGCTGGCGGGAATCAAATTGAGCGGGGACTCGTGCATCGGCGAGCCCTGCAAGGCGTACATCGCGCCTTCATCTGTGTGGCTGTATTCCTCCAGCCCACGCTTGAGCAGGATGGCCATGGTGGACTTGCCGCCCGACGGAGGTCCTAGCAGCAGCAGCAGCCGTCTGCCGACATCCGAGCCGGCAGCCGCGGCCTTGAAGTAATCGACGACCCGGCCGAGCGGCTCGTCGATGCCGAATAACTCGCGTTTGAAAAGCTCCTTGGGCCCCGCGGATTCGGCGCCGTTGGGCGCACCGCTGATCGCGCCATTGACGGGCGAGTTGCGTCCGAACCAGCCGAGCATGTCCCATAGGTATTCATGGCTGGTGCGCGACAGTTGCCGTGCATTGCCTGGAACGACCGTGCGCAGAAACTCGCCGAAAGTCCCCGACCAGTGCTGGGCACGGTGGAATCGGCTGTAGGCGCTCAAGGCCTCGACGAAGCTCTCGCCGCGCGGCGAACTTCCTCTGGGGCTGTCTGACTGCATCGAACCGCCCTCCATTCACTGATGGTGTGCATCGAAATGAATTCGGACCAACCCTTGAGACCTGTGTTGCGGGTCCGAATTCACTCCTCAAGCCTGTTCAGCCGTGTCTGTGACTCCTCATCATCTCATTCATCGTTTGAACGAGCCCATCCGGATGCGTCTGAAG
>JBOHZJ010000220.1:0-25458 GCA_050738395.1 Steroidobacter sp.
GCCCGCGAGTGGGAGCGCGGCACGCTCGAGGCGCTGTTCGTCACACCTGTGCGCTCGATCGAGATTCTCATCAGCAAGATCGCGCCGTACTTCGGCGTCGGGATGATCGGGCTGGCCCTGTGCCTGCTGGCGTCGCGCTTTCTGTTCGACGTTCCGATCCGCGGCTCGCTGCTGCTGATTCTCTTTGTGTCGATGCTGTACCTGTTCGTTGCGCTCGGCATGGGCCTATTGATCTCGGCGGCGGTGAAGAATCAGTTCCTCGCGGCGCAGATCGCACTGGTCGCAAGCTTCCTGCCGGCGTTGATGTTGTCGGGATTCATCTTCGATGTCCGCAGCCTGCCGGTCGCGGTGCGGGCGGTCAGCGCCATCCTGCCCGCGACTTACTACGTCGAAGCGCTGCAAACCCTGTTTCTCGCCGGCAACGTCTGGCCGTTGCTGCTCAAGGACTGTGCAGTCATGGCGGTTGCGGCCGTGGTGTTGCTCAACCTTGCGCGGCTGAAGACCCGTAAGGAACTGCAGTGAGAGTTCGCGCATGTCAGAAGCACTGCATCGCATCCTGATTCTTTGTCGCAAGGAGCTGCTCGCGATCCTCAAGGATCCGCGCAGCCGCATCGTGCTGTTTGGTCCGATCATTCTGCAGACGCTGCTGTTCGGTTATGCCGCGACTTTCGATCTGAACGAAGTGCCGTACGCCGTACTGGACGACGACCGCAGCGGCGCGTCGCACGACCTGCTCGCTCAGTTCGAAGGCTCGGGGGTCTTCCACAAGGTTGCACAGTTGCAATCGACCGCGGACTTCGCCCGGGTCATCGATCGCAAGCAGGCGCTGCTCATCCTGCACATCGGGCAGGATTTCGAGCGGCAGTTGGAAGCAGGGCGGGGCGCCGCATTGCAAGTGGTGATCGATGGACGCAACTCGAATACGGCGGGGACTGCGGCCGGGTACGTGCGTGCGATGGTCGAGGCGTTCAATGCACGCTGGCGAGCGGCGCAAGGCGCGCGAGGCTCGCCCGTGAACGTCCAGACACGCGCCTGGTACAACCAGAATCTCGAGACGCGCTGGCAGATGATTCCCAGCCTGATCGCCGCGCTGAGCATGCTGCAGACCATGATGCTCACGGCGCTGTCGGTTGCGCGCGAACGTGAGCAGGGAACATTCGACCAACTCCTGGTCACGCCGCTGCGGCCCTCCGAGATCATGGCTGGGAAGGCGATCCCGCCGATCATGATCGGCCTGGCGCAGTCCAGTCTCATTCTGCTCATCGCGCTGTTCTGGTTCCGGATTCCGTTCGTCGGCTCGGCGTTCACGCTGTACTTCGCGCTGCTGCTGTTCACCATCGCTTCGGTCGGCATCGGCCTCGCAATCTCCGCGTACTCCGCGAACATGCAGCAGGCGATGCTCTACGCATTTGTCCTGCTGATGCCGATGATGCTGCTGTCCGGGCTCACGTCCTCCATCGAGAACATGCCGGAGGCGATGCAGATCGCCACGTATGCAAACCCGCTGCGTTACGCGATCGAGTTCGTGCATCGAATCTATTTGGAGGGCGCGGGCGTCACGTTGATCATCAATGATCTGTGGCCGCTCGCGCTCATCGCCGCCATAACGCTGCCGTTCGCCGCCTGGCTGTTCCGCCATCGGCTCGTGTGATCTCGATATCAGGTACACCGCTATGCGCTGTTCGTCCTCATTCGCTGCTCTGAGTCTGGTTGTCCTCGGCGGATGCGTCGTCGGTCCGACGTTCGAGACGCCGAACACGGCGTTGCCAGCCGAATGGAGCGGCGCTGCGACGACGCCCGCGTCCGACGTGAAGAGCGAGTTCGTCGCCGAGAGTATCGATCGGCAGTGGTGGTTGCGCTTCAACGATCCGGTGCTCACCAGCCTGATCGGGCGGGCGCGTGAGGCGAATCTGGATCTGCGCATGGCTGCTCTGCGATTCGCCCAGAGTCGCGTGCAGCGCTCGGTCGTCGCGGGCGGAAGGGTTCCCAGCGTGACGGCGAGCGGCTCGTATCAGCGACAGCGGCAAAGTGAGTTCGGCACAGGCACGCGGCTGATCGATGCGATCGGCGCGCCGACGAATCGCGATGCAATCATCGATGTGCTGAGCGAGCCATACGATGTGTATCAGGCAGGGTTCGACGCGTCGTGGGAGATCGATCTTTGGGGACGCGTACGGCGAGCAGTGGAGGCGGCCGATGCATCGGTCGCCGCGAATCAGGAGGAGTTGCACGCCGTGCAGTTGTCGATCGCCGCGGAAGTGGCGCGCACGTATTTCGAGTTTCGCGGCGTGCAGGATCTTCTGCGGCTCGCGGCGGACGATCTCGCCGCGAGCGAGGATGCGCTAGGGCTCACGTCACTGCGCGCGGAAGGCGGTCTCGTGACTCAGCTCGATGTCGTGAGTCATAGAGCTCGGCTCGCCGATGCGCGGGCTCGCATTCCGCAATTGCAGCAGCGCGAGACGCAACTCGGTCGCGCACTCGAATTGCTGCTCGGCGAGTCGCCCGGCGCGCTCGATGAATTGCTGGCGGCCGAGCGCGCTATCCCTGCTCCGCCTGCACAGGTCGCCATAGGAATCCCCACAGAGATCGCGCGACAGCGACCCGACATCCGCGGCGCCGAAGCACAACTGCACGCAGCGACTGCCGAGATCGGCGTGGCCGCAGCAGATCTGTATCCGCGCATCACGCTGACCGGCGGCTTTCTCTCTCAATCGCTCGAAGCCGCCGATCTAAGCGAGTGGGGCGCCCGGCAGTGGGCTGTCGGCCCGAGCGTACACCTGCCGATCTTCGACGGCGGCCGTCGCCGCGCCATCGTGGAGTTGCGCGAGCTGCAGCAGCAGGAAGCCGCGGTGAACTATCAGCGCACGGTGTTGCGCGCGTGGCATGAGATCGACGCTGCATTGAGCGGCTACATCGCCGAACAGCGCCGCAACCAGGAACTCGCCGCCGCAGCAGCGGAAAGCCGCGACGCCTACGAGATCGCAAACGTCCGCTACCAACATGGCCTTACAAATTTCCTGGTCGCAATCGATGCGCAGCGCACGCTGCTGCACGCCGAGCGCGCGTACAGCGAAAGCACGACGGCGGTCTCGACGCAGTTGACGGCGCTGTATAAGTCGCTGGGCGGGGGATGGGAGGAAAGGTGAGCATACGACTGAAGGCGTCCCCACCGTTCTCAACGGAGGCGGCGCTTCGGTCGCGGTTCCTTCGCCTTAAAGTGTAATCGGCGCCCTGCAAGTCGCGGAAGGCGACACGAAGACGAATGCCTCTACGATGCTCAGGCTGACGCGCGCCGGACATCGAATAGAATCAGCTAAGGCAATAACGGGGAATAACGATGTCGATAGGCAGACGGGCTTTTCTGGGAATGGCGGCAGGTGCACTTGCGCTCAGGCCATCCCTTGCCGCGCAGACAGCTGGCGTCACGCCGGCGGCGCTCAAGACATCTGCCCCGGACACGTCGTTGCCGCCGCCGATCACTGGCGCGGAGCGCACGCGACGAATCGCAAAAGCGCAGCAATTGATGCGCAAGGCGGGATTGAAGGCGTTGCTGATCGAGGCCGGAAGTTCGCTCGTCTACTTCACCGGCGTGCAATGGGGACGAAGCGAGCGGCTGACCGCCGCATTGGTCCCCGTCGAAGGCGACCCACTGATCGTGACGCCGGAGTTCGAGGAACCCTCGATCCGCGAGAGCTTGAAGATCGCCGCCGAGGTCCGCGTCTGGAACGAGCACCAAAGCCCCAGCGCGCTGATTGCCGACTGGCTCAAGGCGCACGAGTCTGGCGGCGGTCCTGTCGGCGTCGAGGAGACCGTTCGCTTCTTCGTGTTTGACGGCCTGCGTGCGCTCGGTGTCGAAACTCGCGGCGACGCCGGCGTCGTCCGCGCCTGCCGCGTCATCAAATCGTCGGCGGAAATTGCGCTGCTGCAGGCCGCAAGCGACATCACCGTTGCAGCCTATCGCGAGACCGCGCCGCAGATCGCGCGCGGCATGACGCCAGGCGATATCGGCAAGATCATGTCGGCAGCGATGAAGAAGCGCGGCGCGGCTCCTGAATTCACGTTGATTCTGCTCGGGGAGGCGAGCGCCTACCCGCATGGCTCGGGCAAGCCGCAGGAAGTCAGGCCCGGCGAGATCGTGCTGATGGACTGCGGCTGCAGCGTCGAGTGCTATCAGTCGGACATTTCGCGCACCATGGTGATGGGCGAAGCGACGCAACAGCAGCGCGGTGTCTGGGACCTCGTTCGGCGCGGCCAGCAGATTGCGTTTGACACGGTGAACGTCGGAACGCCCGCGGGAGCGGCTGACGACGCCGTGCGCGCCGCGTACGAGAAGGCCGGCTACGGCCCCGGCTACAAACTGCCCGGAACGTCGCACCGCACAGGCCACGGCATCGGTCTCGACGTGCACGAACCGATCAACCTCGTGCACGGCGAGACGACGCGGCTCGCGCCGGGGATGTGCTTCTCGGATGAACCGGGCATCTACATTCCCGGCAGTTTCGGCGTGCGGCTGGAAGACTGCATCCACATGACCGCGACCGGTCCCAAGTGGTTCTCGGTTCCGCCGGCTTCGCTGGATGCGCCATTCGCCTGATCTCGAGTTCTCATGACAACCCGGCCAGACAAAGAGCTTCGTATGAATCGGACGATCGCAGCATGAGAGCGTAACAGCCGTCGCTATCAACGGAGCCCATCGCTATCTCAGAGCCAGCAGCCCTCCGCATCATGGAAGAGCAGCAGTCGTTCGCCGCTGATCGAAAAGTGCGCAGGGCCACTGCGCGATTCCGCGACATCAATGTCGCCGCTTCCGAAGGCTGGGTGGCCGGAACCCCGTGCGTCAGCGGACCGGATTCGGGCGCGATGGGCGTCCATTTCGTTCAGCCGACCCGCATTTTCGACGGCGTGCTGAACGCGCGAGAACCGGAAGCGCTGAGATTTACGAGCCGCTGCCGGGCGGCGCCTTCAAGCTCGTAGGCGTCGAGTTCATCGTGATCGCTGACGATTGGGCGCGCGCATCCCGATGGGGGTACGCCGGCGCTGGAGGGACATCTGACGAACTACGTCGGTGCACCGAACCGGTACGGCCTGCCGGCGTTGTACGAGCTGCACGTCTGGGCGTGGGAGCGCAACCCGAACGGGACCTTCGCGGACTGGAACACGCTCGTGTCCTGCGACAGGCAGCCGCTCGACTGAGGCGCGCTGGTACTGCTGAGTTCGTCGCCTGCTGTCCGGCGCCTTCAGCGCAGGTCCGCTGAAGGTTCGCCGGCGGCGTTGCGCCGCATTGTTCGGCGCGCCATTCACCGCACGCGATCCTCCCTCGATCATCGATTGCTGGAAGCCGGCGCCTGCGCTCGTCGTCGCATCGCTCCAGGCATTGACCGGACCTGTCGCCCAGCGCGAGAGATTCACGTCGTCGGTCGCGTATCTTCAAACAATGCCGTATGCGGGCTGGTGCTCACGATGACGTTGTCGTAGTCGGCGCGCGCCTTCACATCGTCAGACCGGCTCGCCCTCGAGCGTGTGTCCTTTGCCCTACAACCGCTGATTGACAGGCCAACGGGCATTCTTTGTCCGGCATTGAAGTCGGGCCGCATGCGCGAGAAAGGGTCCCCCGGTCGGACCGGCCGAGCGGCGCCTGGCGAATCGCTGCAAGACGCGAGATGGCGCCAGGCAGCGTTGATGTCGCCAGAGGCTGTCATGGACGCCAGGTGCGGATCGCAACATTGTTGCGCGGAGGCGAGGGGTTTACCATTGCATTCGCAACGAAGTCGCGCAACCTTTTCATCAAGCTCATCAGAACAGTCGATCGACTTTGTACTTGGCGCTGGCCCGCCGTAGCAAACGATCGCCGTAGTCGTGCTCTCGCAACATCAAGAGGGGGACGGACGCACCAACAAGGATCGATTGGACTTACGAACGTCAAAACATTTCATCGGGGGTTTACAGTGAGCTTACAAACCAGAAAATCGCTCGCGATCGCCATTGGACTTTCGGCGCCGCTGCTGGTTGGCGCGGTGTCCGTAGCAATGGCCCAGGACGAAGCGGCGGACTCGAAGACATTGGAAGAACTGGTCGTGACCGGCATCCGCGGCGAGGCGCGGTCGGTGACCGATTCAACCGTGCCGATCGACGTGCTCTCCGCGGAGGAATTCGCCAATCAGGGCGACACCGATGTGAGCAACCTGCTCAGAAACGTAGTGCCCTCCTATAACGTCAACGCACAGCCGATCAGCGACGCTGCGACGGTCGTTCGCCCCGCCAACTTGCGCGGATTGGCCCCCGATCACACGCTGGTGCTGGTCAATGGCAAGCGCCGGCATCGCGCCGCCGTCATCTATTGGATCGGCAACGGCGTTGCTGACGGCGCGCAGGGCCCCGACATCTCCGCAATTCCTTCGAGCGCGTTGAAGCAGGTCGAAGTCCTGCGCGACGGCGCCTCCGCGCAATACGGGTCGGATGCGATCGCCGGCGTAATCAACTTCATTCTCAATGACGCCAATCACGGCGCGAGCCTCGAGGCGCGCTACGGCGGCTACTATCAGGGCGACGGCGCGCAGTACGCCCTGAGCGGCAATATCGGTTTACCGCTCACGGAAAACGGGTTCGCAAATCTCAGCTTCGAATATGGCGAAGCGGACGCGACAGATCGCAGCGTGCAGCGCAACGACGCCGCAGCGCTGATCGCGGCGGGCAATGACGCCGTGAAAAATCCGGCGCAGGTCTGGGGCTCGCCGGAACTACAGGACGAGATCAAATTGTTCGCAAACCTGGGCCTGGACGTGGGCGAGGACGTGCAGTTGTATGGACATGGCAACTACGTGTCCAAGACGGCGATCGGCGGGTTCTTCTTCCGCAATCCCAATACGCGCGCGGCTGTATACAGCGCTGATAACGGCGACTCTCTGCTGATCGGCGATCTGACGCCGAACGACGCCGATGTCTGCCCCACCGTCAGTATTACGAACCATGTTCCGGATCCGGCGGCGCTGGCGTCAGTGTTCGCCAATCCCAACTGCTTCTCCTTCCAGGAAATCCTTCCCGGCGGCTTCACGCCGGCGTTCGGCGGGGACTTGACGGACTACGCGGCGGTGGCGGGCGTCCGCGGTACGGTGGGTGAACGTCTGCACTGGGATGTCAGCACCGGTTACGGAAACAATCGCGTCGACTTCTTCATCTCGAACACGGTCAACGCATCGTTCGGTCCGGACACGCCGACGGCGTTTGATCCAGGCTCGTATATCCAGGAAGAGCTCAACGTCAACTTCGACATGTCCTACGCCTTGAGCGACGCCGTCACGCTCGCCGCCGGCGCGGAATATCGCGATGAGACCTTCGAGATCGAAGCAGGACAGATCGAGTCATGGGACTTCGGTCCGCTGGCCGATCAGGGGTTCAGCGCGGCCTCGAACGGCTTCCCAGGCTTCAGCGACACCATCGCTGGGAGTTGGAGTCGCAGCAACTATGCGGTGTACGGAGGCGTGGAGTGGACTCCGGCGGATCGCTGGCAGATCGACGTCGCCCTGCGTTGGGAGGACTTCGAGGATTTCGGCACGACCACCAACAGCAAGATTGCGACCAACTATCGTTTCAACGACGCATTCGCGATCCGCGGCAGTTGGAGCACGGGCTTCCGGGCGCCATCGCCTGGGCAGTCGAACGCGTCGAACGTCACGACGCAGTTCGACCTGGTTCTGCAGGAACTGGTCAACAACGGCACGATTCCGCCGACCAACCCGGTCGCGTTGCTGCGCGGCGGTCAGCCGCTCGATCCGGAAGACTCGCAGAGCTTCAGCGTCGGCGCGATCCTCGAGATGGGCGCGTTCACGCTGACGGCCGACTACTACTCCATCGACGTCGATGACCGGATTGCGGTGTCGCAGGATTTCGAGCTCACTCCGGCGGAGGTAGCAGCGCTGGTCGCTTCGGGGATCACCAGCGCCGCGAATCTGCAGAACTTCCGTTTCTTCACCAATGACTTCGACACCAACACCAGGGGCTTCGACATCGTCGCAACGTACGATGCGGACTGGTTCGGTGGACAGACGACGCTGAGTGCGGCGTACAACAACAACAAAACGGACGTGGAGCGCTTCAACCCCGTTACGCTGGACGCCGTTCGCATCCGCCGCTTGCAGGAAGGGCTGCCCGAAACTCGCTGGAGCCTGACGGGTACGCAAACCTGGGGCGGATTCCGCGCGCTGACCCGTCTGAGCTACTTTGGCAGCTGGTATGACGGCGAGGACGATTTGACCTACGCCGGCCGCAACCTCCTCGTCGACGCGGAAGTGGCGTATACCCATAACGATGCACTGACGTTCGTGCTGGGCGCTCAGAATCTCTTCGACAAATACCCGTCGGAAAATCCGGACGCGGCGGATGTCGCGGGCAATCGATATAGCCAGTACTCGCCGTTCGGCTTCAACGGCGGCCTCTGGTATGGGAGATTCAGCTACAGCTTCGGAAGGTGATCGCGGAGCGTAAACGTGCAGCGACGGCGGCAGTTCGCGCCGCCAGAAACGGGCCTGCAATCGCAGGCCCTTTCTTTTCAAGAGCGCACCCCCGAGCGTCGATGGCTATTCGCGCCGGTCCTTGACCATCGGCACGAACTCGATCGTCACGCCTGGCTGCACTTCGTAGTGCACGCGCGCCTCACCGACATAGCCGCATTCCCGATAAAGCCGGACGCCGGGCAAGGTCGCCATGAGTTCGAAGCGGCGAAAGCCCTGCGCCCGCGCTTCGTTTTCGCAGTGCTCGAGGATCATTCGGCCAATGCCTCTGCGGGCGTACGCCGGATCCACGAAGAATGCGCGAATCTTTGCAGCGTCGATCTGCGGATCGAGTTCTCCTGCGTCGCGGCCAGCGCGCGCATCGCCGCCGAACAATGTTCGTCGCCGGCTCCAGCCGCCGCAACCAACGACCTTCCCTGCGCTTTCCACCAGGAAATACGTTGCGTCGGCAATCAGCTGTGTATCGACGCCGAACGCGCCGAGCAGAGCGCCTTCCACCTGCTCTGGCGTGTAGTCGTCCATGCTGAGGCCGCGCGCCGATCGCGCGATCAGCCGCTCGAGTTCGGCCTTGTCCGCGAGGGTGGCGGTGCGGATGCTATGCATGCGCGCCCTCCGGCGCCGCGCCGGGAACCCACCAGCTCGCGCCTTTCGATAGGGCCACGTTGCAATCTCCACAAAGACGCGAAGTGTGGCGAGGGTCGCTCGAGAATGGCAAGCGTCGCGCTGGCAGGCGCGCCGGGAGCGCATTCGCAATGCTTCTGTGACGGAAGGGGAACCGCGTCGGTGCAGGCGCAGTTTCGTCGAAGCGGCCGGCGTCGCGCGACGAAGCACGCCCGCGGCCTTGCTGGCCGCCGTTCTCCAGGAGATCTACATGAGCCAATTCCAGATCGCGGTCGTCGTCGGCAGCCTGCGGCGCGACTCCATCAATCGCAAGCTGGCCGACGCAGTCATCAAGCTCGCTCCGCCGGAGTTTTCGTTCAAACAATTGCAGATCGGCGACTTGCCGCTCTACAACCAGGACGATGACGGGAATCAGGCGGAGCCAGTCAAACGCCTGAAAAATGAGATCAGGGCGTCGCAGGGCGTCCTGTTCGTTACGCCTGAATACAATCGCTCCGTGCCAGGCGTGTTGAAGAACGCGCTCGATCACGCCTCGCGGCCCTATGGGCAGAGCGCCTGGGTGGGTAAACCAGCGGGCGTGCTGGGCGCCTCGATCGGTTCGATCGGCACGGCTGTTGCGCAACAGCATTTACGCATCTCTCTTGCGTATCTCGATGTGCCGACCCTGGGACAGCCCGAAGCGTTCATTTACGTGAAGGACGGTTTCTTTGATGCGGGCGGCGACATCTCGAGCGCGGACAGCAGGAAATTCCTGCAGGGCTGGATGGACAAGTACGTCGCCTGGGTGAAGAAGCACGCGGCTTGATGCATACGGAAGAAAGTGCGTCCGGATTCGTTCAGTCCGTCTCCATCATCGACCGGATCTCATCGCCCTTGCCGGTGAGTTGCCAGCGAATCAGCGACACGGGAATCAGGCCCGCCGCGTTCACTTCGTCGAAGAAGCGCGAGGACGTGAAATCGTTACCGAGTTGCCTTGAGCGTTCCATCAGGAGTTGTTCGATCAGGTATTTGCCCGTGAGATAGCTCGCCCCGTAGCCCGGCTGTCGCAGATACAGGTGCTGCTCGAAGCCGAGCAGGTCGAGGTCCTCGCGCATCCAGCCGCGCGGCGTCCACGCGACATGGAAATCCGCGGCCTGCTTCATGGTGAACTCATTGGCATGCGCATAAAGCGAACCCAGGCCGCGTGCGGCGCGCTGTGCGAGCATGATCCAGACGATCTCGCGAGCGCGCGGATTGTCGTCATACAGGCCGGCGTGCAGCATCATCTCTTCCATCGACGTGGCCATGCCCTCGGCGCGGCTGTCCCAGACGTTGTAGAGCAGGGCGCCGCGCCGGATCGGGCTTGGATGCGGCGTTTCGCGCATCTGCGCCAGATCCCACCAATGATAAAAATGCGTGTAGAGCGTCATGGGATCGCGATGCGTCGCCATGGCGAAAAAGTTGCGCGTTTCCTCCGGTGCGTACTCGCCGAGTTGCGCACGCAAGGCCGGGTCCATGTAGTCATGTATCGGCAGCACGTCGTGCTTCTTCAGAAACGCCATGTACTTCGTGACCGCTTCATTCGCGCGGCGTTCATATTCCTGCGGACTCGAAATGACACGCAGAGGCGGGAGATTGCGGTTGCGCTGCTCTTCCAGTTTGAGCGAGGTATGCGCACGAGCGAGTTCGCGCTTGAGCAGCGTGACTTCCTCTTCCCACGACAACGGCACGAGGTGCACGTTGCGCAGGCTCCACGTGTAGTTCTCTTTACCCACGCCAGAGGGGCCGTTCCTCTCGGGCGCCTGTTGCTCGAGCCATTGAACGAAGTCCGTCGTCGCATTGCGCGCGGCGCGCAGCGCCTCTTTCAGTTCAGGACTTCCGCCCGTCATCCTGCGTTCAAGCGCAGCCAGGTCAACATCCTGCTGTTTGATGGGCCGAATGCCGGCGATCCACAGATCCCGTGCATTGCCGACCAGATTGCTTCTCGCCTGCGACAGCAGTGGAGGCACGGTGCGCAGCTCATTAGTCAGCTTTGCCTCGGCTGCCGGCGTCAGTGGGAAGGAATAAGTCCACAGCTCTATGGCCGCATGGTTAGTCGGTCCCTCGTGCGCAGGTGTGTCGCTTTGCGCCGTCCAGATCGACGTGTAGAACGCGGGATCGCGCTCCCAGGGCTTGAGCACACGAACATTGAAATCGAATCCGTTCAGCTCGGCGCGCAGCAGGTGATAGTCCACTTGCTGTTCTATCGGCCATCGATCCGATGCGATCGTCGCCAGGCGATCCCGATACGAACGCAGTTCGTTGCGCCTGCGAGCAAAGGTTTCAGCGGTGTAGTCGGGCGCCCCATCGCGGACCGGCGGCTGCTCGAATGCGCGCCAGTCCTGAAACAACCTGACGAGCTCGTCGTAGCCGGTCGCGTTCTCTCTCGCGACGCCGCAGATTGTTACAGCGCCCAGAATCGTGGCCATAAACACTCGCGTGAGCAGATGTGGGAAGTTCATTCGAAGGTGCATGGCTGTCCCAGCTGAGAAACGACTCTATCTGGACCAGGGACTCTATCTACACCAGGCCGATCAGCGCCGTAAACAGCAGTGGTCCGGAACGCGCTGCGTATGAGAGAGCACAAGGCCGCCACGCTGCACGGCTTCAGGCCGGCAACTCGAGAAAAAACGTTGCGCCCTGTCCAGGCGCACTTTCCGCCCACAATCGTCCATCCATGCGCTGCGCGGCCTTGCGCGCGAGCGCAAGCCCGATTCCGGTGCCCCGATACTTGTCGCCGCGGTGAAGCCGCTGAAAGATCAGAAAGATCTGATCGTGGTAGCGCTGCTCGAAACCGATGCCGTTGTCCTTCACCCGAAGGATGACTTTGCCAGCCGTACTCTGCGCGCCGATTTCGATGACCGGCGAAGTCACGTCGCGGGTGAATTTGACGGCGTTCTCGATCAGATTGCGGAGAATGACGCTGAAACCCTCGCGATCCACTCTCAGCGAAAGCGGGGGAACCTGCAGGCGCACTTCGATGCCGCGTTCCCGGATCTCTTCCTCTCGCTCCGCAATGATCGCTTCGACTGCGGCGCGCACATCCACCGCGTCGGTGCGCATTTCGCGTCGCTCCATGCGCGAATAAGCCAGCAAGCCATCGATCAATGCGTCCATCTGCAAGGCGCCTCGGCGGATGCGGCGTATGTGCTCGCGCTCCGCGTCGTTGAGTTTGTCGTAGCTGGTTTGCATCAGAAGATGGCTGAAACCGTCCATGGCCCGCAGCGGCGCTTTCAGATCGTGCGAAACGGCGTACGCGAAGCTCTCCAGCTCCCGGTAGGCGTCCTGCAGCTGCGCGGTCCGTCGAGTGACGCGATGCTCGAGCTGTCCGGCAAGCTCGCGGTAGCGCGCTTCGCTGTCGCGCAGCGCTTCCTCCATCTGCTTGCGCTTCGTGATGTCCACCTGCGAGCCCACCATCGACACGGCTTTGCCGTCCTCTTCGCGCAGCAGCGCAGCGTGCGAGAGCACCCAACGGTACGAGCTGTCGCGATGACGCAGGCGCAGCTCGAGTTGATAATCCTCCCAGGGATGCTCGACGAGCGACTCGACGGTCGCCATGGCCCGATCGAGATCATCCGGATGCACTCGACTGCGCCATTCCTCGAATGCATCGGTGATTTCGTGTTCCCGATAGCCGAGCTGTCGCTTCCATTCGGGAGAGTAATAGACGGTGTTGTCGCGCAGGTCCCAGACCCACAGACCGACGTTGCCGGCGTTCGCCGCAAGTCTCAGACGTTGTTCGGTGTCGCGCAGCTCGGTCAGCGTCGCTTGCAGATCCTCGCGGGCGCGGTCCAGCTCGATTCGCCTCGTCTCGAGCTCCTGCTGCAAACGTCGTTCCTCGAGGTACAACCATACTTCGCGCGCTGCGAGGATCACTGCGAAGAGTCCCAGAATGACCGCGTCCAGGAGCAGCACGCGCACGCTGAGCTGATCCCGGAACGAGTACGCCGCGATCACAATGAGCAACAACAGGAAACCGGGCAACAATGCTTCGATCCAGCGTTCCTTCTCTTCGATGGCGTCGACGGACGAAGAGCTTGCGTCGCTCCGGGCCAGGCGGATCTGCTCGTGCGCCGCCCAGTGCTGAAAGCCGAACGCCGCCATCCAGGCGGCGTTGAGGGCATGGTTGGCGCCGAAATCTCCGACGATCAATGCATGGATGTAGATGAGATCGGCCGCAGCCTGAATCGCAACGCCGGCGACGATCAGAATGAGGGGAGTGCTGAGCGCACCCCACCGATACGACCACAGGAAATGTACGGACACGACGAATGCGACCGCCATGACCAGCGATTCAGTCAACGCGATCGACAGAAAGTACGTGGAGCGTTCGATACGCAGCATCGGCTCGAGAATCGCTGTCACGTATGTCGCTGCGAAACAGCAGACGATGAGCGCAAGATTGCCGAGGTGGCGCAGCGTCGGCACGCGCACTGCGTCTGGTTGCCGGAATGCAACCATCGCCGCCACGACCAGGACGCCGAAGCCCATGTAGAAGTAGTCGGAAAGGGATGGGAAGGGCACGGGGATGCCGCGGATCAGTTCGTTCCAGTCCCAGATGAGTTGTCCGATCAACCAGCTGGTGCACGCGGCCGCCAACAGACGCCAGGGGATTCGACGCCTGCCGCAGAGGCTGCTCGCTGCGCGATAGCTGCCGACGGCGGCCAGCAGGGCGGACACTGTCCATGCGAGATCCGTGATCCACATTGCAGTGCGTCCGGTTGCGAATCCTCCATAGATCACCAGGCAATACGCCGCCAGCCCCGCGAGCCACGCCGCCGGGACGTTCCATCGCTCCGAAACGAGGCGCGACGGCAGGACGTTTTCGTCAAGTCGCGGCATTCATGTCTCGCTGGGGCGCACCGGGTTGGAGCAGCGCCCTCCGCAATGCAACGCTTGAACCCTGAGAGTCTGCTGGTGGAATGCGGAGTTGTTCCGGCCCGTTCCGTGTGCATTCGCTTTTCGTGAATGAAACGAACCGCGAGCCGGCCGCGCGGGAGAGGCGCAGCCGCGTCGAATCAAAGTCGCTGCCTATGCGTCGCTGCGGAACAGGAGCGTTCGCCGCCTGTTCGTTTCCATGACTGCGGCGTCCTGTCGTGTCCCGAAGTTCTTCAATCGACCAGAGCGCGCTCGACGGCGGCTTGCGCGTGAATCAACGTCGTGTCGAATACGGGTACGGGCGAATGCGCTTCACTGATCAGAAGCGAGATCTCCGTGCAGCCGAAGATGATCCCCTGCGCACCCTGGTCGACCAGTTCAGCGATGATGCGCTGGTAACGCTCGCGCGAGGACGGTTCGATCCGCCCGCGACAGAGTTCTTCGTAAATGATGCGATGAACGTCCTCGCGTGCGGAGCGCTGCGGCGCGATAACGTCCAGGCCGTGTTGCTCCCGCAGGCGTCCGGCATAGAAATCTTTCTCCATCGTGAAGCGCGTTCCCAGCAATCCCACTTTGCCAATTCCGCTGCGCTGGATCCGCTCGCCGGTCGCATCTGCGATATGCAGTAAGGGAATCGAGCAGGCGCTCTGTATTTGTGCGGCGACGATGTGCATCGTGTTGGTACACAGCACGATGAAGTCCGCACCGGCCCGCTCGAGTCCCTGTGCGGCGACGGCCAGCGCCTCGCCGGCGGCCTCCCACTCGCCGCTTCGTTGCAGCGCCTCGATCTCGGAGAAATCGACGCTATGCAGCCAGAGCTTCGCCGAGTGCAATCCACCCAGACGCGCAGCGGTGAATTGATTGATCAGGCGATAGTAGACCTGGGTCGATTCCCAGCTCATGCCGCCGAGCAGGCCGATTGTCTTCATGTCAGTCGACGATGAACAATGTGGCCCCGACAATCGTAGTTGAGCGATGGACATCCTGCCCATCGGCGACTTGATAGCTCATGCCGGGCTTCAACGTGAATCGCCGGCCATCCTGCAACTGCGTCGTGAGCTCGCCTTGCAGGCACAGCAATATATGACCCTTGTCGCACCAGTGATCGGCGACGTAGCCCGGCGTGTACTCGGCCATGCGCACCCGCACCTCGCCGAACGTGCGCGTGCGCCAGTACGCGAGGCCTTGCTCGCCGCGATGCTCGGTCCGAGGAATCACCGACCAGTCGACCGTTTCAAAGGGAATGTGGCTGAGCTGCATCGCAACGATTTCTCCGCGAATTGTCCGATCTCAAGGCTACTATCCGACGCCGTATCGCGATCCGCCAGCGGCAGTTGAGTGCGGCAGCTCGCAGCACAGTCGCACCAGGCTGTGTTGGCAGGCGGTCATCGACGACGAACTGTAGACTGCCCGACCTCACCAAGGAGTCCACTGTGCTCATGATGCGAAAAGTGTTCTGCCGCGCTTGCGCCTGTTTCCTCGTCGTTCTCGCGATAAACGCGCACGCACGCGATGAAGGCCGCGTGAGTTCTCTGCCGAGCGAGACTCCCGAATCATTCACGCCGGTGACCGACGCATTCGATTACGTCAGGCGAGAAGCGATGATCGCGATGCGCGACGGCGTGAACCTGAAGACGATCATATTGATCCCGAAGGGTGCGGCGAACGCGCCGATGCTGCTCACGCGCACCCCTTACGACGCGAATGGGCGCGTATCGCGTTTCAACAGTCCGCACCTGATCGCGGTCGTGCCGCACATGAACGACACGTCGGTCGAGGCCGGCTACATCATCGTTTATCAGGACGTCCGCGGAAAATTCGGCTCAGAGGGCGATTACGTCCTGACCCGCCCGCTCAAGGGGCCGCTGAATCCCACCGAGGTGGACCACGCGACCGATTGCTACGACACGATCGATTGGCTGGTGAAGAACGTTCCCGAGAGCAACGGACGAGTCGGAACGATCGGCGGCTCCTATGACGGCTACACCGCTCTCATGTCGACGGTGCATCCGCATCCGGCGCTGAAGGTCGCCGTGCCGTTCGCGCCGATGGTCGATGGCTGGATGGGTGATGACTGGTTTCACAACGGCGCCTTCCGGCAAGGCGGCGCACTCGAGTTCATTTACAACCAGCAGGCGGCGCGCAAGGGCGATCACAAGTGGTGGTGGGGCGAGTACGACACCTACGACACTTTCCTGCGTGCAGGTTCGGCGGGTGCGCTCGCCGCCTCGCGCGGGCTCGATCAACTCGGCTTCTGGCGTGCGCTTGCCGAGCACACGAGCTATGACGCCTGGTGGCGTCATCAGGCTGTCGACAAGCTGCTGGCGAAGGAGCCCGTCACCGTGCCGATGATGATCGTGTCCGGGTTGTTCGATCAGGAGGACATCTACGGCGGCCCGGCGCTGTATCGGGCGCTCGCGCCGAAGGATCCGCACGGCGAGTTCGTGCATCTGGTGCTCGGACCGTGGAATCACGGCCAGGGCCGGCGTGAAGGGCGCGCGATCGGCGCCATTCAATTTGAAGGCGATACGGCCGGCGCCTTCCGTCGCAAAGTGATGCAGCCGTTTCTCGACCACTACCTCAAAGATGCACCGAAACCGGATACGCCGCGAGTGCTGGCGTATGAGACGGGGGCGAATGAGTGGCGCAGGTATGACGACTGGCCGCGCGCCTGCGGCGAAGCGTGCGCGGAAAAATCCCGCTCGTTGTTTCTGTCGTCGGGCGGGCGGCTCAGCTTCGAAGCGCCCACGGTGAGCGCCGAACGATATGACGAATATGTTTCCGATCCGGCCAAGCCTGTGCCGTTCCGGGCTCGCCCGCTGCTTGCGATCAGTGCACCCGATTCCGGATGGGGCGAGTGGCTGCTCGATGATCAACGCCACGCGGCGTCGCGCACCGATGTGCTGGTGTATCAGACAGAACCTCTGAAAGAGCCATTGCGAATCGCCGGCGAGCCCATCGCTCACCTGTTCGCGTCGACGAGCGGCGGCGATTCCGACTGGGTCGTGAAGATCATCGATGTGTGGCCGGATCAGGTTCCCGAACGCCCGATGCTCGGCGGCTACCAGCAGATGCTCTCGGCCGATATTTTTCGCGGGCGCTACCGCGTCGACCCGGCGAAGCCACAGTCACTCGCCGCGAACAAGGCGTTGCTCTATCGGATTGCATTGCCTCATGCGAGCCATACGTTCCTGCCGGGACACCGCATCATGGTGCAGATCCAGTCGAGCTGGTTCCCGCTGTACGACCGCAACCCACAGACGTTCGTACCGAACATCATGTACGCGAAGCCGGAAAACTACGTGAAGGCGACGCAGCGCATCTGGCGGACGCCGGGCAATGCAAGTGCGATCGAGCTGCCTGTCCTACGCGCCGAGAATGTTGAGTGAGCGGTGGGTTGTGAGTTGTGACTTGTGAGTCGTGAGTCGTGAGTCGAAACACGGGGAAAGACGAATCGTGCGGTTCTTCCGACTCACAGCTCACGACTCACGGCTAACGCGCGAATTTGAGAACAGATGGAAATTACGATCGATTTAGCGACCGTGCGACGCATTGTCTCGCAGGAGTACGGCCAGGCTCGCACCGAGATCGCTCAGCGCGGTCCCGTCGCTGCGTATCAGAGTTCTCAGCAGCGTCATGATGAGCGGCTCGCGGCGGCGCCCGATGCAACGACGCTGGCGTGCAAATCGGGTTGCTCGTGGTGTTGCTACTTCACCGTCGATGTTCGCCCCGTGGAGCTCTTTCGTATTCTGGAGTTCGTTGCGAGGGAGTTCACGCCGCAGGAGCAGGAACGTGTTCGCAGCGAGATCGAGGCGAACAGCGCCGTCCTCGCAAAGCTCGATGATGTCGAGCGCATGCAGCGAAACATCAAATGCCCGTTTCTCGCGAGCGGCCGCTGCACGATCTATGCGGCTCGTCCGCAGACCTGCCGCAACTACCATGCGACCAGCGCCGCGGGTTGTGAGAAGTCATTTCAGGAACCAGACAACCTCGACATCGATCCGGAGTTCGCGCCGCTCGTGTATCAGGCAGGCGGCGCGCACGTCGACGCGTTCTCGACAGCCATGCGCGACGAAGGCTATGACATCATGGCCTTCGAGCTGAATACTGCGTTCGCTGCAGCGATGTCTGAGCCTTTGGCTGGGCGGCGACGATTTGAAGCGAAGCAGAAACCGTTCATCGGGCTGCAAGGCGCGGATGCGCCGCTGGAGTTCACGGAAGCTGAAGATCTCGACTGACTTGGCGCCGTCCGCTGCAGCAACCCTGCAATCGAGAGCGCGCTGTGGGCTGAAGTCGCAATATTTCGATGGGCTGGTGAGTCCACAGGCTGAGCTTGCCGGAAACGACGCGCCAGCTCGGCGATGCTGCGAGCACACTACGGTGTCTGTCATAGGTGCTCTGGTCTGCGAACGTCGAGAACCAGATGAACACCCTTTCGCCTTCCCGGACCGGCAGCCGCGGGAAGTTGTTGGCCGCTGTTTCCGTCGCCAGTTCCGCGACCACCGACGCGCCGGCCTTCTCCCACTCGGGTCTGATTTCCTCTGCGAAGAAGTCCGTGAACTCACCTGGCGTCGTGCGACGCAGATAGATGATGTTCGCGGTCACCAGACCGTTCCCGGCGCCGTTCGAATCGCGCGAGGGCAGCGGGGCGGTTACGACGGGAAAACCGGCGCCTGCGCGCGCAGGCCGGAGCAACAGGACGTTGTCCGAGTCGACCATGGTGGGATTCGCCGCGTCGCGATTGGCCTGCCAGACCGGACCGAAATAGAAGCCGTTCAGCGCGGCGGCGCGGGCCTGCATGTCGGCGAAACTGCGCAGCCATACAAAGCGATCCGGATTGTCCAGATCGCGAAACTGGCCGATGATCCACATGCCATGGGCTTCCTGTCCCTCGACGAAGTTGCGATCAAAGATATCGATCAGAACGTCGCGCTTGCCCGGATGCAGGGTGTACTGACGCAGCTCGAGCACCGTATGTTGAGCGTTCATAGAGTTCGGGCGCGGGGCTTGAGCATGCGCTGCGACTCCCATCAGGCCGGCGGCGCAGGCGAGCATTGTCGAGGCGACACGGATCACGAAAAGACGCATAACGCTCCAGACAATCGCCCGCACCGCAAGAATCGTAATTCGAAATCAGGTCGGTTTGCGTCCTAATCCATGCGCCTGACGCGTGTTGGATCGGCCCGCCTATCCGACCCGCGCCGCGCCAAGGCTGCGCGCGGCAAGCAGGCCCCGCACCCCGAAGGCAAGGTGAATGAGGTTGTGCACCACGTTGACCGGGAAGAGTCCGAGCTCCATGCCCGAGGCCGCCTCGACAGTCAGGCCAGGGTGCTCATGGGGCTGCGTCAGTCCAGGGATGAATCCACCAGCGCCGACGATGAGAAACACGATTCCGAAGATGCGGGCGAAAGTGCGAGTGTTCACGGGCAGACTCCTTCTGTGGACGCCGCAACGAGCGTCGTACGCGGATGGCTAGATTCCTCGGGCGTCAGTCGTTTAGACGCCGCTCAAGAATCACACTCGAACTCGTTCACCATGAAGCCGTAAGTCGAAACCATTGCACCCATGAACCGCGCTGGTCGCCTGACCGCCCGCCATGACGGCGCTCCGATGCGCCGACCCTGCCCAACCCGATCGCTGAGCCCGCCGGCGACTCCTCGCTATGCGTCGCCGGAGTTCCCGTGCGGTTGAGCCGTTCCTTTCTGACGGCGATCGGCTTGCTGACGCTGCTGCACGCGTACATCGGCCTGCGGTTGCTGCCGGACTTGCCGGTCGGCGACGCCGTGCGCGCCTTCGGCGTCGTGTTGCTCGCGTTTTCGTGTGCGACCGTGCCGCTGGGCGTGATGTCACGCTCCGCCCGTCGACCGGCATGGTCGGATCATCTGAAGTTGACCGGCCTGTTGATGATGGGCCTGTTCTCCTCGCTGCTCGTATTCACTGTCCTGCGCGATGTGGCGCTGCTCGCCGCCTTGTGGGTTGTCCCGACCATTGAACGCGAAGCCGTAACGCAGGCTTCCGCAGTCATCGCCGCCGCTCTTGCGGGATTCGCAACGCTCGTTGGCTTCATGAATGCACGGCGCCGCGCGCGCGTCGTGACGGTCGAAATTCCGCTTCCCAATCTGCCCGAGGCGTTGCACGGATTCTCGATCGTGCAAATCAGCGACATTCATGTGGGGCCGACGATCAGGCGACCCTATGTCGAGGCGATCGTGAACGCTGTCAATGGATTGAAAGCCGATCTCGTGGCCGTGACCGGCGACCTCGTCGACGGCGGCGTAGAAGAGCTGGCCGAACACGTGGAGCCGCTCGCACGTTTGTCGGCCGTGCACGGCGCGTATTTCGTCACCGGCAATCACGAGTACTACTCGGGCGAACGCGCGTGGACCCGTGAGTTCACGCGACTCGGACTGCGCGTGTTGAAGAACGAGCACGTCGTGCTGGAGCATCGCGGCGTGAAGCTGGTCGTCGCCGGCGTCACGGACTTCAGCGCGCATCAGTTCAATCCGGCCGAACGCAGCGATCCCGGCGCCGCCTTGCAGGGCGCGCCGCAGGATGCGGGCGCGAAACTCCTGCTCGCGCATCAACCGCGTTCAGCGTTCGCCGCGGCGGCGGCCGGGTTCGATCTGCAGATTTCCGGACATACGCATGGCGGACAGTTCTGGCCATGGACTCTGTTCGTGCGATTCCAGCAGCCGTTCACGGCTGGCTTGCATCGCCTCGATGGAATGCTCGTGTACACGAGCCGGGGCACGGGTTACTGGGGACCGCCGAAGCGATTTGGAGCGCCGTCGGAAATTACGGTCCTGCGGCTGGTGCGAGCGTCCTGAGGTCCAGGGGAACGGCGCCGCAATCAGCGAAGGATCTCCCGAGCGCAAACATCTCATGAGGCCTGCGTCATAAATGGAGGTCGCCATGCGTTCGCCGATTCTCGCCCTCACCGCCATCGCGCTCCTGCCGTTGGCTGCGTCAGGTCATAGCCGCGCCAGACTTCACCTTGCGCAAAAAAACGGCGGGCCGAAGCCCGCCGCAAATTCGACATTCTTCGTTCGTTCGGCTCAGAAGTCCGCCGTGACGCCGAGAAACACGGTGCGGCCCAGTGTGTCGTACACCTGCGGGAACGTATTGCCGCTGCAGTAGACGGCCGGACACGTCGCCTGAGTCGCAATCGGCGGGTCCTTGTCCAGAATGTTGTTCGCGCCTACCCGGAACGTCAGCGCGGCTGGCTCCATGTCGAATGTGTATGCGGCTGTGAGGTCGAGATAGGTCCTCGAGCCGAGACTCTCGTCCACCGCCGGATGTCCTTCGAAATCGAAGTTCGGATTGTCGATCGTGCTATCGACCTGCACCTCATCGATGTAGCGCCAGGTCAATGTCAGGTCGACGTTCCACGCAGTCGTCCACGTTGAGCGCAGCTTGGTGCGAAACTCAGGCGTCGGCGTGAGGCAGACGTTGCCGTACAGCCCCGCACAGTCATACGTCGGGAAGCCGGGCAGCGGCTCGATCGTCAGCTCATCGACATAGGTGCCGATCAACTGGAATGCGAGCCCGCTGTCGCCCATATTCATGCGGTAGTTCGCTTCGACATCGAATCCCTTCGTCTGCAGCGAGCCGGTATTGAGCGTCGTATCGGTGATGTAGCCCTGCGTTCCGAGCCACAGCGAACCCGACCCCGGTGCTCGATTGACGAGGCCGCAGAAGTACGGGTCGCCTGAAGCAAGGCACGTGTTGATCGCCAGATCCGCGCCCACCTGAGCGATCGTGTCCTCGACGGAAATATCGAAGTAGTCGAGCGACACGCTGAACCCGGGCAGAAAGCTGGGCAGGAACACAAAGCCGAACGACGTCGTATCCGAGGTTTCCGGATCCAGCGCGGGATTGCCTCCCGTCAGACCGTTGTACTGCGCCGATGAGTTCGGAAGGATGTTGCCGTACTGAGCCGCGCTGACTCCAGTCAGCGCACATTGCGCGGCCGTCACCGCCGGCGCAGGTCCGGCGCACGGATCCGTGGCGCCATCGAGCTGGACGACCTGAGGGCGGTACAACTCCTGGACGTTCGGCGCCCGCACTGCCCGCTGGAAGCTGGCGCGAAAACGCAGATCATCGATCGGCGCCCAGTCTGCGCCGAGCTTATACGTGTCGGTGTCGAATCCCAGGCTGTAGTCGGAGTAGCGATAGCCTGCTTCGAAGGAAATGCTCTGCGCAAACGGCTTGTCCTGCACGAGCGGCAGACGCGCCTCGGTAAACAATTCTCTGACGTCGTAGCTGCCGGCGGTGTCCAACGTGGCGCCGCCGCCTCCCGAGAGATCGCCGGTCAGAAACGCAACGTCGTTGCGCAGTTCGGACGCTTCGCTGCGGTATTCGGCGCCGAACGCCATGCCCAGACCATCCGAGGCCCAGGGCACCTTGGCGCCGTACTGCCCAAGATCAGCCGTGATTGCGCCGCTCAGTATCTGTTCGGTGGTGGATCCTTGTTGAAAGCCTGGTATCTGAACGTAGTTCAATGCTTCCGGCGTGACGCCGCCGGCTGTGAAAACGTTGTACGGCACGCACGCTGGATCGTCGTTGGTTGTGTCCGCGTCCGCATTGACGCCGCAGACGATGCTGCCGTCGCCGAGCCTTTCTGCGATCAGGGCGTTGCCGCCGCGACGCACCGAGAAGTCATTGAGAAAGTTCTGCGCGTACTCGGTTGTGCCGTACATCCCGTAGACGTCGTAATCCCATCCTGCCGCGATCTCGCCGCGAGCGCCGATCACTGCACGATACGAAGTGTGCTCGAGATGGCTCTGCCGACCGCCGCCTTCCACGTTGCGTTTGCCGATGCCGATGGACGCGACGTCATCGGCGCCGAGACCTTGCTGTGTGCAGAAGGCGTCGACCTGCTGGGACGAAAGGAATGGGTTGTCGCAGTTCACCAGATAGCCGCCGCCTGCTCCAGGTCCACCGCCGAAGAACAGGCCGCTCGGTGCAATCTGAGCGACCGTCTCATCATTCATGAACCCGAATTCGGTGTAGACCTCCATGTTGTCGCTCACTTCGTAGTGCGCGAATAGTCCTGCCGTGTAACGCTCATCGGGACGCTGATAGTAATTGGTCGGCGCAAAGTTATAGGCGTTCTGCACGGCCGAGTACGGCGTCAACGAGCCATCCGCGTTGGGAACGTAGGTCGCGACGTTTGCGCCAGCCGTCGGACCGCTTTGTACGATCGCCTGGAGCTGCGCCGGCGACGTCGTGCCCGATCCGCCGCAGACGCGCGCAGTACCCGCGCCGTCCGGATTCAGCGCGCATGCACTGAAATCGCGTTCCGACTGCAGCAAGCCGGTCAGCGAGCGATAGCCGGCGTACACCGTAGCGTTGCCGCGACCATCCGCGGAGTTCAGGCCGAGGATGAACGTGATGTCCTTGCTGTAACCATCCATCACGCTGCTGTCAGGTGTGTCGAAGCCGCGCGCGGCGACGATATCGTTGATGGAGTTGCTGTTCTCATGCTGATAGAAGCCGTACTGCGCATCGACGCGGACGCCCTCGAAGTCATCGTTCATGATGAAGTTCACGACGCCGGCGACGGCGTCTGCGCCGTAAACCGCGGACGCGCCGCCCGTCAGCACTTCGACGCGTTCGATCAGAGCCGCCGGGATCTGATTGAGGTCAGGTGCGGAGTTGCCGTTCTGCGTGGGATCGCCGGGCATCAGCCGGCGGCCATTGACCAGAACGAGCGTGCGCTGATTGCCGAGGGCGCGCAGGTTGACCGTCGCCGCGCCGGTGGCTCCGTTCGACAGATTGCCGCCAAAGTCCGCGAAGGCCTGCGGCAGGTTGTTGATCAGATCCTCGACGCGCGTGACGCCCTCGATCTTGATGTCGGCGGCGCCGACGGACGTTACCGGACTGATGCTGGTGAGATTCGGCTGCGGAATACGCGAGCCCGTCACCACGACCTCCGAAATGGTCTGGTCTTGCGACTGTGCGGGCGCCGCGCTCGCGGCGGCGGCGCCTGCCAGCAATGCATACTGCACCGCGCGCCGAATGGTTCTGTTGCGTCTCATGCTCGTGCTCCCCTGTGATTGCGATTAGCGGCCAATTCCGATTAGCGGACCGGGGAAATGCTAGTGGCGGAATTGACACGCGATGCGGCGGCAGTTGGCTTTCTGTGCGGCGTTTGTTGCGGTGATTTCCGGAAAGTCGGCGCCAGCACGCGCAGCGCGCGTGCTCCGATTCCGTGGCTGCGCTGCAAGCGGCGCATCAACGTGCTGCGATCGTGAAAGCCGACGCGCTCCGCCACTTCCGAGACCGGCAGCTCCGTGGAGCACAGCAGGCGCGCCGCGGCCTGTGTTCGCCGACGCTGCAGGAATTCGTGCGGGCTGACGCCGTGCACGGCCTTGAACTCACGCATCATGTGAAACACCGACCAATGGGCCGCCTCGGCGAGTTCGGCGATCGTGAGCGGTCGTTCGTATGCCGAATGGATGAGATCGGTGACGCGCGCGAGCCGCAGAAAGATTTCGCGCCGCTTCCATGCCTTCGTGCAGCTCACTGCGCCGATGGTGCGGACGATGGCGGCTTCGTTTGCGAGCGCGCGCCGCAACAGGAAGCGCACCTGTTCTTCATACCAGTGCGGATCATCGACGCCTTCGCAAACGTGATGTGCGATGTAGCGCATCACCGAGTCGATCGACTTGTCCCGTTCGCGCAAGTGCTCGAAGAGGTACAGCGTGCCGCTCTGCGTCCATGAACTGAGCAGCTCACGCTCGCTGACGGCGAAATCAGCGAGCGCGTCCGCGAGCAGATCCGGAGCGAAATAGACGCTCAGCAGAGAGGCGCCGGGATCGCGGCGGCCGCGCGCAGTCAACACGTGACCGGCGTTGAGGGTGAGGAAAACCTCGTCATCGAGTCTGAGTGCATGTCCCCTGACGCACAGCGAATGGGCGCCGCCCCACGCCATGTGTATCGAGGCGACGCCGGCGACGACTTCCTGCCCATTGCGCCCGGGGCCGACCCAATGAATTTCCGTGCCTTGCGCCGCGTGCGCCGCGTGCGCCGATGCGGCGCTTGCGCTCGCGCGATGCGGAGACGGGAACCTGCGAACCACCGGACCCATCGAAAACCTCCAGCTGAGCAGAGCGCGCGAGGCGCGCTCGTTGCTGCAGTGACACGGAGGATTACGCTAGGCGTGGAAAGCAGGGTCGACAGAGCTTTGCGTCGAACGATCGCGCGTCAGCCGCGAGCTGCGCTCGCGTGCAACGAGCGAACCTGAAAGTGCGTCGAAACGCTTCGCAATTATTGCGACACGCGCTAGCCCGATTCGCCGCCGAACCTGCCTTTGCTGAATCGCAACGCCTGCCCGATGCCGGCGAGATAACGTTTGCTGATCGGTACTTCACGACCGCCGGACAGCACCGCGAACGCGCGTCCCGAATCGTATCGACGGATCCCCGTGATC
>JBOHZJ010000221.1:0-6994 GCA_050738395.1 Steroidobacter sp.
GTCATAGGCGCATCAGAGGATGTTTCGGTTGTGATTCGGTGCGCTGCATCCCGCACCGGGTGTGTAAAATAACACAGCCCCTTTCCCCCGAGGCCGTATGCCCCCCCTCACGCCGATCACCTATAAAGACGCTGGCGTCGACATCGAAGCCGGCGACCAACTCGTCGAACGCATCAAGCCGGCGGTGAAGCGCACGCTGCGCCCCGAAGTGCTCGGCGGTCTCGGCGGCTTCGGCGCGCTCTTCGAGATTCCGGTCGAGCGTTACCGCAGACCGGTGCTGGTGTCTGGCACGGACGGCGTGGGCACCAAGCTGCGGCTCGCCATCGAAACCGGACGGCATGACACGATTGGCGTCGATCTGGTCGCCATGTGCGCGAACGATGTGATCGTGCAAGGCGCCGAGCCGCTGTTTTTTCTTGATTACTACGCGACCGGGAAGCTGAGCATCGACGTTGCAGAAGCGGTCATCAAGGGCGTCGCCGAAGGCTGCGTTCAGGCCGGCGCGGCGCTCATCGGCGGTGAAACGGCGGAGATGCCGGGCATGTACGCCAACGGCGATTACGACCTCGCCGGATTCTGCGTTGGCATCGTCGAGAAGGACGCGATCATCGACGGCAGTCATACGCGGCCTGGCGATGTGATCATCGGTCTTGCGTCCTCCGGGCCGCACTCGAATGGCTATTCGTTGATACGCAAGCTCCTCAAGACCGCGAAGGCGACGCCTGCGACGAAGCTCGCGGGCGGTGCACTCCTGTACGACGTTCTGCTCGCACCAACGCGCATCTACGTGAAACCGCTGCTCGCGCTGGTGAAAGAAATCAAAGTGCGCAGCTTCGCTCACATCACGGGCGGCGGACTGACGGAAAACATTCCGCGCGTCATTCCCGACGGATTCGAGGTGCTGCTCAGCGCGCAGACGTGGACGAGGCCGCCCGTATTCGACTGGCTGCAGAAGGCGGGTGCGATTGCAGACGCCGAGATGTACCGCACCTTCAACTGCGGCATCGGCATGACGGTATGCGTTGCAGCCGAACACGTCGACAAGACGCTGAAGATTCTCCGTGACCAGGGCGAGGCGCCGGTTGTGATCGGCGAAGTTCGTCGCGGCGACGGCGGCGTGATCATTCGCGGATGACGGCGACGCGCAGCGACTCAACGCCGCGTCTGCCGATCGCGATCCTGATTTCAGGTCGCGGGAGCAACATGCGCGCCATCGCGGAGCGCGCCGCGAGCGGCGAGTTGCCGGTGGATGTACGCGTGGTGGTAAGCGATCAGCCGCACGCCGAAGGGCTCCGCATTGCGGCGGACCTGCATATTCCGACGCAAACGCTCTCGCCGCGCGAATTCCCCGATCGCGCCTCCTACGACGCCGCACTCGCGCAACTCGTGTCGCGGTTCGAGCCGAAGCTCATCGTGCTTGCCGGGTTCATGCGCATCCTCTCCGCACATTTCACCGGAGCGTTCCAGGGACGCATCCTGAACGTGCACCCCTCGTTGCTGCCCGACTATCGCGGTCTGCATACGCATCGACGCGTGCTCGAAGCCGCGGACCTGACGCATGGCGCCAGCGTGCATTTCGTAACAGCGGAACTCGATGGCGGTCCGGTCATTATTCAGGCGCTCGTCGATGTACGCCCGGGCGATACAGAAGCACTTCTTTCAGCGCGAGTTCAGCAGCAGGAACACAGGATCTACGCGCAGGCCATCGATTGGCTTGCACGCGGCCGCCTGGCGCTGCGCGACGAGCAAGTCTGGCTGGATGACAAGCCGCTCGTTGGGCCGGTCATAGTGGACGCCAGGAATCGCAAAGGAGCGTGAACGTGCCGAGGATAGCTACACTGTTGATGATGGCGATTGCGCTGACCCCAGCAGCGCGCGCCGCCGCGCCCGCTCCGCAGCCGTTCGTCGCGACCTACGAAGTCAGTTATCGGGGCCTTCGCGCCGGCACTCTCACTTTCGAGTTGGAACGCGACCCCGCGACGGGGCGATACATTTTCGAAACGCATGCGGACCCGAGCGCACTCGCCCGTCTGGTGGTCAGCAGCGCCGCGAACGAGCGCAGCGTCATGGAGATCGGCCCGGAGGGCGTCCGCCCGACCGAGTGGCGGCTCGATGACGGCAAATCGAGCGACAAAGGCGACGGCGCATTGCAGTTCGATTGGGCGCAGGGCGTCGCGAGCGGCACAATCGAACGTGAGCAGGTCGAGTTGCCCACCGAGCCGAAGATGCAGGATCGACTCTCGATCCAGATCTCCGTTTCCGCTGCGCTGCTACGAGGCGAAGAACCGGGCGTGATCCCGCTGATCGATGACAATCGCGTCAAGCACTACACCTACACTCGCAAAGAAAACGCCGTGCTGGATTCAAAGCTCGGCAAGCTCGACACGGTGATTTTCGAAAGCACCCGCCCGGGATCGAGCCGGGTCTCGCGCATGTGGCTCGCGCCCAAGCTCGACTACACCCCCGTACGCGCCGAACAGATCCGCAAGGGCAAAGTCGAGACGGTGATGGTGCTGACGGGATGGGAAGTGACTAATGGGAAGTGACTAGTGACTAGTGACTAGTGACTGGTGAATAGTCAAAGAATGCTCTTGCCCGTCGCCAATCAACTGCCCCGCGTCAGCACCAATGGGCCAACGGCCAGTCCGGTCTGGCTATTCACCAGGCACTAGTCACCACTCACTTCTTCCTCACGCCTTCGGCAACGTCACGCCGCGCTGTCCCTGATACTTGCCGCCGCGGTCCTTATAAGAGGTTTCACATACCTCATCCGATTCCAGGAACAGCATCTGCGCCACTCCCTCATTCGCGTAGATTTTTGCGGGCAGCGGCGTCGTGTTGGAAAACTCGAGCGTCACGTGCCCTTCCCACTCCGGCTCCAGCGGCGTGACGTTCACGATAATTCCGCAACGCGCATACGTCGACTTGCCCAGGCAAATCGTCAGTACGTTACGCGGAATCCGGAAGAACTCGACGGTGCGCGCCAGCGCGAACGAATTCGGCGGGATGATGCAGACATCCGAGGTCAGATCCACGAAGTTGCCGGATTCGAAGTTCTTCGGATCGACGATCGTCGAATTGATGTTTGTGAAAATCTTGAATTCGTTAGCGCAGCGCACGTCGTAGCCATAGCTCGACGTTCCATAGGAAATGATTTTGGCCCCATTCCCCACTCGCACCTGTCCTGATTCGAACGGCTCGATCATGCCCTTTTCGGCCATACGGCGGATCCAGCGGTCGGACTTGATGCTCATACTGATGCCAGTTGCCCGTTGTGAGTCGTGAGATGTGAGATGTGAGATGTGAGTCGGCAGAGCCGATTGCGTCAGCGTCTTTTCCGGACGGTCAACTGTCAACCGTCAACGGACAACCGTTCTTCAGGTGTCTTCCACCGAAATCGTCGGAAACGCCTGCCCGGGGGCCTGCGCTGTGCGTGCGAGTCGCGCCGCCGTGCGGCGGGCAAAGCTTATATAGGCGCGGCCGATCGAACTCTCCGGTTCGGCGGCTACGGTCGGCTTGCCGCTGTCGGCCTGCTCCCGGATGCGGATGTCGAGCGGCAGTTCGCCGAGCAGATCCACGCCGTATTGCTCGGCCATGCGACGCCCGCCGCCAGCGCCGAAGATGTGCTCTTCGTGGCCGCACTTCGAGCATACATGCGTGCTCATGTTCTCTACGATGCCGAGCACCGGCACTTCCACCTTCTCGAACATCCTGAGACCTTTGCGGGCGTCGAGCAGTGCGATGTCCTGGGGCGTAGTGACGATCACTGCGCCGCTGACCGGCACGCGCTGCGACAGCGTGAGCTGCGTGTCGCCCGTTCCCGGCGGCATGTCGACGATCAGGTAGTCGAGGTTCCCCCAGCGGGTAGTTTCAAGGAGCTGGACCAGCGCCTGCGTCACCATCGGCCCGCGCCACACCATCGGCTGTTCCTCGTCGATCAGAAAACCGATCGACATCACCTTCACCCCATAGGCGACAGGCGCAACCATGCTTTTCTGATCGGGACTGGTTGGCTGCGAGCCGCTCAGACCCATCATTTTCGGCTGACTCGGCCCGTAGATGTCCGCGTCCAGCAGGCCGACGGCGGCGCCCTCATATGCGAGTGCGAGCGCCAGATTCGCGGCGGTCGTCGACTTTCCGACGCCGCCCTTTCCCGAGGCGACTGCAATGATGTTGCTGACGCCCTGAACGGGTTTCAGATTGCGCTGGACGCTGTGTGAGATCACGCGCCAGCTCACGTTCACCTCCACCCGTTTGAGCCACTCGAGGCCGCGCAGGCGCTGTTCCAGCGCGAGCCTCAGCTCCGGCCCGTATTTCTGCGCCGGGAATCCGAGCTGTATCGCGATATCGGCGGCGTCCTCCGTCACCGTTAGTCTGGTGACGGCGCCCGCAGCACGCAGCTCGACGCCCAGGTCGGGATCGACGTACATCTCCAACAAACCGCGCACTGCGGATTCGTGCGTGCTCATAGATCTCTTGTTCAATCAGTCAGTCTGCAGCTGAGGAAATCGCTGCATTGAAGGCAGCCGTGAGGGCGCGGATTGTAGCGGATCGCGCTAAACCCCAAGACGGAAAACCGCAACGGAACGCGGCCGCCGGAACCGCGCGGGAAACTTCTTTACCCGAACCCTGCCCTCGACCCGTCAGAACTTCCGGCCCGAAAATTTTTCGACCAGAGGTCGAGCCATGGCCCTTAACGAGCGCCCGGTCAGTCTCGATCCATCGAAGCTCTGATCTGTGCTACGCAGTGACCGTGGCATAATGTCTGACAACGCTCAACACAGGCGAAAGCGCCATTTCACGCCGGCATATCCGGCTTTACCCTGAGTGACCCAAGGAACCCTTGCTTGATCCTTTGCCTCGCCCAGGATTTCAGAGTTGCCGCCAACACGAAATCTGCGCGTGATCAAAGGCCGGGCGCCTCAGGAGGGGCGTCAATTCAAAGGGCCTCAGACGGTCCGCGGATGGTGGTTGGCGGATCGACAACAGCGCGCCGGGAAGCTTGCTCCCGGGGTGCACGCGATGCGATGGATACCGGGACGACTCGATGAGTTTCTTTTCCGATCTGAAAGCCGAGCGCCTGATTGCCGAAATCCGCGGCATAGGCGATCCGCTGCACCCGGATTCACAGAAAGCTTTTCAGAAGCTTGCAAAGATCGGGGCCGGGGCCATCCCGAAGATCCTCGACGCCCTCGCGGTCGCGGATAAGAAAGAGACCGCCTCGTATGTGGATATCCTGGCGCAACTCGTCGACAACAAGACTTTCCCGATCGTGGCCGAGGGCCTGGTCGACGGCAACGCGCGCACTGTCGCCGCGGTGAGCTGGGCGCTCGGCGCCAGCCAGAACTACAGCCCCGCGCTCCTGATCGAGCTGCTGAATCGCGATGATGTAGCGAAGCCCGCGGTCCTGGAGATTATCTCGGGGCAGAAGAATCGATTTACGGTCCGCGACCTGCTGCAGCACGCCTACAGCCAGGAAGCGAACGAGAAGGCCGCCCTGTTCCGCATCATTGGCGAACTGGCCGATGCATCGGCGATCCCGGAACTGACGAGTCGCATCGAGGGCAAAGACTCGGTCGCGCGCATGCACATCATCACGATCCTGTCGCGCTTCAACCGGCCG
The DNA here is from genome assembly GCA_050738395.1 of Steroidobacter sp. Lineage (GTDB taxonomy): Bacteria > Pseudomonadota > Gammaproteobacteria > Steroidobacterales > Steroidobacteraceae > Steroidobacter. The sequence goes on from JBOHZJ010000221.1 coordinate 5,624, forward strand.
GAGGTCGCCGCTGCGATTCAGACGCAGCTCAAGGATCCGAACAAGATGATTCGTCAGGCGGCGCTCAACGCCCTGTCGAAGATGGACGGACCGCTCAACATCGGCCCAATCTGTCAGCTGCTGCGCGACGCGGACCTCGAGATCGCGAATCGCGCGGTCGACGTGGTGGTGCGCGCTAAAGATCCCGAGACGATGAAGCACCTCGTCGAAGTCCTCAAGGATGAGAACGAATACGCCCGCCGCGCCGCTGTGGAAGTGTTGAACAGCCTCGGCACGGCGAAGGACATCAAGCACCTGCTGCAGGTCATCAAGGATGACGACTGGTGGGTGCGCACGCGCGCGGCCGACGCGCTCGGCAAGATCGGCGGCCCGCGCGTGGTCGATGCGGTCATCGAGCTGATTCGCGACGAGGACGAGGACGTGCGTCGTGCTGCGATCGAGATTCTCAACCAGACGAAGGACGAGCGCGCCATCAATTTCCTGATCGAGGCGACCAAGGACAAAGACTGGTGGGTAAGCGAGCGTGCAGTCGATGCGCTCGCCGAGATCGGCAGCAAGAAAGCGGTGCCGGCGCTGATCGAACTGTTGAACGCGGAGAACACGCGATCGCTGCCGACCGTCGCCCGCGCGCTCGGCAAACTCGGCGACACACGCGTGATCGAATCCATGATCCATCTGCTCGATCGCCCCGAAAAGGAGATCAAGATCGAAGCAATGAATGCGCTGGCGCGGCTCGCCGACGACAAGCGGGCCGATAGCGTGCGCAGCTACATTCAGGCCGCAGGCTCCGCCGCCGCCGATGAAACCATCCAGCACGCCGCGCTCCGGGCGATCGAGGACATCGACGGTCGCTACTCGAGCACCGCCGTGGCCGCCCAGGCGAAGGCCGCAAAGATGGCGGAGCCGGCGCGCACGCTGCTCATCGATAAAGGCGACGTCGATGCGGTCATCAAGAAAGCCGAAGAGGCGACCGCCGCGAGCGCGAAGCTGGACATCTCGACGCTCAAATCCGGCGATGTGATCGAAGGGCGTTACAAGTACATCGAGAAGATCGGCAAAGGCGCCTTCGGTACGGTGCTGCTGGTCGAAGACACGGTGGTCGACGAGCGTCTGATTCTGAAGTTCCTGAACCCGAACGTCTCGCAGGACGAGGAGATGATGAAGCGTTTCGTGCACGAGCTGCGCTACTCGCGCAAGATCACGCACAAGAACGTCATTCGCATCTACGATTTTCTCTATATCAGCGGCGGGTACGCCATCTCGATGGAGTACTTCCCATCGCACACGCTCGCCACCGAGATCGCCAACGAGAAGCCGATGCGGCCGAAGAAGGCCGTTTCGTACGCGCTCGACATCTGCACCGGCATGCAG
>JBOHZJ010000222.1:0-4179 GCA_050738395.1 Steroidobacter sp.
CGATCGCAAGATGACGTTGAAGTTCAGCGAGCTGAAAGACTACCGCGGCGAGCGCGCCCAACGCGGCTCGGTGCTGCCCCGCGGCTGGCGCAAGGTGGAACGGCTGGATGTCGAGAATGGATAGAGAGAAGAGCCGCGAAAGACCGCAAAAAGGAAATGAATGTGTCGGAAAGGTTTCGTCGTCTCGGGCGTAAACGGTGAATCGTACATAGGTGCGGCGTGCGCTTCAGAGTTCCGCGTTCCGACGTGTCAATTCCTTTTTGCGGTCTTTCGCGGCTCTCCTCCTTATCGAGATTCTTACCCCATCACCACCTGCTCGGGCTCGTTCACGAAGTAGCCCTGGATGAATTCGACGCCGAGCTGCCATAGCACCGCCATCGTGTTTGCGTCTTCGACGCGCTCGGCGATTGTCGCAACTTTCTTCGCCTTTGCCTGTTCCACGAGCGCGCGCACGCGCTGCTGCAGATCCTGATCAACGGAGAGGCCCTGCATGAGGGTTCCGTCGACCTTGATGAAATCCAGCGGCAGATGGGCGAGCAGACGCTGCGGATCGCGGCCCGCGCCAAAGTGCTCCAGCGCGAACAGAAAGCCCGCTTTGCGAATTCCAGCGGCGAGATCGGTCGTATCGGCGAGATATTCCGTTGCAACCTGCTCACTCACCTGGAAGGCGATGCGCTGCGGATCGACGCGGCTCGCCTTGAGCTGATTGGCCAGCCACTGCAGCAGCGACTTGTCGCGCACCGAGTCCTTCGACAGCCGCACGAACAGTTGCTTCACCGGCCGGCTCGCGCAGAACGTCATCGATGCGCCAATGATCCATCGATCGATGTTCTTCATCAGATCGTTGCGCTCCGCCGCCGCCATGAACTCGGAGGGCAGTAATTCCTGACCCTGTTCATCGATCATGCGCACGAGCACGTCGAACATGCCGCGGTCTTCGCCGAGCAGGCTCGCGATCGGCTGTTGCATCAGGCGGAAGCGGTTCTCCATCAGCGCCGCCTTGATATGACGCACCCAGATCTCATCCGCGGCCAGTTGCCGCGTGTCTTCGTCCTGACGATCGATGATTTGTACACGGCCGCCGCCGGCCGCCTGCGCCGCACGTCGGGCCGAGATTGCGTCGTTGATCGAGGTGGCCGCATCGGGAGTGCGCAGATCGATCATGCCGACGCCGATGCTGCATGTGCACGAAATCTGCTTGTCGCCGACGCGGAACACCTGGCTCGCAACCTTCCTGATGAGGTTCTTCGCCCAGATCTCGATATCGCGCGATGTGCCGCGCTCCATCAGAAGGATCAGCGCTCCCTCGCCGAAGCGGCCGAAGAGATCCCCGGCCTGTCGCGTCTCACTCACGAGCCCCCCAAACTGACCGACGAATTCTTCCACGGCGAGCGGTCCGATGTCTTCGCAGATCGCAGCGAGTTTGTCCGGCTCGACAGACACCAGTTGGCGCACGCCGGCTTTGATAGGTTGCGCCAGTAGTTCCTGCAGTCGGGTGACGAAGAAGCGGCGCTGCAGCGCGCCGGTGGCTGCGTCGCGCTCCAGCGCGTCCGTCAGTTGCTCGTTGAGGCTGCCGCCGTCGCGCTTCTTCGCAACGATGCACAAACGCACCGCGGGTTCACCGTCAAATTCAGTGCGCGACAGCTCCATTTCCAGCGGCACAACCGACCCGTCGCTCAGGAGCGCATTGGCGCGCAGCGTGTGGTCGGACCATTTGCCCTGCAAGCAAGCGACCAGCGCACCCTTGATGGCTGCATGCGCGTCAGCATCGAACGCATCCATCAGCGGAGTGCCGACCAGCGAGTCCACGTCAGGGGCGCCATACAGATCGAGCCATGCTGGATTCGCATCGACGACGATGCCCTCCTGCACCTGTGCGATCGCGTCCGCCGATCCGGCCATGAAGGTCTTGAGCTGGTCGCGATATTCACTGGCGGCGCTGATCGTGCTGTTGAGCGCGCGGGCCTGTCGATGCGCTTCGAGTTCACGGGAGACGACCGACTGCAGCCGCCCGGGATGCTTCAGCGTGATGACGTCGCGTGCGCCTTGCTGCATCGCTGCGGCGATGATGTCCTCATCGGCCTGATCGCGCGCGATCAGCACGGGTACATCGGCGCCGAACTGCTTGCATACCGTCATCACTTTTGCGGTGTCGGCCGGGTCCGGGCCGACGAACGCGATCAACATGTGCGCGTTGATCTGCGAGAGCGCATCGCCCAGGTCGTTGAGTTCACGGATCCAGTTGCATCGAACCGCGTGGCCCGCATTGCGCAAGGTGCTGTTCACGGCTTCGACATTGTCCTGATGTCGAGTCAGAACGATCATCGGCACGGCGCTTTGTTCGGCCAAACGGGGTCTCCAGAGAAGCGATTAGCGGTTCGCGGTTAGCAGCTGGTCAGAGCAACAAGCGGAATCGTGCGCGACTGGTTCCAATTCAGAACCAACCGCCAACCGCTAAACAGCTGATTTGATGATTCTAGCATCGGCTCTGGCGCGGCCCGATCGGCGTCTTCGCACCTTCGCCCGGGATCTCCCGTACCAGGCGCGGGACCAGGTAGCCCGGCAGGCGTGCAGCCAGCGCATTATGCAAGCCGAGAGCACGCGTTTCGTCGATATCGAAATGAGCCGCGCCCTGGACCTTATCGAGTACGTGCAGGTAGTAGGGCAGCACGCCTATGGCGAACAGGCTCTCGCTCAACTCCGTCAGTGCATCGACCGAATCGTTGATCCCAGCGAGTAGTACGGACTGGTTCAACACTGCGGCTCCAGCGTTCGCGAGCCGCCGACATGCGTGTTCTACGGTCCTATCGATCTCCTGCGCATGATTCGCATGGATCACGACGACCTTCTGCAGGGAAATGCTTCTGAGCCACTCGATCAGGCCTGCATCGATGCGCTCCGGCAGCACGACCGGGTAGCGGGTGTGGATGCGCAGACGGCGGACATGCTCGATCGAATGCAGCTGATCGGTGAGTTGCGCAAGCCGCCGATCGCTTAGACTCAGAGGATCGCCGCCGCTCAGGATGACCTCTGTAACACTGCGGTCCGCGCGCACGTGATCGATTGCAGCCTGCCAGCCGCCGTGCAACGCCGAATCATCCGCGTAGGGGAAGTGACGGCGAAAGCAGTAGCGGCAGTGCACGGCGCAGGCGCCGGTCGCCACCAACAGCGCCCGCCCGTGATACTTGTGCAGCACGCCAGGCGCCGCGCGGCTGGCAAGGTCGCCGACCGGGTCATCGATGAAGTCAGGCGCGACCTGCAATTCACTCCCGAGCGGCAGGACCTGCAACAGCAATGGATCCTTCGGGTCGCCGCGACGCATGCGACTCACGAAGGCTCGCGGAACGCGCAACGAAAAACCCTTCGCCGCCTGGATCGCGGGCACAACGAATGAAGGCTCGAGCCCCAGGATCGAGCAGAGCTCCGCCGGATCGGTGATCGCATCAGCGAGCGCCTGTCGCCAGCGTGAGGATGGGCTTTCGAATTGGCTCGGAAGGGGGGTTGCGGCTATCATCTGCGCCCTTTGCCGCGCCGGACAGCGCGCACTGCATTCTCGCAGATCATCCCTTCACAGATCGAACCAAGGCGCCACATGGGCAGTTTTTCCACGAACGAATTTAAATCCGGCCTCAAGATCATGATCGACAACGATCCGTTCTCGATCGTCGAGAACGAGATGGTCAAGCCGGGGAAGGGCCAGGCGTTCAATCGGGTCAAGGTTCGCAATCTGCGTACTGGCCGGGTGATCGAACGTACGTTCAAGTCCGGCGACACCGTGGAATCGGCTGATGTCGTCGAATCTGAAATGCAGTATCTCTATACCGACGGCGAATTCTGGCACTTCATGGTGCCGGACACCTTCGAGCAGTACACGGCCGGCAAGGAAGCGCTCGGCGAGGGCGCGATCTGGTTAAAGGACGGGATGAACTGTTCGGTAATGCTCTGGAATGGCGTGCCGCTCAACGTGACGCCGCCGGCCCACGCCGAGCTCAAGATCGTCGAGACCGATCCTGGCGTGCGCGGCGACACCGCGACCGGCGGTCAGAAGCCAGCCAAACTCGAGACCGGCGCCGTGGTGCGCGTGCCGCTGTTCATCAATGAAGGCGAAACCATCCGCGTCGATACGCGCACCGGCGAGTACATCGCGCGCGCCAAGGGGTAATGGTCCGGGGAGAGAGG
>JBOHZJ010000223.1:0-9959 GCA_050738395.1 Steroidobacter sp.
TCCTAAAACAGCTCGCGGCATCAACGGAGATATCGACCGAGAAGATCGAAAGACTCCGCTCTGCGCTTTCTGCAGCGAAAAAACCGAAGGCCGACGAATTCGTGAAAATCTTCACCGAGCCCGATCACGGAGACATCAAGTGATCAAGCTTGAATCGGCACATATCGAGGAGGTGCGCGGCATCAGAAGCCTTGATATCGACTTCCAGAAATCCACTTTCGCGATCTCCGGCCCGAATGGATCTGGCAAGAGCGGAGTGATCGACGCTATCGAATTCGCGCTAACAGGGTCGATCAGCCGCCTGATGGGGCGCGGCACGAAGGGACTGTCCGTGGCCGAGCACGGCCCGCATGTAGACAAAGCGAAATTCCCCGACGCCGCCTTCGTGCGCGTGAAGGTTTTCCTAACCGATCTCGGCAAGTCCGCGACCGTCACGCGCAAGCTGAAAACACCAACGAAGGTCGCGATCGAACCGCCGGACCCGGACATCGCGGCCGCGCTCGCGGAGGTGGCGGCGCATCCTGAAATCGCGCTTTCGCGGCGCGAAATTCTGCGGTTCATTTTAGTCGAACCGACGAAGCGCTCCGAGGAAATCCAAACCCTCCTGAAGCTCGATGATATCGGGCAGGTACGGACCGCACTCAACACCGCGCAAAACCGGCTGCAATCCGCGCACAAGGCTGCGATGGGACAAGTTCAATCGAGCCGGGACGCGCTGTTGACTCACCTTCAGCTTCCAGCTCTGAACGCCGATGGCGTACTCGCAGCGGTCAACAAACGCCGGGCGCTGCTCGGCCTCCCAGAGATTGCCGAGCTGACTAGCGATACCAAGCTCGATGACGGACTGACTTCCTCCGCGAGCGGACAAGAATTCAACAAGCAATCGGCGTTACGCGACCTCACTGCAGCATCCGCGGCGATCAGCGCTCTAGGAACGCAGGCGGCTACTGAGGCGGCCGCGATCGTACTGGACATCGAGAAGCTGCAGGTCGACCCGGCGCTGTTGATAGCTGTGCAGCGCCGCACCTTCGTCGAAAAGGGCCTTGAGCTGGTGGACGGACCGGAATGTCCGCTTTGCGATCATGCGTGGGAAAGCGAAGCGGGACTCCGTGCGCACCTGGTCGAGAAGCTTTCGAAATCGAAGGAGGCACAGGACATCCAGCGCGCAATGATGGCAAACGCTGGCGCAGTCGCGCAGGCAGTCCTCCGCCTGTGTAGCACGATCGCCGGCGTGCAGCGCCTGGCCGCCGGACAGGGAGAGACTGTTTTCACTCAACTTCTCGCGAACTGGAAGGGCGATCTGGACACGCTTCGCGCAAGCCTCGGCACATTGGAAGGCATCGTGGGCCTCAAGGATCGGCTCGTGTCGGGTTGGCCTGCAGTTCCTTCAACGGTGGAAAAAGACTTGGCTGATTTCATCGCGAAGATCACCGGGAAACCCGACCAGACAGCAACAGTGGACGCACAGACGTTCCTCACGACGGCGCAATTACGCCTCGGCGACTACCGGGAAGCAATGCGAAGAGAAAAAGCCGCGAACCTGGCTGCCGCGGCGGCGAAGCGTGCGTATGACACCTATTGCGGCGTGTTGGAAACCGAGCTGAATGCCCTCTATGACGAAGTGCAGAAAGATTTCAGCAGGTTCTATCGCGCAGTTAACGAAGACGACGAAGCAGGCTTCACGGCGAAATTGACGCCGAACGAGGGCACCCTCGGGCTCGATGTCAATTTCTACGATCGCGGCCTCTTTCCGCCGGCTGCGTATCACAGCGAGGGCCATCAAGACGGCATGGGTGTATGCCTCTACCTCGCGCTGATGAAGCGCCTGTTCGGCAAGAGGTTCACCTTCGTGTTGCTCGACGATGTCGTTATGTCTGTCGATACCGGGCATCGCTACCAGTTCTGCAAGCTGCTGAAATCCGAGTTTCCTGACACGCAGTTCGTCATCACTACACATGATCGCCTGTGGGCCGAGCAGATGAAGTCAGCCGGACTCGTGACGGGAAAAACCTCCGTGTCGTTTCATAGCTGGACGATTGACACTGGACCGCTCGTCGAATCTAACGCCGAAATCTGGCAAGAGATCGACAAGGCATTAAGCAAGGGCAAGGTGGAAGCGGCCGCCCCTGCGCTGCGCCGACACCTGGAATTTGTGTCGCGACACCTCGCAGATCAGCTCGGAGCCTCGCCGCAGTTCCGCGCAGATGGGAATTACGAGTTGGGCGAGCTACTGCCGAGCGTGCTTAAGCGTGCAAAAGATCTCTATGGCAAGGCGGCCGCAGCCGCGCAGTCATGGGGAAACACGGCCGCCAGAGATGCCGCCGCTAGCCGGAAGGACGCCCTTTCAGCGTCGAACGGAGCCGTGAACGTCGAACAGTGGGCCGTCAACAAGGCCGTCCACTACAACGAATGGGCGAATTTTGGGCGAAAGGATTTCGAGCCAGTGGTCGCTGCGTTTAAGGAACTCGTCGGGCATTTCCAGTGCGGCGCCTGCCAAAGCTTCCTGTACCTCTTGCCACGGGGCAACCCAGACTCCTTACGCTGCGCTTGCAACAGCGTGAATCTGAACTTGGCAGCAAAAACCAAGAGCTAACCAAGACGTGACTGGAGCGATTGAACGCTACAGTTCGTGTCTGCGGACATGCGAAGTCGTTCAACACTCGAGCTTTCAGCCAGATCGCGCGACATACAGCTGTTCGCCGCACTTAAAGCTCACGCCAGACCGCTATCAGGGGAATCGGACGGCCCCCATTTTTTTCCGTGTCACGGCTTCGCCGCCTGCAAGAAGGACAATAGCTGGCCCAGCTCATGCTCCCAGAAGATCGTGACGCCTTGTTTCTGCTGTGCCTGGATCAAGCAACCAAGATCGAAGACACCGTCGATGACAACCGCCGTGATCACTTGTGATCCAAATTGTGATCGCCACGTCTCCGCCTTTCCGCCCGTTTCCCGATTGATCCGCTTCCAGCCGTTCTTGGGGCCAATCGAAACCTTGCACTCGATCGCGAGCAGTCTGCCGTCTCGAAGTCGCACTGGCACATCGCACTTTGCTCCGCCAATGCGCCGTTCTTGGCTGTACGAGCCACGCGGCAGATCGTCAATGAAATCGATTCGTTTGCTCGATTGATCGAGTTGATATCCCGCTTGTACCAACGTGGCTGCGACAGCAGCTTCTTGCCGTTTTGACGCGCCACCTCGTGCGCCCGTCCCGACTCGCTGTGCTGCTAGCAGCACTACCGTCGACAAGATTGCTGCGTAGCTCTCAGTCGATGTCGGTGGACGATTCTCTCGAACCCAAGGAAAACGGACGGGATCGATCACTGGACCAATTACCTCCGCCGCTTCATCCGCGAATTCGGGGCGAACAATCTTGGATTTCGGACTTCCAACGAGCGTCCAGAAGTTTTCCTCGGACAGGATTGGGGCACACACGTACCGAAGCAGCTGCCAAACGTCTGGATCCTTTCGGAATATATCCCCGTCAATGCGAAGAAGATTGTTTGTTGTTTCGAGCAACGCCTTTACTTGCGGCCGAAGTCCATTGCACTCAGCTATCACGGCATCTGGGCCTAGCGCGCGCCACGCAGTTCTAAAAGCCTCCTCTCTCAAGTCACGGGCTGCTTTGAGTTCCTCGCGTGTCCATACCGGCGGCGCGACTAACGCCATAGTGGTCTATAGAGTTGCAACGGACACATGCCTGCGGCGACTCGCTCGGTTTGCCCGATGATCTGCGGCCGCGCCTCGTATCCGGCGTTCGAAGTACGCTGGCCAAGCTGGCGAGAGTGGCGCGAACTTGCTCGGTCCCTTAACGAACGCAGCGAATATCGATTTGCCTAATGCACATGCAACTTCCGTTTGAACTGCATTGCCGATCAAGCGGAATTTTGCGTCCCTTTGTCCCGCAAACATCCAGGTTTTCGGAAACCCCTGCAAGGCTGCGCATTCACGCCAAGTGAGTCTGCGAACAAGGCTGTCACTTGCCCTGACCCAATCAGGTGTCGATGCAGCACGGATCGTTCGCGAGGGCATCGTAAGGTCGGCGAGAAAACTATCTTGACGATAGCCCCAGTGACCACCCGGTCGCTGATGTTCGATTGTGCCGCCAGTGCGAATACCTGTACCCGGTTTCAGAGCTAAGATTTCCTTTGCGCGCATTCCAGTCGGGACGACCACGTCCGAAGGATCCGGCTCCGGAACGCCGCGAAGCAGCTCGCCCAAGGATACCCATCGCTCGCGACCATGTACGCCACGTCGATCGTGCGTAGGCTCAGGAAACTTCGGAACCTCGTGATCTGCCGTCGCCATCATCACAAGGCGCACACGCCGCTGAGGGGCACCATAGTCAGCCGCGTTCAGTAACGCCCAACTAACCGCGTATCCGATGTTCTCCCATTCCGCATGAATCATGCGGATAGCTTCACCATGTTCACCGCGAGTACCCACAGCAGTCAGGAGCCCGCGGACGTTTTCCATGAGCACAAAGCGGGGTTTCAGCTCCGCCGTTAAGCGCACCATTTGTGCGATGAGCAGCCCCCTCGAATCACGGAAGCCCCGTTGAAGGCCGGCAGAACTCCAAGGCTGACACGGCGGCCCGCCCGCTAGAAGCGACGGACGCCAAGTTGGTGACGCGCCGCTGGGCCGAAGGTCAGAGGAGCGCAGATCGCAGACATTCGCTTCGATGATCCGCGCTCGTTCGAGGTAAGTCCGCTTGCTGCCGTCACCGATGCGAATGCGCGCATCCTGGCTCAGGCGCAACGCCTCGATGGCAATCGGGTCGATGTCCGTAGCAGCAACGGTTTCCCATCCCGCCCGTTCAAGGCCGATATCGAGGCCACCAGCGCCGCTGAAAAGTGAAACTACTGTTGGACGTGCCTTCATGGGAATCAATGGCGCACTTAGAGCAAGCAATCTCTATCGACCCGCAACCGCGGATCGAGCAGTCGAAAACAAATCTGGTTGGATAGCTGCCTGATGTCGCGAGATGTATTCGCGCATGAAGTCGCGAAGAACTTCGGCAGCTGGCTGACCAGCTTCCCGGCAAGACTCCACGAACTGCTCGCGGAGCTCGCGCTCCAGCCGCAGTCGAAGTCCACAGTCTTTTCGCACAGCCATGATGTACTATAGCAACATGGATACACATTGTGTGTATCCATGCGTAACATATTGAAATAATAGCCAGAAACACGGAACGTGCTCAGTGCCTCTGATATCTAGGAGGATGTTTTGACTTGGCCCCGCTTTGCGGAGAGGTCAAAGTAACGCCATCGGAAAACCTCGCCCTTCTGCCGACCAAGCGATGGACAATGTCTCTCAAGAAGTGCGCAGCAAGATCATGCGATCTGTGCACACCAAGAACACGGCTCAGGAGATACAAGTCCGCTCCTGGATTCACAGAGCCGGCTTCCGCTTCTCTCTTCACGGAGTCGATCTACCCGGAACACCCGATGTGGTACTACCTCGATATCGAGTAGCCGTATTCGTCCATGGATGTTTCTGGCACGCTCACAAATGTCCTCGCGGCAGGCGCCCAAGAAGCAACATAGATTTCTGGAATCGCAAGCTGCAACGGAATCGGAAGCGGGACAGACGCAGCCGTCTGTTGCTACAGGACCTCGGATGGCGAGTCTTCGTCGTTTGGGGCTGTCGGTTGCATGAAGACACGCAACAACTAATCGCTCACTTGAGGCGCCGACGATCATTCGCGGCGGGCAGACAGCAGGCGGGATTCAGTAGAAAGTAAAGTCCAGCAAGTCGAGTCGCATGCCTCAAGGCAGACGGCACATAGATGAGCCGTGCGCACAGTTACAAAAGCTTCGGCATAGATCGAGTAGCAATGAAAACGGAATCTGGCGCACTCACGCGTTCGAGGCTCGCACGCCCTTGCACTGATACTCCAGTCACTAGCAATTCCGATCATCGTACGCGCACGCGCATCCTGACCGCAGGAACAGTGCATATCCCCTCACCCCGACCAATGATTCTCTTGTCCGTTCCGGGCACATGGGTAACGGTTTATTCCGGAGACATGGGTAACACCTGTGCCTGGAATGGATTCTGCGCGCATTCCACGCGCCCTGTCTCGTGATCGAAGAAGCCCAGATCGTAGTGCATGAAGGTCACCAGCCAGATCTTCTCGGCGACCTCCTTGATCCCAACATCCTGCCCGGCGAAGGCGCGACTGAGATTGATTTTGCGACGGCCGATGCAAATGCGTCCGCAGCTGGTGACGGTGATGATGCGATCGTGCAAGGGATACTCGAGCTCGGATAAGCCTTGGTACGCGCGCGGTGAAGCGCGGTAGAGCTCTGCCGGGTATCTCATGTTGAGCGCTTGGTGCGGTCGCTCTTGGTTGTAACAGTGGATGAAGCGATCGAACTTCGCCTGCTGCTGCAGGAAGTTTCTCGCTGGCGGCTTGGTTGCCTCCTTCTTGAGCGTCAGATGCATCCGCTCGTGCCGGCCGTTCTGCTGTGGGTTGCCCGGCTTGATGCGCTCGATGCCGATACCTAGTCGCAACCACCACACTGAGAGCTGACTCAGGCCGAAGAAGGCGCTGTTGCTCGCGAAGGGCGTACCGTTGTCGGTGCGAATCGCCAGAGGCAAGCCAAAATCCTGGAACGCCCGCTCAAACACCGTGAATGCGTACGCTTCCTTCGTGGTCGCAAGAGCATCGCAACACAGCAGATAGCGGCTCGCAAAGTCGGTAATCGTCAGCGGATAGCAGTATCTGCGATCAGCGAGCATGAACTCGCCCTTGTAGTCCGCGCACCAAAGATCATTGGGCTGCGTCGGCGTAGACAGCCCGGTGCCTTCGGCGTGATAGCGAGCACGACGGCCTCTAGTGACCAGACCATGTCGGTCCAGCACCGCGTGCACGGTGCTAATCGCAGGTAGCTGAATATCGCTGTGGCGACGTCGGATCTTCTCGCGGATTTTGGGTGCACCCCAGCTCGGATGCTCCTTCTTCAGCTGCACGATTAGCGTCTCGATCTGAAACGGCAAGCGATTGGCGTGCCGGTATGGCCGTCGAGATCGATCGGTCAATCCCTCAACCCCACAATCCTTGTAACGGGCGAAGATCTTGTAGCCAGTCTTGCGCGAGATATCGAACTCGCGGCACAGCTGCGCCATCTTCTCGCCTTCCAGCAACCGAGCCACAAACCGCAGCCGCTCATCCATCTTGGAACACTCCTGCCACGGCATTTGGGAACCCTCCCAAATGCTGCAAAGTGTTACCTATGTGCCCGGAATGAAGTGTTACCCCTCACTCAGGAAGGGCATTCTAAGAATTTGTCCCGCGCATCCTCGCTGCGGTTCCAGAAAAAAGTCGCGCACGGTTCCAGAAACGGTTCCAGTTTTGAAGCGCCCCGTTTGGGCAGAGCCCGCTGCCCTGTCCCCACAACTTTGTCCGGCTCTGCGCGATTTCGCGCAGAACCGCCGCTTCGCTGAGCTTGCCGCAGTTCGTTCGTTCCGCTCGCGTTTTTTCCCCGCGTGCCATCGGGAAGACATGTGGTTGCGAAGGTCGATCCAGCTGCATTCGCTCGTTGACATGCAGGTTCATGGCGGCGATCTAGTGGCTTCTAGCCGCGAAGGGCAAACTTAGGTTGTCCGCACAAATCCCCCGCTCGCAGGCGTTCATGCCGAGCAAAGCTCCACTATCAGCTCCTGACGAGCGTGCCCATGCCATCCAAGAAAAGCAGGCGGGCCGCACAGGACGTGGCGCGCGCCTTCATTCCGCGAAAGCTTCCCGCGTTCTTCACGCCCATGGTGGCGCAACGCGCCGATCAGCTGCCTGAAGGCGACGAATGGACCTACGAGCTCAAACTCGATGGCTATCGCGCGCTCCTGTTCAAGGATGGTGCACGCGTGTCGCTGCGCTCCCGGAACGATAAGGATCTCGCAATGATGTATCCGTCAGTCGTTGCGGATGGCGGACGCCTCAAGGCGAATCAAGCCGTCGTTGATGGAGAGATCGTTGCAGTCGATCACCTCGGACGGCCATCGTTCCAGGCTTTGCAGCACCGTGGTTCTCACCCGAAACACACGGTCGTCTTCTATGCGTTCGATCTGCCGTATGTCGATGGCATCGACCTGATGAATGCGCCACTTGAGGAGCGACGGGCCAAGCTACTCGAGATCACTACTAGTTCACGCGTGCTCTTCTCGCAGACACTGCCGGGCGCCGCCGCGGACGTTGTTCATGCCATTCAAGCGGCCGGACTTGAAGGCGTCATTGCCAAGCGCAAGGGTTCCCTGTATGTGCCGGGCGATCGAACGAACGATTGGGTGAAGCTGAAGCTCGAGCACAACGAAGAGTTCGTCATCGGTGGATATCGACCTGCAGGTCCCACCATCGACGCGCTCCTCGTCGGCTACTACGAACGCGGGAAACTCCGCTTCGCCGGGAAGGTTAGAGCCGGCTTCGTACCGAACGTCCGGCGGGAACTCTTCAAGGGACTGACAACCCTTCATTCTGATGAATGTCCATTCATCGACTTGCCGAGCGGATCTTCCCGTTGGGGTGGTGGCGTCACTACAGATGAAATGAAGGATTTGCGTTGGGTAAATCCGCGATTGGTCGCACAGATTCGCTTCACAGAATGGACGAACGACGGTCGCTTGCGACACGCCAAGTTTCTTGGACTACGGCTTGATAAAAATCCCAAAACAGTCCGTCGAGAAGAAGGTTGAGATGGGGATTCGAGGCTGGACGATGCGACTTGATTGCACCATTAATGCGAAGACAAGTCTCAGCCCAGGTGCAGCCGCCTGGGCTGGTCTTTGCAGTGCGCGTCACATGATGACTCGTCCACGATCTCCAAAGCCTTTGGGCTCGACATCAAGGGCTGCGAGATCAGTGAGCAACGCTTTCCGGCACCGGAAAGAAGATGTGCTCGTCTGGATCCATGCGTCTCGCTCACGCTCGACCCAAGTGGTGGCAAACGCATCTCCAGCAGAGAAGCCGGCATTGTGGGCCTTCACCCAGTCGGTCTTTGGATTGACGGCCACATGCACAGCCAACTCCGAGAAGCCAGCGTCCGCACCCCAACCGCGAGCAACCAACTCATTGGGCAAAGTGAAATCGAACAATCGACCGTCGCCGAATCGATTATCCGCCGGGCGAAGGGAAAAGAGTCTTTGCTCCAATCCGGCGTTGACCGCGCAGACAATCAGGTTCCGCCAAGCCCTGTCACGCGGCGTCCGGTATTCGAACTCATGGGCATGAGGGCACGTGCCCGGTCGAGATCACGCCGGGCATCGCATCGATGTTCATCAACTCGAAATCGAATTCAGCATCAGGCGGATAACCGAGGTCCTTCAGGCGGTCCAGCATCTTCGCGGAACTGAGCGACACCACTGGTCGATCACTGTCAGGACCAACCATTATCGCGAGCATCGCCGCGTTCGTTCGATAGCCGAGCGCGAAGGCAAGGGCCTCCGTCAAGTGCGACGACTTGACGTCGGGAAACTCCGAGCGGAGTGCGTTTTTAAGCGCCGCGACGGGCGCTTGCATGAGAGAAATGGCAGCCATTTTTCGGTGCTCCAATCAAATTCGGTCGACGGTTCCCGATTACACGTCGACCCGGATGGAGTCCGAGAGACTGCGAACATGTGGATGTCTGCTTTAACCCGGGAACAGGTTCGGCCCAGACGCCGTGATGGCAATCTAATGGCCGCACGGAGTGGGCTGCAAGGGAACGCGCTCCGCGCCGCTGCAAACTTCTGGTTTCTCCCCCTCAAATGAGGTATAAAAACCGGAAGTAACGGTCCATCCCGGACCCGGAGGAGCGGCTAGTGGAAAGTGTCGAATCGGTTTTAGCCGGCGGCGAGGCCGCCGATCGTCTCGCGTCCCTTGGTCTGGAATCGGAACCGCTACGCGAGGTGGTTCGACGAAGTTTCCACGCCTTCATCTCCTGCTCGCCCAACCACCCGCCACTGGCGCGTGGCATCTGGGCATGGGC
>JBOHZJ010000224.1:0-17820 GCA_050738395.1 Steroidobacter sp.
CCTGCAGCCGAAGGTGCGCTGCGGAGCGCGCTCGCGAAATGCCCTGCATCCGTTGCGGCGACTGCGCCGAGGTGTGCCCCGCGATTTTGTTGCCGCAGCAAATCCACTGGTTCGCGCGGATCGCGGATATGGGTGCGCTCGAGGCCTACGGGCTCATGGACTGCATCGAATGCGGCTGCTGCGACTACGTCTGCCCCAGCCAGATTCCGCTCGTCGAGCGCTTTCGTGAGACCAAGCCCTTGTTCGTGCGGATGCTCACCGAGCGCGCGAACGCGGATGCGTCACGCGCTCGATTCGAGGCGCGAACGGAGCGGCTCGAGCGGCTCGCCGCTGAACAGCGCGAGGCGCTGGTCAGCCGACGTCGCACGCGCACTGACAGACAGCCATGATTCCCGGTTCGTGCTGACGCCCCTTCATCCCTGACATGCCCTTTTCCACAGCCGCACCGCCCCACGTTGTCGGACCGAATCGCGTCGCGCGCGTGATGCGCATCGTATTGTTCACTCTTGCGCCCACTGTCGTACTGCACATGCTGTTCTTCGGCCCGGGGCTGCTGGTGCAGATTATCCTGGGCGTGACCACTGCGTTGCTCGCCGAGGCGCTCGCGCTGCGACTGCGCCGCAAGCCGATCGCTCCCTTTCTGAAAGACGGCACGGCAATCATTACCGCGACGCTGCTGGCGCTGTGTCTGCCGCCGCTCGCCCCCTGGTGGCTGATCGTCAGTGGAACGGCGTTTGCGATTCTGCTCGCAAAACATCTTTACGGCGGGCTGGGAGCGAACCCATTCAATCCTGCGATGGTTGGCTACGCCGTACTGCTCGTGTCCTTCCCCGCGCAACTGCTGCAGTGGTTGCCGCCGGACGTCGGCGGACTCGAGCGCGTCGATCTCACGCTAGGTCAGACGCTGCTGACTATTCTCACTGGCCAGCCTCCGGCTCAGTTCACCTGGGACGCCATGACTTCGCCGACGCCCCTCGACGCTCTGCGCACGAATCTGACCATGGGCATGACGATGAGCGAAGCGAACGCGAGTCCGATTCTCGGCATTCTCGGCGGCAAGGGTTGGGAATGGATCAATTTCGCGACGTTTGCCGGCGGCGTCTGGTTGCTCGTGCTTCGCATCATTCGGTGGCACATCCCGGTCGCGATGCTCGGCGCGCTCGCGATCTGCGCATCGGTGATGTACTCGGCTGACCCGGGCGCCTACGCGGGCCCAGTATTTCACCTGACGTCGGGCGCGAGCATGCTCGGCGCCTTCTTCATCGCGACCGATCCCATTTCGGCCGCCAGCAGCAATCGCGGTAAGTTGATCTACGGCGCCGGCATCGGCGTACTGACCTACATCATTCGCACCTGGGGCGGCTATCCTGACGGCGTCGCTTTCGCTGTGCTACTGATGAACATGTGCGTGCCGCTGATCGACCGTTATACGATTCCGCGCATCTATGGCCATCCCTAGCGACGCTCGCGGCGCCGTCGCGCGATCTGCGATCACCCTTGCCGCCATCGGCGCAGTACTCGCGATTGTGCTCTACACGACTGCACGATTCACGAACGAACGCATCATTCGCAATGAGCAGACATGGATCAAGCAGCATCTGTATTTGCTTCTGCAACCGGGCAGCTACGACAACGACGTGCTCACCGATACGACTGTGGCGAGATCGAAGGATCTGCTGGGAACGAGCGCGCCGACGACGATCTATCGCGCACGGCGCGGCGGTCAGCCAGTCGCCGCGATAATTCACTCCGTAGCGCCAGACGGCTATCGGGGCCCGATCGAGTTGCTGATTGCGATCGCCTGGGACGGAACATTGCTGGGCGTGCGAGTCGTGCGTCACAACGAAACTCCGGGTCTGGGCGATGCGTTCGAAACACGTGAAGCGGATTGGCTCGATGCGTTCGCGGGCCTGTCGCTGTCGAACCCTCCGCAGCAGCGCTGGACCGTGCGCAGGGACGGCGGCGATTTCGACGCATTTACGGGCGCGACGATTACACCGCGCGCCATCGTGAAGACAGTACGGCGGTCGCTTGAGTACTTCCGCGCGCAGCGCGACAGGATCTTCGCCGCGGGCGAGAAACAGCGATGATCGACAAGCGACCAGCGATGAGTCCGGATACTCCAGAAGGGCGTGACGAGGGCTCGCAAGCGGCCCCGTCGCGCTCTGCCTGGTCGCCGGTCGCGAGTCGCTCGTCGCTCACTCTTTGCGCTCTGTGCCCGGTGCTGGCCGTCAGCGATACGCTCGTGAACGCGATTGGGCTCGGGGTCACCGCGCTCCTGGTCGCCCCGCTCGCAGCCGTCCTGTTCGCGATCACGCGTCGCTGGCTAGCGACGGAGACGGAGCTTGCAGGCGCCCTGCTCCTGTTCGCAGGAGTGATGGGGTGCGCCGAGCTCCTGATGCGCGCCTACTTCGTGGATCTGTACAACGCGCTCGGCGTCTTCCTGCCGCTGCTGGCCGCAAACATCGTGATGCTCGGCGTCTTGATCGCGCCCCAAGCATCGCGCACGGGTGCGGTCCTGAATGTATTGGCGACGAGCGCCAGAATCGCACTGGTGCTGCTTGTGCTCGGCATCGCTCGTGAACTGGTCGGCCGCGGATCACTGCTGCACGATGCGGGACTCATGTTCGGACAGTGGGCGCGCGGCTTCGAAATGAACGTGTTTCGCGTCGACATGGGCTTTCTGCTGGGCATGCTGCCGCCCGGCGCCTTTATCTCGCTCGGCTTGCTGATCGCGGCGCGCAACTGGGTTGAGCAGCGACGTTCATGAACAGGAAGAAAGCAGCCGCAATTTTCGCGCGCCTGCAGGCGACTAATCCGAAGCCAACGACCGAACTCGAATATCGAACCGCATTCGAGCTGCTGGTCGCGGTGATTCTGTCGGCGCAGGCGACGGACAAAAGCGTGAATCTCGCCACGCGCGTGCTGTTCAAACATGCGAATACACCGCAGGCCGTCCTGAAGCTCGGCGTCGATGGACTGACGCGCTACATTCGCACGATCGGTCTCTTCAATTCGAAGGCGCGCAATGTAATCGCGATGTGCGAGCAGCTCATCGAGCAGCATGGCGGCGCCGTGCCCGAGCGGCGCGAAGCTCTCGAAGCACTACCGGGCGTCGGCCGCAAGACGGCGAATGTGATTCTGAACACAGCGTTCGGCCAGCCGACGATCGCCGTCGATACGCACGTCTTTCGCGTATCGAATCGCACGGGGTTGGCGCCTGGCGAGAACGTGCGCGCTGTCGAGGATCACCTGATGAAAATCGTGCCCGACGAATACAAGCACGACGCTCATCATTGGCTGATCCTTCATGGACGTTATGTCTGCGTCGCGCGCAAACCCAGATGTCCGATGTGCCCGATTCTTGACCTGTGTGAATACACGGACAAGACGAAGACGGAAGGAACAAAACCAACCGCAGAGAACATGACCAACGGAAAGTCCCACCGGACAAGCAAGCGGACTGTCGGATCAGGGAATCGGCGCATCCAATCGCTCAAACTTGCAGCCCGCCGTCCTCGCGCACGCGGGGACCCATCCGGAATCTGACCTCGATGGACACTGTAGCCTGAGCCTGTAGCCTTTCGCGCATGCCTTTCTTCGACACCCAATCTCGTGAGCAACTCCGGCGCGTCTACATCGTGGCGTGGCGCAAGCGTCGCGAAGGACTACCGATGGAGCCGCTGGAAATGCAGATCGCCGACGTAGTGGCGCTGCACCCGGAATACCACGCGGCGCTCGAGCGCCCGGATGAGGAGGTGGATCGGGATTACACGCCCGAGAGCGGGGAATCGAATCCATTCCTCCACATGGGGCTCCACCTCGCCGTACGCGATCAGGTCGCCACTGATCGACCGGCCGGCATGCGCGCAGCGTTCGAAGCGCTGGCCCGGCGACTGGGTTCTCGGCACGACGCGGAGCATCGATTCATCGAATGCCTCGCCGAGGCCATGTGGGAAGCGCAACGCGCGGGCCTGCCGCCGGATGAGACTGCCTACCTGCGCAAGGTGCAAGGCCTTTCCCGATAGCGGTTGGCGGTCGGTAGACATGAGTCCTCTTTTTCCTGCTAACCGCCAACCGCCAACCGCCAACCGCTAACCGCTCTCCGTGATAGATTCGCCGCCCTCGCCCGCTCGCACGCTCATCGACATGCCGCTAATCAAACAGGACGACGTCATCCAGAGCGTCGCTGATGCACTCCAGTACATTTCCTACTATCACGCCCCCGATTTCATCGAGGCCATGTCGGCGGCCTACGAACGCGAGGCGAGTCCCGCGGCGAAGGACGCGATCAAACAGATCCTGGTGAATTCGCGCATGTGCGCCGAAGGTCATCGGCCGATCTGTCAGGACACCGGCATCGTGACTGTGTTCGCCAGGATCGGAATGAACGTGCACTGGCAGGCGACGATGAGCCTCGCCGACATGATCAACGAAGGCGTGCGCCGGGCGTACAACCATCCCGAGAACAAGCTGCGCGCCTCCATCGTCGCCGATCCCGCGTTCGACCGAAGGAATACGCGTGACAACACGCCGGCCGTGATTCACATGGAAGTCGTACCGGGCGATACGCTGGAAATCTCAGTCGCGGCAAAAGGCGGCGGCTCGGAGAACAAGGCTGCGCTCACGATGCTGAATCCGTCGGATTCGATCATCGACTGGATTCTCGAAACCGTGCCGGAAATGGGGGCCGGCTGGTGCCCGCCGGGCATGCTGGGCATCGGTATTGGCGGGACGGCGGAAAAAGCGGTCGTACTTGCCAAGGAATCGCTCTTCGATCCTATCGACATTCACGAGATCCGCGCGCGCGGCCCCCAGAACCGGATCGAGGCGCTGCGGCTCGAAATTCTCGACAAAGTGAATGCACTCGGCATCGGCGCGCAGGGACTCGGCGGTCTGACGACGGTGCTCGACGTAAAGATCAGGGACTACCCGACGCACGCAGCATCGCTTCCGGTCGCGATCATTCCGAATTGCGCCGCCACTCGCCACGCGCACTTCGTGCTCGATGGTTCCGGCCCGGCGCAGCTCGAGCCGCCGGATCTCGATCTCTGGCCCAAGCTCACCTTTCAGCCCTCCGCGGAGTCGCGCCGCGTAAATCTCGATGCACTGACGCGTGAGGACGTCGCTGCGTGGCGGCCGGGCGAGCGCCTGCTGCTGTCCGGCAAGATGCTCACCGGCCGCGACGCTGCGCACAAGCGCCTCAGTCAGCTGATCGAAGCGGGCAAGCCGCTGCCCGAAGGCCTCGACTTCAAAAATCGCGTGATCTACTACGTCGGTCCCGTTGATCCGGTAAAGGGCGAAGCAGTCGGACCTGCCGGCCCGACGACCGCTACGCGAATGGACAAGTTTACCGAGATGATGCTTGGGCGCACCGGCCTCATCGCGATGGTAGGCAAGGCCGAGCGCGGCCCCGAAGCAATCGATGTGATCCGCAGGTACAAGGCCGCCTATCTGATGGCGGTCGGCGGCGCGGCGTATCTTGTATCGAAAGCAATTCGTGCGAGCCGCGTCGTCGCCTTCGGCGATCTCGGTATGGAAGCGATCTACGAATTCGAAGTGAAGGACATGCCGGTCACCGTCGCCGTCGATGCGCGCGGCACATCAGTTCACGACACCGGACCCGCCGAATGGAAGCGTCGCATCGGAAACATTCCGGTGAAGGTGGAGGCGTAACAACGGAGTGAGCCGTGAATCGTGAGTCGTGAATCGAAAGAGACTCTCTTCTGAAGCAGCATCCCGGCTCGTACGACTCGCGACTCACTGCTCACGATTCACCCTTCCGGAAACCTATACTCCGCGAACTGCTGGCGCAGCTGCAGCTTGCTGAGTTTGCCTGTCGCGGTGAGCGGCAGCTTGTCGACGAATACGACGTCGTCCGGGATCCACCACCTGGCGACCTTGCCAAGAAAAAATTCGAGTAGTTCGTCACGCGTTGCGGCGGCGCCGGGCTTGAGCACGGCGACGAGCAGCGGACGTTCCTGCCATTTCGGGTGCGGGATCGATATCGCCGCGGCCTGCGCGATCGCAGGATGCGAGACCGCGAGGTTCTCCAGTTCGATCGAACTGATCCACTCGCCCCCCGACTTGATCACGTCCTTGGTTCGATCAGTGATCTGCATGTAGCCGAGCGGACAGATCGTCGCGACGTCGCCAGTATTGAACCAGCCGTCGGCTTCGAACACCGCTTCGCCTTCGCGCTTGTAGTAGCCCGATGCAACCCACGGTCCGCGCACCTTGAGCGCGCCAAACGCCTTGCCGTCGCGCGCCAGTTCCTTACCATTGTCGTCGGTGATTTTGAGCTCGACGCCGAAAACCGTGCGGCCTTGTTTGGCGCGCAACGCATCGCGCTGATCCTGCGGTTGCCGCCCCGCTTCGGGCGAGACCGAGTTGATCGTCCCGATCGGGCTCATCTCCGTCATGCCCCACGCATGGACGACGTCCACGCCGCGGGTGCGCAGCTGGTTCATCAGCGCAACCGGCACGGCCGAACCGCCTGAAAGCACGCGCTTGAGACTGTCGATGCGCTTACCGGTCTTTTCCAGATAGGCGATCAACCCCTGCCAGACCGTCGGGACGCCCGCAGTGAACGTGACCTGCTCTGCCTCGATCAGCGACTGCAGCGTTTCCGGATCACCCATCTTCGGACCGGGGAACACCAGCTTCGAACCGACCATCGCGCACGCATACGGCATGGCCCATGCGTTGACATGAAACATCGGCACGACCGGCATCACCACGTCCGCTGCTCGAAGTCCCATGGCGTCCGGCAGCGCGGCGGCGTAGCAGTGCAGCAGCGTCGAGCGATGGCTGTAGAGCACGCCTTTCGGATCGCCGGTCGTTCCGGACGTGTAGCAGAGCGAGCTCGCGGTACGCTCATCGAAGTCGGGCCACTCGAACTCGGCGGACTCTGCGGCGATGAATGACTCATAACTCTGCGCGTGCGGCAGCTTCGTCGCCGGCATACGCGCCTCGTCGCACAACACGACGCATCCTTGCAGTCGGGGCAGGTTCGGTTGCAGCTTCTCGATGAGCGGCACGAACGCCGGATCGAGGAATAACCAGCGATCCTCGGCGTGATTGACGATGTAGACGATCTGCTCTTCGAACAGACGCGGATTGATCGTGTGACAGACGAAGCCGGAACACGACACGCCGTAGTAGATCTCGAAATGGCGAAAATCATTCCACGCGAGCGTCGCGATACGGTCGCCGCGATTGATCCCGAGCCGCTTGAGCGCGTTGGCAAGCTGGCGGGCGCGAGCAAAACCCTGCGCGTAGGTGTATCGATGCCGCGGGTGGTCGGCGGTGATCGACACGATTTCCCGATTCGGATGCTGCAGGTCGGCGTGGCGAAGGATCGAGCTGATCAGCAATGGCCGATCCATCATTTGTCCGAGCATGAGTCCCCCAATCTGTCGTTGTAACGTGCGAACTCGCGTCGCTGCGGTCTGGGACTAGAGTAATCAGCACTACAGCGTTGCGCTACACCTTCGCCGCCGTCGCGGCCTCGTCTGGCCCTGCGCGGGTGCATCCCTGCCGATGGTCCTTATATTGTGGGCGCATTCCGGACCACGTCGAGGCGCTCGTTGAGGCGCCAGCCCGGGTCTGGAGGACGCTTTTCAGGACCGCTGCGTGAATACATCCATGTAGAGCTTTGGGCGCAACATCCCTGTTGCTCACAATCCTGAAAACCGTCCTCCGGACCCAGACTGGCCTGCGCCATTCGTATCCGGAGGCTCGCTCGTCATCGCGATCAGGAGAAGAATTGTTTTTCTTGCCTGGACGAGCGCCACGAGAGCGTCTGCCTTCCGGCGCTGTTTTCAGGAACGTCAAAAAGATGGACCTTTTTGCCGTAGCGCCACAGGGATGTGCTTGTGCGCGGTCCTGAAAACAGCGCCGGAAGGCGGGCGCTCAGGCAACCACTCACGCAGCGCCTGATCGAGCGCGAACAGGGGCTAGCAGCTCACGGTGCGCCGGCCGTGGACGTAAACGAGGCGGGTTGCGAACTGGCCGGCAGACCTTCGGCGGCGATCACCGCGGGAGTCGGCGAGGATGAAGCGGCGTCGAGAGGGGTGGCCATGGGCGCCGTCTCGATCGCCGGCGCTTCGCCGAAACCGTACTGCACGAGAATGCGCGCGATATGGGGATGGTCGCTGCTCCATTGCGTGAAGTTCACGCAGACGGCCTTTTGCTCGAGCCCCTGCGCATACTCGAACGATTTGCCGGTGAAGCGGGCGCCGCCCAGGTCCTGCTCCAGCTGTGCGCGATGTTCGCTCCAGGCGTCCTGTACGGCGTCGGGTTGCGCAAAGAGGTCGATGCGATCGACGCGAGCGAAAGTGGGAATCGTGCCGCACAGAGCAATGCGTTGCGCTTCGGTCTCCGCGCACGCCGACCCGCTCGAAGTTCGACGGCAAGCGGGCACGTACACGACTGATTCAACGCTTTCGCGGTCGTTATGCAGCGCCGCGGGAAGCATTGCGGGAGCTGCATCCACCGAGGGCGTGAGCCTTGCCGCGGCAGCGGCGTCGGCCCGCCTTGCCGCCGCGACCTGCGCCGTCAGCTCCTTGACTTCCTTCAGCTCCTGACGCATCGCACGCATGTCTTCGCTGTTGCGTTGCTTGATGAATTCGGAATACAGAAAACCGCCGGCCGCCGATGCGACCATGAGCGCGAGCACCGCGAGAATGGATCGGGTTGCGCTGCCGCGTTTCGGACGTACGTCGATCTTGCCGCGATTGCGCAGCATCGTGAAGATCTGAAACAGCGCCGTGCTGACCGTCGCCATCGCGCCGATCATCGCCGCAATAATCGTCTCGGAAATTCCCATGAGTCCTCGCGACTGGGCGCTCGCTCGCCGTCATTTGACTTATGTGCGATACGCGACGGCAAACTGTAGTGCGTCACACTTTGGCCCGACCGATACGCAGTTGGCAGTTTTCGCTCAGGCTGCTCCTGCTGCGGGCGAATTGAGGGTTTCCGCGCAGGCGGACTGTCAATAATTCGTCGCCCGAGCCTATCGACGCCCTGCGCGGAGCCCGGCTTTTGCGACCTGCGTCGCCGTCTGCGCTCGCCCTGGCGCACTGCGCTCAATTCTTCAGCGCCGGAGCCGTTACAACTCGAAACCGCTGCTGCGAGCTGCATGCCTGTGCACTCCTGCACGGCGGCGAACTCACGACACACGCGCAAACGGAGCGATCATGCCCGCCGCCTCTGCTCAGGCCCCTGCTCAGGTAATTCTCGCGGTCGACGACTCGGCGTCCATGCGCCAGATGGTGCGCTATACGCTCGAGGGCGCCGGCTACAAAGTCGTGCAGGCCGTCGACGGCGTCGAAGCACTCGAATTCGCCAGGACCGCCGGAGCGGATCTGGTGCTTACCGATGTGAACATGCCCCGCATGGACGGCATTACGCTGGTGCGCGAGCTGCGTGCACTCGATACGTACAGACTCACCCCCATGCTGGTGCTGACGACCGAATCCGGAACCGACACCAAGCTGCGCGGCAAGCAGGCAGGTGCGACGGGCTGGATCGTAAAGCCGTTCAATCCGGCGCAACTGCTCGCGACCATTGCGCGTGTGCTTTGACCTGCAAGTTGAACTTGATGCTCGCGAACACCGCAGAAGACCCGATCGTCGAGATTCCCGCCCCGGCGGCGGACTGGACGCCTGAGCAACAGATCGCGCACATGCTCGACTTGTGCGAGGCGCAGATCGAAGCGGCGTTATCCGAGTCCGACCTCGCGGTGGACGCGCTGATCAAATCGTTCGCGGATCTGGTCGAGACCACGCGCGCGGGCGTCCTCGCAAACAACGCTCCGGCGCCGAAGGACGCTGGCGCGAACGACGCCGATACGATCTCGAAACAGATGGCCTCGGCCGTCGTAGCGTTTCAGTTCTACGACAAGCTCACGCAGCGTCTTGGCCACGTACGTTACAGCCTGTCGACGCTGGCGTTGTTCGTCTGCGATCGATCGCAGACCAGCCAGCGCGATCAGTGGAAACGCCTCTTCTCGACCCTGCGCCGTCTGTATCGCACCGAAGAGGAGCGGCAGATCTTTCAGCTGATGGTTGAAGGCGTCTCCGCAGAGGACGCACGCAGTCAGGCCCAGCAGACGACGCAATCTCTGCGACGCGGGCCGACCGGCGAAATCGAACTGTTTTGAACATGGCGGCGATGTGACAGAACGTCGTTTCCCTGCGCTTCGCACACAGGGATTCGCCCCAGTCGCCGTTAGGGTGAGACCTGTGTCGCGATCACCTGGACTTGCCGCAAACGCGCCGCGCTCACTGTGATGTGACGCACGGTGTGCACACGCCAGAAGCTTATTGTGCGAGCCGAACATTGTCTTCAACGCGCACCCGACGATCGCCCGACGACTCGCCTGATGCGCAACCGCCAGCGCCCGGCGCCGCGGACGAGGAGGTTGTCATGGTGATTGAGTCGCGAACGATCGTTGGAGCCGCCGGCGCGTTTGCGCTGGTGGGTGCGGTGTTGTGGGGCTCGGCGCTGATGCTCGAACCCCCGGCAAACACAAACGTGAACGCCAATGCCGGCACGGTCGAAGTGCGGCAGCTCGAAGAGCGTTCCTGGGCCGTCGAAGTGAAGGATCTCGGCGCGCTGGACAAGCCGACCGACACCGCGCAGACCGTCGCCGCCCGCTGAACCTGCATCGGTTGCGCCGCGAAGTCGCTTCTCCGGGAGGGAAGCGCTTCGCGGTTTTTCTTTTTGCGTCCTGGGAAAAGCCCCAGGAAAACTGGAGTAACCACAAAGAGCACATAGGCCACAAAGATAAAAGAGACATGTCCCAGACATGGCTGATTTGCCTCCTCCAGGATGGTCCGGCTGCGCTCGTCCACCCCCTACTTGATCATTCTTTGTGTTCTTTTTGGTTGCTCCATCCTCTGCGCAGTTAATCTGCGCGCCATCGTCTACTGCGCGCGGCCGCCAACCTGATGAGCACCATCTATCTCATCCGTCACGGACAGGGTTCGTTCGGAACCGACAACTACGATCAGCTCTCCGCGACCGGTCGCGAGCAGGCAAGAATTCTCGGCGTCCATCTGGTGGAATCCGCGGAGCGCATCGATCGAATCTATTCGGGATCGCTGAATCGCCAGCGCGAAACCGCAGACCTGATTGCGGGTGCATTCGGCGGCTCAGCTCCGCCGATCACGATCGAGCCTGCGTTCGATGAGTATGACAGCGATGCAATCCTGCGCTGCTTCGCGGCCTCGCTGACGCCGCAGCAACTTGAAGACGCGGGCTGGCCCGGACTGCGCGTCGATCGCCGCCGGTTCCAGTTTTTTCTCGAGCGAGCGGCGCGCGCCTGGGTGGAAGCGCAGATCGCGGCTGACGACATGCTTCCCTGGAAGGGGTTCCACGGCCGGATCATCGCAGCGGTGCGCAACATCATGCAGGCGGAAGGCCGCTCGAAAACGCTGGCGATCAGCACGTCAGGCGGCGTCATCGGCACGATCGTCGCGCACGTGCTCGGACTGTCCAATCATGTGGGCGTCGAACTCAACTGGGCCGTGCACAACGCGTCCATCACGCGGCTCATCTACAACGCGGATAAAGTGACGCTCTCGATGTTCAACGCCCTGCCCCATCTGGATCGGGAAGGTCGAAGGGAGCTGATCACCTATCGGTGAGGAGAAGGCTATTAGTTGCTAGCTGCTAGCCAGAAGGAATCGATACAGCGCTACGCGCTTTCCTCTGCTATCGAGGCGCCGTGCATGATTGGTGCGCGTGAGCAATCGTTCGGCTTTTGGGCTAGTAGCTAGTGGCTAGCAGCTAGTAGCTAGTAGCTTCTTCAATCACCACCCCAGCTCCCTCTTCCTCTTCTGCACATCGTCGGGAGTCTTGAGACTCGGACCCACGGTCTGCAGAATTCCGTTATCCAGGCCATAAATCAGACTGTGAACCGCGATCTTCTGATCGCGCGCCCAGGCGTCCTGAATGAGCGTCGTCTCCGCGACGTTGATTGCCTGCGACAACACGTTGAGTTCGCACAGCCGCATCATGCGCACGTAGTCGTCTTTCAATTCGCGTAGCTCATCGCGATTGCGATTGCGGACGTCCTGCACGTGGCGCAGCCAGTTGTCGATCAGACCGAGCTTCTCATCGTGCATCGCCGCACGCACTCCGCTGCAGCCATAGTGCCCGCAGACGATGATGTGACGGATCCTCAGTACATCGACCGCGAACTGAATCACCGACAGGCAATTCAGATCGCTGTGCACCACGACGTTTGCAACATTGCGGTGTACGAAAATTTCTCCGGGCGCGAGCCCGAGGATCTGATTGGCCGGCACCCGACTGTCCGAGCAGCCGATCCACAGATAGCGCGGCGACTGTTGCTGTGCGAGGCGCGTGAAGAACTCAGGATCCGAGCGAGTGATGCGCTCGGCCCAGGTCCGATTGCGATCGAGCAGAACGCCTAAAGTGGGGTCGTCGGTGGTCATGACTTTTATGGCTTACTGGCCTACCGGCCTACTGGCAAATTGGCCAAACCGGCGAAAGGACCTGCAGTGTATCGACGGACGTCTGCACAACCAACACGGATCAGGGTTCGAGGGAACTGACCGAAAAATTCCGGCCAGTCGGCCAGTAAGCCAGTCGGCCGCGCGCGCCCAAGCGCTCGACAGAACCTTTCTGCCGCTTCGAGGTACTTACGCCGTTCACTGTCAATTCCACATGTGGAGGGATGCACAATGCTTCGCAAGATAGTACTGGTCGCGGCCCCGACTTTGGTCCTGTTCGCGAGCTTCGGCGTCGCCGGCGATGACTGGCGTCGTAGCCACCGCGCGTCCGCGCAGCTCCTGCCGACCGAAGAGGTTCCGGCGCTCTCATCGCCCGCGAAGGGGCGTTTCAAGGCCGTCATCAGCGATGCGAACCAGACCATCGCCTTTGAGCTCAGCTATGACGATCTCGAGGCCGCCCCGCTGTTCGCACATATCCACGTCGGACAGCGGCGCGTGAATGGGGGCATCAGCGTATTTCTGTGCGGTCCGGCCGCTAACGCCGCCGAACTTTGCCCGGCGTCGCCTGCGACGGTGACTGGCGTGTTGACCCCCGCGAACATCATCGGGCCGGTCGGTCAAGGCATCGACCCGGCGACCGATCAAGCCAACGGGTTCGAAGAGCTGGTCCGTTTGCTGCGGAGCGGCGACACCTATGCAAATGTCCATACGACGAAATTCCCGGGCGGTGAAATTCGCGGCCAGATACGGCCCGATCGAAGATGAACGTGCGGCGAGTCGCAGGAAAGAGCGAATCCGCGATGACTTCGCCGCCGTATAATGATGCACAGGGAACGGGACCATTCATTCATGGCGACGCAGCGCAGCCTGTCCATCGGCGTCTGGTGCATCGTGCTGCACAGCACTCTGTCGCCCATGCAAGCGGCGCGCGCCGATGAGCGCTGGAGCGGTTCGATCGGCGCCGCCACTGACTATATCTACCGCGGCGTTACTCAGACGAATGGCGAGGCCGCGGTGCAGGGCGGCCTATTCGCTCAATCGCGCAACGGCTGGAGCGCGGGCGCGTGGGGATCGACCGTGGACCTGAATCGTGACGGCCGCCGCGGTTATGAAATCGATCTGCACGCATCGCGCGCATGGGTGCTGGGCTCGGACTGGATCGCAACACTCGGCGTGACTCGTTACGAGCACCTCAATGACGACGGTCTCGTCGACTACGACCGCGACGAACTGAACGCGTCGCTCTCATTTCAACAACGCGTGACGGCGACCATCAGTTGGTCGCCGAACACCACGCGCTATTGGCACATGCCGGTGCGCGGTCAGGCGACAGCCTACGAACTCACGTTCGTCCAGCCGTTAGGTCCTCGCTGGTCGCTGTTTGCGGGTGCTGGTCACTACGATCTGCGCGACCTCGTCGACGACGGCTACTCGTACTGGAGCGCGGGGGTCACTTTCAGCTGGGCCTCCTTGCAGATCGACGCGGCGCATATCGGCGCGGATGCAACGGCCGAACGTCTGTTCGGCGCGGAAGCCAACAGCAGTCGCTGGACCGGTGCGCTCAGCGTCCGGTTCTGAAGGACGCGCCATGAATCCCCCGCTTCCCGGAACCCGACCATCGCTGAGCGCAGCCATCGGCGCCTCCAACGCACGCGAACTCGAACTGCTGCGCCTCATCGCGCAGGGTGATCGCGTCGCATTCAGGGAAATCTACCTTGCGTACCATCGTCGCCTGGCGCGCTTTCTCATGCGCATGACTTTTCGCCATGACGTGATCGAAGAAGTGATCAACGACACGCTCTGGACTGTATGGCGCAAGGCCGCGGATTTTCGCGGCGAGTCCCAGGTTTCAACCTGGGTCGTGGGGATCGCCTACCGGCGCGCGCTCAAGGCGCTGCGCGCGACGCATTCGACGCGCATGTTGCAGATCGAGAACGCGGCGGCGACGGTCGACCCGCAGACGCTCGATGAAAACCGGCAGTGGCTCGATTGCGCGCTCGCCGAGCTTCCGTTCGAACAGCGCATGGTGCTCGAACTATCGTATCTGCTCGGCCACTCGTGCGAAGAAATCGCGTCGATCATGCACTGTCCGGTGAACACCGTGAAGACGCGCATGTTTCATGCCCGACAGAAAATGCGCAGCTCGTTGCCGCGCCTTGCAGGCGCAGCGAAGCCATGACGCACGAACGATCGCCCATGGACGATGCAACACGCCATCGCGAGTGCTGGGAACGCCTTCCCTGGCTCGTCAATGAAACACTGGATGCGCGTGAACACGCGCGCATCGAAGCTCATCTGCGCGCATGTCGTGAGTGTCAGGAAGAACTGGCGCTGCAGCGAGATGTACGAGACGCAATTCGCAGCGAGGAGCCCGTCATCCTGGCGCCGCAAGCGGCTCTGCAGAAACTGATGCAACGTATCGACACGGACGAAACTTCCACGGACGTCGAAGCGCCCGGGCGCGAAGGCGCCGGCCCATCGCCGCGGACGGCTGTCCGCTGGCCGCGCTGGGTCGCGGTAGCTGCTGGGTTGCAGGGCGCGGCGATTGCGCTGCTGCTCCTGAACCAGTGGCGCACCCCGGCCGAGGACTTGTTGAATGCACCGCGCTTTACCACGCTCAGCGAACCGGAAGCAGGCGCAGGCCCGGTGATCCGGGTCGTCTTCGCCGCCGGCGTGGCGCTGAACGATGTGAACGCCATACTCAGATCCGTCGATGCACAGATCGTCGCAGGTCCGAGCGAAGCCGGTGTTTACACGCTGGCGCTCAGGACGGGAACTGCGGACGTCCGCCCCGATCGTATTGGCGATGCGCTCGACATGAACAACGCACTCGCGCGTCTGCGCGCTGATTCGCGCGTACTGTTTGCGGAATCCGCACTGACGAGGACGGCGCCATGAAGCTGCTCGCATTCGTCTGCGCAGGATTTCTGGCGCTCGCAGGCTGCGGTTTTCTACCCACCGACGACTCGCAGCCGCCGGCAGACGCCGATTTCTCGCGCTACGTGATCGTCACCGTACGTAACGACCCTGCACCTGCGCCGCCGCGCGCCGGCTCGAGCGTTCGATCGTATGCGGGCCCGGCCAACTACACCGTAGCGCCCGCTACACGCAGCATCGCCAGAGCGATCGCTGCAACTCACGGCTTGCGCGAGACGTCAGCGTGGCCGATCGGCCTGCTCGGCGTGCACTGTGTCGTCTTTCAACTTCCGCCGGGGATCT
This sequence comes from Steroidobacter sp., assembly GCA_050738395.1. Taxonomy (GTDB): domain Bacteria; phylum Pseudomonadota; class Gammaproteobacteria; order Steroidobacterales; family Steroidobacteraceae; genus Steroidobacter. The sequence goes on from JBOHZJ010000224.1 coordinate 15,705, forward strand.
CTGCTGAAGAGATGCTCGCTCGGTTGCGGCGGGACGGTCGCGTCGAATCGGCTCAGCCCCTGCAATCGTTCATGACGCTCACCCCCGAGCCGGGCGATCCGTATCGCAACCTGCAACGCAATCTGGACGTCATGCAGGTCGCGGATGCGCATGCCTGGTCGCGTGGTGAAGGCGTACGAATCGCTGTCATAGATACCGGCGTGGATGCAAGTCACCCGGATCTGGCCGGCCGCATTGTCCGGCAGCAGAATCTTGTCGGCGATGGCCAGCAGAAGACCACGCTCGATCGTCACGGTACAGCCGTCGCCGGCGTGATCGCGGCAGTCGAGAACAACAGCCGGGGAATCATTGGCGTCGCGCCGGCCGCGCAGCTTTACGCGCTACGCGCCTGCTGGCCGCGACCAGACGATGACTCCCGTGCATATTGCAGCAGCTTCACGCTGGCGAAAGCGCTGGCCGCCGCCATCGATGCGCACATGCATATCGTGAATCTCAGTCTGGGCGGGCCGGCGGATCCGTTGCTCACGCGCATCATTGAAGCTGGGCTGAAACGCGGCATCGTATTCGTCGGCGCAACACCGCCAACTGATCCGCGCCGCAGTTTTCCAGTCAACATCAACGGTGTGCTCGCGGCGAATGCATCCGGCGCAGACGGCGTTGCGGAGTCGACGCTATTCGCACCGGGACGCGATGTGCTGACGCTCGCGCCCGGTGGACGCTACGACTTTATGTCAGGTAGTTCTCTCGCGGCCGCCAGCATTTCCGGCGGCGTGGCGCTACTGCTCGCGCGCGACCGGACGTTACAGGCAGACGACGCGCGCGATCTGCTGGCGCGATCGACCCGACATGTCTCCACCGACGCCGGAGATGTTGCGAGCGTCAATCTGTGCATCGCGCTGTCATCTCTGCTGCACGAACCGGTTTGCGAGCGCTGACGGAACTTCGCGCCGGGCGCATCGTTAGTTGCTTATCTCGATGCAGGCTACGTGGAGCCCTTGCATGACGCGGCGCTCGAGTAATGGGGAGGACGTGAACCTGGTGGCCAGGATCGGGGTCGGCGGCGATGTTGAGGGTGTTTATCGTCTGGGCAGGCGCTCTGTTTCCGCTACTTGGCGTGGCGTGTGAGAGCGGCGATCGTCACACCTGCATGGAACAGTTCCGGACTCTCGTTTCCCATCGAACAGAAGCGATCGAAACAGCCTTCGGCGATTTCTTCGGCACGCTGCCGGCTGAAATACAGATCAAGTTCGTCAGTTCCAGAGATCAACAGTACGGTCAGCTCAACGGCAGAGAGACCTACGATCAGAAGCGCCGCGTTCTGGTCTTCCCACGCCGCGTTCTCGGCGCCAAGACGCCGAACCCGCTGCGATGGGCTTCCTACTATTGGCCCTATTACCAGAACGAGCGAAATCATCTCGAGTTTCCGGTCATCGAGGTGATCGACAATCTGCTCTGGAGCGCTTATCTGCAGGAAGCGGCGAAAGCGCGCGGGCTTACGTGGCCGCACAAGGAATGCGTTTCGGCCGACGTGGAAGAACGACTGCCGTGCGAGATGCTGATCAAGGGAATCGCAGAGCATGTGAAAACGCTGCGCGGCCCGATGTTCAATGTGAACCGGATCGACCGCATCTGGCCGGAAGACTTCGATGAGTTCAAGCGGCGCGTATGGCGCAAGTCGGACCAGGAATATCTCGACGTGCAACGCTATGGCGGCATTCTGCTCGCTGAACCGCTGGTCAGCGAATTCGGCGTGCTGCGCGCCATAGCGTATATGGCGCAGACGCCATTCCACGTCGAAGGCAACAACCTGCGCATTTCCGCCCTTCGCTATCAACAACGCGCACGCGAAGCGCTGAGCGCAGCAAACGCCAGCACGCCGCTCGATTCAGGACGCCTCGCGGTGCAAGCGACGCTTCCCGAACAGCTTTGAGCGAGTAATGGGAGGGCCGCGTCGGCGGCGCTCGTGAGTGGGCCAGCCCGGTTCTCGAGAATGCTTTTCAGAGCCGCTGCGTGAATACGTTGTGCGCGGTCCTGAAATCAGCGCCGGCAGGCGGACGCTCGACCGAGGCGTCCATGCGTACCCGGTCGAGCGCAATAACCAACGCCCGTTCTGACG
>JBOHZJ010000225.1:0-5241 GCA_050738395.1 Steroidobacter sp.
GGATTGATCCGGTGCCGACAGAGTGACGCTCGCGCGCTCTTGCACATCTGTTTTTGCCCGTCCTTTATGCGGTCTTTCGCGGCTCTTCTCCTTATCAGGAGCAGATTCAGCCACTAGTCACCAGTCACTTCTTTTTCCAATGCCCCGCCTCTATCTCATCAGACACGCCAGGCCCTCCGCCTCGTGGGGCGAAGATCCGGATCCCGGCCTCGACGCTCTCGGTCAGACGCAGGCGCGAGCGACTGCGCAAGCCCTTGCTAGCTCACATGCGCTCGTCCCGATCTATACCAGTCCGCTGCGGCGCTGCCGGGAGACAGCGGCCCCGCTCTCGGAGCTCTGGGATTGCACCATTCAAAGTTTTCCGCCGGTGGCCGAGATACCTTCGCCGCCGATCGAACTCGCCGCGCGCCGCGAATGGTTGGGCGCCGCAATGCAGGGAACGTGGGCGCGATTACATGCGACCGCGCCTGACGGCTCGATCGATTACCTCGTTTGGCGGCGCGCACTCGTCGATTCGCTCATCGCCATGCCGCGCGACTGCGTCATCTTCACGCACTTCATTGCGATCAACGTTGCGGTGGGCGCTGCGACGAGCAGTGAACAGGTCGTCTGTTTCCGTCCCGATCACGCATCGGTGACAGCAATCGATGCAACCGCGGGTCGCCTGAGTGTTTTCGAACTCGGCCGCGAAGCCGCTACCTCGATCCTGACCGGACGATAACTCGCGCCGCGCTCATCACAGTGGTGACCTGGCGCGAGGAATCAGTCGCGGGCGGCGGCGCCATAATCGCGCGCCGTTATCCACTCACCTCAATGAGGTCTCGCCATGAGCATCTCGATGTACGAAGCGTCTATCCCGACTTTCCTGCACTCGCTGAAGAGCCTGAAGGTCATTCTCGAAAAAGGCCTCGCGCACGCCGAGGCGAAGAAATTTGACCCCAACGTGCTGGCGACCAGCCGGCTGTATCCAGATATGTTCCCGCTGATCCGCCAGGTACAGATCGCAAGCGACGCCGCCAAAGGCGCCGCGGCGCGACTTGCCGGCCTCGAGCCGCCGAAGTTTGAAGACGTGGAAACGACGATTCCCCAATTGATCGCGCGAGTCGACAAGACGATCGACTACCTGCAGGGGTTCAAGCCCGCACAGATCGACGGCTCCGAGGAACGCACGATTACCATTCCGACGCCGCGCACCACGTTTACATTCCCCGGCCTGGCTTTTCTGCGGCACTGGGCCTTGCCGAACTTCTTCTTCCATGTGACCACGGCCTACGCGCTGCTGCGTCACAACGGCGTGGAGGTTACCAAGGCGGACTATCTCGGCGGCGTGACGAGCTGACCTGCTTCGCTAGTCTGCTCCGCTAGTCCGTAGTCTGTAGTCCGTGGGCCAGAAGGCCGCCCTTCTGAAGGGATTCCCATTCTGACTACGGACTACGGACGTCTTTGTTCTCAGCTTTATCTGCGGCGGCGTCCGCCGGCTGGCCGAGAAATATCAGGCGATCGTCAAGCGCGGTTGCGATTCGCACGAGAGCGGCCGCGCGCTGCTCCGGTCGTTCGAGCGATTCGGCAGCCGCAAGCGCTTCGCGAAAAATAGCGCCGCTCGCTTCAACGTCGCCTGATCTCAGGCGTGCGGCTGCAAGGGCCGAGAAAGCCGCCGGCCGCAACTGCCGATCATCGATTCTTCGAACGGCGGCCCGAGCAATCTCGATAGCGTCATGCGACAGCGGCTGAGCGGTCCGCAATAACTGCACGCCAAGCACCCCGAACTGTGCGGCGGCTTCGATGAGCGGATCGTCGAACGCGGCCGCGCTCGCCGACGCCGAGGTGCTGGTGGCGTCCCTCTGCAGCGTCACGACATCGCGAACGAGCAGCGCGCGCGCGACGCGATCATTCAGTTGCAGCGCCGAATCGAGCGCGCCAGCGGCGTCGCCGGCTCGCGCCTGGCCGCGCGCGATGTAGTCCACCGTGTCATCACGCTCCTCGCCCGTCGCCATGCGATTGGCGAGCACGCGAGCGCGTCGCAGGGTCTCGCGTGCAGCGGTCCGATCGCCGGCCGAGGCCTGCAGACGCGCGATCTGCGCAAGGATCAGCGCCTTGCGCTCGGCGCTCTCGGCTCCTTCGACCGATCCAATCGCCGACACAAACAATCGCGCGGCAACGTCCTTCTCACCCGCCTGCGCGTGAGCCGCCGCGATGCGCCCCTGAACGACTGCACGGTGCAGAATGTCGTCGATCTTCTGCAGCGTCTCGGCTGCGCCGCGCAGGTCCGACGCCTCGACCCGCGCCAGTGCGATGCGTCCGTAGATCTCTGCGCGATCACGGCGTCGCGCACGCTCTGCGAGTTCGTACGCACGATCTATGTTCCCCGCGCGTACTTCTTCGACGACGACGTCGCCGCGCGCCAGTCTCTGGTAAAACGAATCCTTGATGAGAGGCAGCACGCTGCGGGCCGCGTTTACTTCACCACGCGCCGCCTCAACCGCGACGATCTGTCGCAACGCTTCCCCCTGCGCGCCCACGTCGCGTATTTTTCGCGCGGTTGCCTGCGCCGCATCGAGATCGCCGCCGCGAAGCTGCAGGTTCGCGAGGAATGCCAGGGCCGCGCCGTGCGGGCGATCCGCTTCTATGCGACTGGCAGTCTCGCGTGCACCGTACAGATCTTCCGCTGCGATCTGCGCCTGCATGATGTCGTGCAAAACCCAGCCGCGAAACGCAACTTCTCTGACCTGCGCCGCTGCCGCGAGCGCCTGATGAATCGTGCGATTCACCGCGCTTTCATCGCCTGTCGACGCCTGGGTGCGCGCAATGCTCGCGAGCACTTCGGCGCGACGATAGGGATCATCGACCGAGCTTGCCATTGCAAAAGCGCGCTGCAGAGCGAGATTTCGCCACTCGGCAGGATTGTCTGCGTTCGGATGGGACTCCGGCTGCCCCTCAATGCCGAACGCTGGCTCAATGGGCAGACAGGCGATGCACGCCGCAACAAATATGATGCGCCTGAACTGCATGAGATCTCCCAATGCAGGTAGCGTCCGTCCGTGTATGGGAAAGGTCAACCCAGTGAAGAAACGGTTGGCGGTTAGCGGTTGGCGGTTAGTTCAGAGCGCACTCGCGCCTCTACATACAGCCTGCTGCCTCTCATCTTGAGATATAGCGACGCAGAGCGCTTCTGAACTAACCGCCAACCGCCAACCGCTTCTGGCTACGGGCCAGTTCGCCATCGGCCGTTGGCCATTTGCCTATACCGCCCTCAACGCGGTCGCGACCGGCAATCGCGCCGCGCGCACTGCTGGAAACAGCCCGCCGAGCAGCCCGATGACGCAGGCCCAGATGATGCCGATCGCGATCAATGGCCCGCTCACGGTGAGTTCAAAGATCAGGTGCCCGCCCACTCCTCCGCCGGAGGTGCTGACCGTATCGCCGTTAAAGAACAGCCACGCGAGCAACGCACCGATCGCGCCGCCGATCAGCGCGAGCAGGAGCGCCTCCGCCAATACAGACGCCACCATTGCAGTGGACCCAAAGCCAATCGCGCGCAACGTGGCGATCTCGCGCAGTCGTGCGCTCACCGCCGAGTACATGGTGTTCAGGGCGCCGAAGACGGCGCCGATCGCCATGATGCCGCCGACGACGTAGGCGATGATCGTAATCACGCGGCCGATCGTGCGTGACTGCTGCTGGTAGTACTCGCGCTCGCGGTGCACATCCACCGCCAGCGCCGGATTGGCTGAAAGCGAATCCTTGAACTGCTGGAACGCAGCCGCGGACCGCAACATGACGGTGACGCTCTGATGCCCGCCGCGCCCAACCGCCGAAATCAACGTGTCGGCGTCGGCGATCAGCTCGGATTCATGCGAGTCGCCTCCGGAGGAAAACGTCCCGACGACGATCCAGGTCGCTCCGCGCGTGCTGACTTTGTCGCCGATGTCGAGTCCCTTGAACTGCGCCTTTGCAGCCTTGCCGACGATGATCTCGTTCACCGCCGGATTGAACATGCGCCCATCGATGATCTTCATCTCGGGTCGCAACGCCAGCACCTTCGGCCCCACTCCGCGCATCGTGACGTTCACCTCTGCGCCGTCGACCTTCTTGTAAAGGATGGTCAGGCGCACGGCTTCCGCCGAAACGATCGGCTTGCCGTCGCTGTCGCGCTTGATGGCGGAATCCTCGGTCGCGAGTCGCACGGCGCCACGCGGCAGGGCGCTGCCGTTCTCGGCCGCCGAACCGTTGCGCAGGATGATCACGCGATCGTCTCTGCCGGCGTTATTCATGGTCCGCAGCATGCCGGTCGACATCGCAAGAACAGAGACGAGCACCGCGACCACGCCTGCAATGCCGATGACGATCACGAGCGACGTCCCAAGGCGTTGCGGCAGGCTGCGCAGGTTCATCGCCGTTACTGCGCGGATTTGTCTGAAGAGCGTCATTCGTATTTCTCTGGGCCCGTTGTGAGTTTCGGTTGTCCGCAAGATCTCGGCTCACGCTCTCGCGCACGACGCGTAACGCGCAACGGCGCTTCGCCTATCTTCCCGCCAATGCGTCAACGATGTTGAGCTGCTTCGCGCGCCATGCGGGCGGCAGGCCGCTGAGCAGCGCCAGCAACAGCGCCATACCGCCGCCCATCGCGATCACGACCATCGGCATGCGAAACGCGCCGAAGATCGGCTTGAGGGCCGGGAATGCGCTATTCGCCAGGAGAAGACCGACGCCCGCGGCGAAGACGCACAAGAGAAGCGCTTCGACCAGCACCAGCGTCAGCACTTTGGCGTCTGAAAATCCGAGCGTCTTCAGCACCGCGAGTTCCGAAGTGCGCTCGCGTACCGACTGCGCCATGGTATTTGCCGTGAGGAACAGCAGTGTGAACAACACCGCGCCGACGATCGCATTGACGATGAAGTTGATGTCGCCGATCTGCTTGAGCTGCATCTGCGCAAGCGCCGATTCGGTCTGCGTCCGCGTCTCGTTGGTGGAGTTCTCGAACAGCGCATCGATGGCCAGCGAGATCTGCGTCGCTCTGGCTGGATCGTCGAGACCGACGAGGTAATAGTGAACGACGCCGTTGCCGAATGAACTGTTCTCTTCGAAATAGCTATGGTTGAAATAGAACGTCGGCAGGCCCGCGAGGTCGGACGGATCGAATGTGCCGACCACATCGAAGAACCAGGTGCTGGCGCCGTCTTTCGTTGTCCAGATGGACGTGCCGATCGGGAGTCGATCGCCGATCTTCCAGTTGTACTGCCT
>JBOHZJ010000226.1:0-4521 GCA_050738395.1 Steroidobacter sp.
GCTTGTAAGAGCTCGCATGAATCCCGTACAGAAAGCTCTGTGGTATATCGAGAGTCATTTCGCCCAGGACATATCTCTGGATGAGATCGCCAGCGTCGCGAACTCTCCTTCGCCTGCGCCCACGTTAGCCGAGCATCTGCTCCTTCGTCTCTGCGAACGGGCCGTCGGTAATGAGCAGTTCGCCATTGTGATCGCGCACCGCCATTGCACTGCGGGTCGACTGCAGCGGTCCAATCAACTGAGAGAGTCGCTGCCTGGATACAACCTGCGTATCGCCGCATTGCGTCTGACTGTCGGACTGCGACGCATCCTGGTGCTCGCGACGGCAGTTCAGATGCATGTAGCGCGGGACGTTCGTCATTTCAATCAGCTCTGTAGCGGCACTCTGCTATCCACGATCCGTAGTCGCAATTACCCGCGAGGTAATTGATCCACATCCGACGCTGCAGCGAGACCAGACGATTCGAAGCTCGCCGGGCAGGCAGCTCGCGGGTGGACGGCCAGTTCGCCGTTGGACATCGTCGCACACCGAAGTGTTCCGATCGTCGATCGCTTCGGTGAGAAATATCTGACGAGAGGCGAGGGGCTCCGATCGCGTGGTCGAAGATGATCGCGAAAACTGTTTCGCTATGTTGCGACAACAGGACACGATGAGCTTAGTCTCGCAGGCGCGCGCACTGACACAGTAGCGGCCCACTCGCTCTAACTATCGGCTGGTCGTCAGGACGCAGCCCGGATGCGAGGTCTTATTACGGCGCGTTCAGGGCGTCGGCAGGGTGAAATAGATCGTCGCGCCTTCCTCTGGTTTCGCTTCCGCCCACGTTCGCCCGTTGTGTCTCTGGACGATCCTGCGTACGTTCGCCAGCCCGACGCCGGTGCCTTCGAACTCCTGGTCCGAGTGCATGCGCTCGAAGACGCCGAAAAGTCGAACGGCGCGCGCCGCGTCGAAGCCCACGCCGTTGTCGCGAACGTGAAAGATGATCTCGTTGTCCTGAGTCAAGGCGCCGATGTCGATCACAGCGCGCTCGCGCGGACGCGTGTACTTGATCGCGTTCTCTACGAGATTCGTCCAGACTTGATGGAGGAGATTCGGATCGCCGAGCACGCAAGGCAGCTCACCCAGGCTCCAGTCGATCTGCCGACCGGTGGTGTCCGGCTGCAGATCGCTCACTATCCGGCGAACGAGCGCACCCATATCCACCGACTCCTTGTGCATCTCGGTGAGGCCGATGCGGGAGAAGGCGAGAAGATCGTCAATGAGCTGGCTCATGCGCCGAGCGGCTTCACGAATGATGTTCAGTTGCCGGCGCTCTTCCGCATCGAGTTTTTCGCGGGCGGACTCCTCGAGCATGCTGACATAGCCATGGATGTGCCTGAGAGGAGTGCGCAGATCATGCGACACGGAGTGGCCAAACGCATCGAGGTCCGAGTTGGCGGCGATCAGGTCCTGGTTGCGCTGTTCGAGCGCCATGTTGAGCTTGGATATCTCGCCCGCGATGCGTGCGCGTTCGGCCACCTCCTCCTGAAGTTTCTGGCGGGCTATCGCGAGTTCGACGAACACTTCGACCTTGGCGCGCAGGATTCCCGAGACAACCGGCTTCATCAGATAGTCGACTGCGCCTGCCGAGTATCCCTTGAACATCATCTCCGCGGTTCTCACCACCCCCGTCAGGAAGATGATCGGCGTATGCCGCGAACGCTCGCGGTCACGAATCATCGCGGCGGCTTCGATGCCGTTGATGTCCGGCATCTGCACATCGAGCAGGATGACGGCGAAGTCCTGCTTCAGGACGCAGCGTAGCGCCTCGGCGCCCGATTCGGCTTTCACCAGATTCTGCCCGAGGCATTCCAGCACTGCTTCGAGTGCGGTGAGATTCGCGGAATCATCGTCGACGAGCAGTATGTTTACCTTTTGATCGTTATCCATTTTTTACTTCCCATCTGGTTTGCGTCAGTTCCAGCAGCGCCGCTGCAAGACGATCGAGCGGCGCGACGAGCGCAGCACGCGTTGCGCGAATCGCGGCGGTCGGCATCTCGGGGCTTTGAGCAGTGGCGGGATCCTGTACCAGGACGCCGCCGCCGCGGCTCTCGATGAGCGCCGCCCCACGCGCGCCGTCGCTGCCGCCGCCGGACAGGATCACGGCTATCGCGCCGGCGCCGAGGATGCGGGCCCCTGATTCGAAGAGCACGTCGATCGACGGGCGTGCGTAGCGCTCTGGCTCGTCGATCGAGAGGCTCACGTAGCCTCGCTCGATGAGCGCGTGATAGTCGGGCGGCGCGAGGTATACGCGACCGGGTTCGAGCAACTGCTTGTCGATGAGTTCCTCCACGGCCAGAGAACAGTCCACCTGCAGATGATCGCGCAGCGCGTCGTGCGAGTCCCTGTGCCGGTGCAGGCACACCACGATGGCCGGTCCAAATTGAGGCGGCAGATCGTGCAGCAACTTCTGCACGGCCTTGGCTCCGCCCAGAGAACCGCCGATCAGTATCATCCGATCTTCCTGTAGAGGCGTTCCCTCGGGCAGATCGCTTCATAGTGTTCTTCATGCGGAGAGAACCGCACGGATTCGCTGCGACCGAGGCCCATATATCCGAATGGCGCGAGACTCTCGTAGAGCAGCGTATGCACGCGACGCTGGAGCGAGCGATTGAAATAGATCATCACGTTGCGACAGAAGATGACCTGAAACTCATTGAACGAGCCATCGCTGACGAGGTTGTGCACGCCGAATACGATGTTGCTGCGGAGCAAGGAGCGCATGACGACCGCGTCGGCGTCGGCCGTGTAGTAGGTGGAGAACTCGCCGCGACCGCCGGCCGCCTGATAATTGCGGGTGTAGTCCTGCATCAGCGACAACGGGTAGACGCCTTCCTGCGCGCGAGCGAGTACGGCGGGATGCAGATCGGTTGCATAGATGCGCGCTCGTTCGTAAAGCCCTTCTTCGTGCAACAGGATTGCGAGGGACCAGAGTTCCTGTCCGGTGGAACACCCTGCCACCCACACACGCAAGAACGGATGCGTCCGCAGCATCGGCGCGGCGCGTTCGCGAAACTGGCGGAAGAACTGCGGATCACGGAACATCGAAGTGACCGGCAGCGTGAGCCTGAGAATCACGCGATGCAGACATGCGTCGTCGTCCAGCACACGCTGGTGCAAATCGGGAATCGCAGCGACATTCTCTTCGGCGACGCACCTGTCGATGCGCCGGCGCAGTGAGGAGTGCGCGTAATCCCGAAAATCCACGCCGCTGCGATCGTAAACAGCCTCGAGCAAGGCGCCCATCTCGCGGATCTGCGGATCCTGCCCGGAACCAGGAGGCGGACCTGACGCTTCTTGCGGAGTCATGCGCGGGTCAGCGATAGAGCCAGACGCGCAAGAGCGAGCGCAGCTGGTCCATGTCCACGGGCTTGGTGATGTAGTCGGAGGCGCCCGCGGCCAGGCATTTTTCGCGATCGCCCTTCATCGCCTTGGCGGTCACCATGATGATCGGCAGAGCCCTGAAGCGGTCGATCTCCCGGATCTTTCGCGTCGCCTCATAGCCGTCCATCTCCGGCATCATTACGTCCATCAGCACCGCATCGATGTCCGGCTGCGACTGCAACAGTTCGAGCCCCGCCTTGCCGCTTTCCGCGTACAGGACCTCCATCCTGTAGGTTTCCAGGGCCGCAGTGATCGCGAAGATGTTGCGTACATCGTCGTCGATGACCAGGACTTTGCGTTGCGACAACGCGGAGTCCTCGCGGTGCACCTGCTCGATCAGGCGTCGCTTGGATTCCGGCAGCTTCGACTGCACGCGATGCAGGAACAGCGCGGTTTCATCGAGCAGCCTTTCCGGCGAACGAACGTCCTTGACGATGATCGCTTCGGAGAGTCGCCGCAGTTCCGTCTCCTCCTTACGCGAGAGCGCCTTGGCGGTGTAGACGATCACCGGCGGCGAGCGCTCCGCGTAACGAGACTGCATTTCCCTGATCAGTTCGAGGCCGTTCATGTCGGGCAGGACGAGATCGACCACGACACAGTCGAAGCGATGAGTCTCGAGCGCCGCCAGCGCCTCACCGGCCGTCGCCGCCGCAGTGGTCATCACGTCCTCTTCGCCGATCAGCTCGAGCAGAGAGGCGCGCTGCACGGCGTCGTCTTCGACGATCAGCAACGACTTGACAGGTCGGGTGACGAAATCGATGGTGTCGCTGAGCGCCTTGTCGAGCGCCTGCTTGGTCACCGGCTTCTGCAGATAGGACACCGCACCCTGTTGCAACGAGCGTTCTCGTTCCTCCTCGACGGAGATGACATGCACCGGAATGTGTCGCAACGCCGGATCATGTTTCAGGATGTCGAGCACTACACGACCGTTCCTGTCGGGCAGAAGCAGATCAAGAGTGATAGCGACTGGCCGCAGGCGCTTCGCCAGCGCGACGCCGCTCGCGGCCGTGTGCGCAATCACGGCCTTGAAGCCTTTCTCGCGGGCGAACTGCGCCAGCACCTGGGAAAAATTCGGGTCGTCTTCGATGATCAGCAGAAGG
>JBOHZJ010000227.1:0-31032 GCA_050738395.1 Steroidobacter sp.
GGCGGAATCGTGAGTCGTGAATCGTGAGTCGTGAGTCGAAAGAACTCCGGATCCGGAGCCCCGGTCTTCCCACTCACGACTCACGAATCACAACTCACTCCCGGTACACATATATATGAGCCAATCCCAGCAGCAGTGGCCTCTCTACGAAGTCTTCATCCGCGCCCGGGCCGGACTCGAGCACAAGCACGTCGGCAGCATTCATGCGGCTGACGATGCAATGGCGATCGAGCATGCGCGCGATGTCTACACGCGACGTCAGGAAGGCGTCAGCATCTGGGTGGTGCGCTCATCGAGCATCATCGCGTCCGATCCCGCGGAAGCCGATGCGCTGTTTGAACCGGCGAAGGACAAGGTCTATCGGCACCCGACCTTCTATTCGATTCCGGACGAGGTCAAGAACCTATGACCGCTGCGCGATCCGCAACGCAGGCGCAGGCGGCGCCGGATGAGCTTCGTTATCGCTATGCGCTGCACCTGGGCGACACCAGCCTGATTCTGGCGCAGCGACTCGGCGAGTGGGTGGGTCATGCGCCCGCGCTGGAGGAGGATCTGGCGCTCGCCAACATTTCTCTCGATCTGCTGGGGCAGGCTCGTTACCTCTTGTCGTTTGCCGCAGAACTCGAGGGCAGGGGGCGCACCGAGGACGATCTCGCGTTTTTGCGCGATCCGGCGGACTTCGCCAATCTCAATCTCGTCGAGCAACCCAACATCGATTTCGGACACACGATCGTCCGCCAGTTCCTGATCGACGCGTGGCAGCTCGAACTGTTCGAGAGATTGCAGTTTTCCGCTGAAACGAAGTTCGCGGAGTTGGCCGCCAAGGCTCTGAAAGAAACGCGCTACCACTATCGCTTCAGCTCAGGATGGATCGTGCGTCTCGGAGACGGCACGCAGGAAAGTCATCGACGCGTCGAAACCGCCCTGAATGCATCGTGGAGGTTCACACACGAACTCTTCGCGCCCAGCGACATCGACCAGCAAGCCGCCGCGTTGGGCATCGCGCCGGATTTAGCGACCCTGCGGCCCTCGTGGTCCGATCGGATCGATCAGGTGCTGCGGGAAGCGACGCTCGCGAGACCAGCCGATATCGCGTATGTCTGGCATGGCAAGCGTGGGCAGCACAGCGATCATTTGAGCCGTCTGCTCGCCGAGATGCAGTACATGCAACGCGCTTATCCTGGCGTGCAGTGGTAGGACGGCGTGAGCTACTCCATCGAAAGTACCGAGAGTTCCGCCGCGCGTGTCGAGCGCGATGTCTGGCGATTGCTGGCGGAGGTGCCCGATCCCGAGATCCCGGTGCTCAGCGTGGTCGAACTCGGTTTGATTCGCTATGTGCGCAGCGATGAGGCGCAACGCGTAGCAGTCGGTGTATCTCCCACTTACACCGGTTGTCCCGCCACCGAAGTCATTCAGAGTGCGATCAGGTCCAGACTTGAAACCGCCGGGTATGACGAAATCAGCATCGATTCCGTGCTGTCGCCGCCCTGGACCAGCGACTGGCTCACCGAGAGCGCGCGCGAAAAGTTGAAGGAGTACGGCATTGCGCCGCCCGCCCACGCAGTCAGTCATCCGCGCCATGTATTTCGTGAGCCAGAGGTGCAATGTCCGCGCTGCGATTCGCCGCGATCGCAGCTCGTGAGCGAATTCGGATCGACGCCCTGCAAGGCGCTCTACCGGTGTTCGGCCTGTCTCGAGCCGTTCGAATACTTCAAGTGCATCTGAGGAAGTGAATAGTGACTGGTGACTAGTGAATTGTCCGAGCTAAACGCCGTTGCGAACGTCTTTCTTACTATTCACCAGTCACTGGTCACTAATACCTTCTTCTAAAATGCTGACATTCAATCCGTTGAAGGTGTCTGAGCTGCGTCCGGAGGCGAGCGATGCGTTATGCATCGGCTTCGAAGTCCCCGAACATCTGCGTCAGGCGTACCGCTTCCTGCCGGGACAACACGTGGGCGTGCGCGCCACGATCGATGGGCGTGAAGTGCGACGCACCTATTCGATCTGCAGCCGCGCCGATGATCGGCATTTGCACATTGGCGTGCGGTTGCACGATCGGGGCAGCATGTCGCAGCACCTCGCCTCGCAGGTGCGCGTCGGCGACATGATCGAGGTCTTGACTCCGACGGGCAGGTTCTTTGCCGAGCCGGAACCGGGCGCTGCGCGTACCTACTGTGCGTTCGCCAGCGGCAGCGGCATTACGCCGATCCTCGGAATTCTCAGAAACGTGCTGGTGCAGGAACCGCTGAGCCGCTTCTTCCTGTTCTACGGCAATCGCACGACAGCGACGATCATGTTCGCGGAGGAATTGCTGGCGCTGAAGGACCGCTATCCCGAGCGCCTCTCGCTGTACTTCATCCTGAGCCGGGAACCGCAGGACGTGGATCTGTTCAACGGCCGACTCGACGACGCGAAGGTCGCGCTGCTGGCGCGCGACGTGTTCAAGTCGCACGACATCGACGCATTCTTTCTGTGCGGTCCGGGCACGATGATCGATGGCGTGCGCGATTCGCTGCTGAAAATTGGCGTCGACGCCGCCCGCATCCATTCCGAGCGGTTCGCCACGGATACGCTGCGCACCGATCAATCGCTCGCACAAACGGAACCTGACGCGCGACCCGCGGCGGCGAAGGGCTCGACGCAGGTTGCGGTCGTGATGGACGGCCGTCGGCGGAGCTTTTCGATGGCGCAGGGCGCCGCGACGGTTCTTGAAGCAGCGGAGAACGCAGGACTGGAGCTGCCTTACTCGTGTCGCGCGGGTGTATGTTCAACGTGCCGGACGCGCGTCACGCGAGGCGCGGTCACGATGACGACGAACTACGCGCTGGAGCCGTGGGAGGTCGAAGCCGGTTTCGTGCTCGCTTGCCAGTCGTTGCCGACGACTCCCGAACTGGAACTGAATTACGACGAGCGATGATATGAACTACCAGAACATTCTTTTCGATCTCAGCGATGGCGTTGCGCGGCTGACATTGAATCGTCCGGACCGCCTGAACAGCTTCAACGTCGAGATGCACCTCGAAGTGCGCGACGTCCTGCAGAAGCTGGCGAGCGACCAGACCGCACGAGTGCTGGTATTGACGGGCGCCGGTCGGGGCTTCTGCGCCGGTCAGGATCTCGGCGATCGGGCCGTCGCGCCGGGCGGGCAGGGCGTGGATCTCGGCGACTCCATCGACAACTACTACAAGCCGCTGGTGCTCGCGCTTCGCAATCTACCGATGCCGGTCATTGCTGCGGTAAATGGCGTCGCCGCCGGCGCGGGCGCGAACATCGCATTGGCGTGCGATCTGGTGATCGCTGCTCGCTCAGCGAGTTTTGTGCAGGCGTTCAGCAAGCTCGGCCTCGTGCCGGACTCCGGCGGCACCTGGTTTCTGCCGCGCCTGGTCGGCAATGCGCGCGCGCTCGGGCTCGCACTGCTCGCGGAAAAGTTGCCGGCTGACCAGGCGGCGCAATGGGGTCTGATCTGGCGTTGCGTGGAGGATGGCGACTTCAAGAACACGATCGACTCGCTCGCAATGCAACTGGCCGGCGCGCCGACGCATGGTCTGGCGCGCACCAAGCAGGCGATCTATGAATCCTGGAGTCGGTCGCTCGAGCAGCAACTCGATCAGGAGCGCGACTTCCAGCGCGAACTCGGCCGCTCGCACGACTACAGCGAAGGCGTCGCCGCTTTCACCGAAAAGCGTGCGCCGAAGTTCACCGGAAGATAAGCGGACGGACAGCGGCAGGACCGCCATGAACGTTTTGTCAGATGCGCAAAAAGTGGCGGAAGAGGCTGCGCGCCTCATGTTCGAACAGGACCGCGCATCCCAGACGCTCGGCATCCGCATTCTCGAAGTGCGTCCAGGTTATGCACGGCTCGCCATGCTCGTGCGTAAAGACATGGTGAACGGTCACCACATCTGTCACGGCGGTCTGATCTTCACGCTGGCCGATAGCGCGTTCGCGTTCGCCTGCAATTCGTACAACACAGTCACTGTCGCCGCCGGCGCCATGATCGACTTTCTGTCGCCTGGAAATCTCGGCGATGAGTTGACCGCAACTGCTCAGGAGCAGTCACGCTCGCGGCGCACGGGCGTGTACGACGTGACGGTGCACAATCAGAAGGGCGAATGCATCGCCCTGTTCCGCGGCCGCTCGCACCAGCTCGCGGGCCGCGTGATCGAATAGGAGCAGACGTTGTGAGTTGCGCGCAAAGCCGGCAGCGGCAGTTCTGACCGTCAACTGTCAACGGTCAACCACAAGGTAAGGGAACATCGTGCCTGTCAAGCAACCGTCGCCGGGGGACCTCGAGCCAGTCGAAACCGCAAGTCAGGATGAATTGCGCACCCTGCAATTGCAGCGACTGAAGTGGACGCTGCGGCATGCGTACGACAACGTTCCTCATTATCGCCGGAGCTTCGCGGCGATGGGCGTCCATCCGGAAGATCTGCATTCGATCGAGGACCTGAGTAAATTTCCGTTCACCACCAAGGGCGATTTGCGTGAGAACTATCCGTTCGGAATGTTTGCCGTGCCGCGCGAGCGGGTCGCGCGCGTGCATGCCTCGAGCGGGACGACCGGCAAATCCACGGTCGTGGGCTACACGGCGAAGGACATCGACACCTGGGCGATGTTGATGGCGCGTTCCATGCGTGCGGCGGGCGCCCGGCCCGGCGACATCGTGCATATCGCTTATGGATACGGGCTTTTCACCGGCGGACTGGGCGCACACTACGGCGCCGAACGGCTTGGTTGCACGGTCATACCGATGTCGGGCGGCCAGACGCAGAAGCAGGTGCAACTCATCTGCGACTTCGAGCCCGACGTCATCATGGTGACGCCCTCTTACATGCTGGCGATTGCAGAGGAATTCGCGCGCCAGGGCCTCGACGCGTGCAAGTGCTCGCTCAAGGTGGGCATCTTCGGCGCCGAGCCGTGGACCGAGGCGATGCGCTCGGAAATCGAATCGGTCATGGGGCTCGACGCCGTGGATATCTATGGTTTGTCCGAGGTGATGGGTCCGGGTGTGGCCAACGAGTGCATCGAGACCAAGGACGGACCGGTGATCTGGGAAGACCACTTCTATCCTGAGATCGTCCACCCGCAAACGGGCGAGATCCTCGCCGACGGTGAGTTCGGCGAGCTCGTCTTCACATCGCTCAGCAAGGAAGCGCTGCCGATCATCCGCTATCGCACGCGAGATCTGACGCGACTGCTTCCGCCGACTGCGCGCTCGATGCGGCGCATGGCGAAGATCGTCGGGCGATCGGACGACATGCTCATCATTCGCGGCGTGAACGTCTTCCCGACGCAGATCGAGGAACTCCTGCTGAAGATCTCAGCGCTCGCGCCGCACTATCTGATCGAGGTCACACGCGAGGGTCGCCTCGACTCATTGACGGTGCACGTCGAGCCGGCGTCCGGCACGGCTGCGGGTGCGGCGAGCGCTGCCGCCGTAGAGGAGCTCATCCACGCCGTGAAGTCGTACGTCGGCGTCAGCGTGCAAGTGAAACTCGGCGAGCCCGGCTCCATCGAACGTTCCATGGGCAAGGCGAAACGCGTGATCGATAAGAGAAATACAGGAGAAAAGTAACCACAAAGAACACAAAGAACACAAAGGTGAGAAAGCGCTCGGAGCAGCGAAAGCCGCAAAAATGGATTTGAATTCGATCGATATCTTTCTCCGATCTATGTGCTCTATGTGCTCTATGTGGTTACTCCCTCCTTCCCGCAGTACGCGGCATCAGTTGAGGATAGTGTCATGCAATTGAAGAGCTATGTTCAGGGCCGGTGGCTGGCTGGCGATCGCGACGTGCAACAGCTTCGCGACGCTACGACCGGCGCGGTGATTGCCGAGGCGTCTTCGGCGGGTGTCGATTTTCGTGCTGTGCTCGAGCACGCCAGGCAAACCGGCGGGCCGGCGCTGCGGCAGCTGACGTTTCATGAGCGCGCCGGACTGCTCAAGCGGCTCGCGAAGCTGCTCACGGAAAAAAAGGATGAGTTCTACGCGCTGTCGTACGCAACTGGTGCGACGAAATCGGATTCGTGGGTCGATATCGACGGCGGCATCGGCACGCTGTTCGCCTACGCCAGTCGTGGTGCGCGCGAGTTCCCGAACAGCCGCATTTACATCGACGGCGACATCGAACCGCTGTCGAAAACCGGCTCGTTCGTCGGCCAGCACATTTGCGTACCGCTCGAAGGCGCTGCGGTGCACATCAACGCCTTCAATTTTCCCGTGTGGGGAATGCTCGAGAAGCTCGCGCCTACGCTGCTCGCCGGCGTGCCTGCCATCGTCAAGCCCGCGACCACGACTTCCTACCTGACGGAGCTCGTCGTACAACGAGTCGTCGAGGCAGGCATCCTGCCGGAAGGCGCTCTGCAGTTGATCTGCGGCAGCACCGGCGATCTGTTCGATCACCTGACGTGCCAGGACGTGGTGTCGTTCACGGGTTCGGCGAGCACAGCGCAGAAATTGCGCACGCATCCGGCCGTGGTCGCGAATTCCGTGCGGTTCATCAGTGAGACGGACTCCATCAACTCCTGCGTTTTGGGGCCCGACGCCGGGCCGGGTCAGCCGGAATTCGATCTGTTCGTGCGCGAAGTCGTGCGTGAAATGACTTCGAAGGCGGGCCAGAAGTGCACGGCGATCCGCAAGGCGATCGTTCCGGCGGCGCATGCCGATGCGACTGTGCAGGCGATCAAGGCCGCGTTAAGCAAGATCGTCGTCGGCGATCCGCGTCTGGAGCAGGTCCGCATGGGTCCGCTCGCCGCGCTTTCACAACGTCGAGAAGTGCTGGGCCGTATCTCGGAGTTGCGACGCGAGGCTGAGCTGGTGACTGGCGATTCGAGCGTGGTCGAGCTTGCGGGCGCCGACCAGCAACAAGGAGCGTTCGTCGCGCCCGCGTTGCTGTTCTGTCGCGATCCGAAATCGGCGCGAGCCATTCATACCGTCGAAGCGTTTGGACCCGTGTGCACGATCGCGCCGTACGCGTCGAACGGTGAAGCAATCGCCTTGGCGCGTCGCAGCGAAGGAAGCCTCGTCGCCTCGATCTTCACGGCCGATGATGGAGCGGCGGCCGAGTTCGTGCTCGGGCTCGCGCCGCTGCACGGTCGACTGCTGGTCGTCAATCGCGATTGCGCGAAGGAGTCCACCGGACATGGTTCGCCTATGCCTGCGCTGGTGCATGGCGGACCTGGCCGTGCGGGCGGCGGTGAAGAAATGGGCGGCAGTCGCGGCGTCATGCATTACATGCAGCGCACGGCGGTACAAGGCAGTCCACAAACGATTGCCGCCGTCACGGGTCGCTGGACGCGAGGCGCGGTGCAGAAAGATCCGGGCGTGCACCCGTTTCGCAAGGCGTTTCACGATCTGCAGATCGGCGACAGTCTGAACTCCACTGAACGCGAGGTGAGCCTCGATGACATCGAGCGCTTCGCCGCGCTGACGGGGGACACCTTCTATGCGCACATGGATGAAGAGGCGGCGCGGCGCAATCCGCTGTTCGGCGGTCGCGTGGCTCACGGATACTTTCTGATCTCGGCGGCCGCGGGCCTGTTCGTCGATCCGCCCTATGGGCCGGTGCTGGCGAACTACGGGATCGATCATCTGCGATTCGTAAAGCCGGTCAAACCCGGCGACCGCATCAAGGTTCGGCTGACCTGCAAGTCCAAGTCGCTGCGAGCGGATAAAGGCTACGGCGAAGTCGCCTGGGATACGCAGATTACCAACCAGAATGGCGAGACCGTCGCGAGCTACGACGTGCTGACGATGGTCAGCGAACAAGCAGTGTCGTGAGTCCCGAGCCATGAGATGGTGAGTCGTGAGTCGTGAGTTGTGAATCGGCAGATATAAACAAGGGGGCGCCGGCGGCGCAGCTCTTACGAATCACGACTCACGACTCACAGCTCACGACTCACTTTCAGGAAATTCCAATCCTCCTCCGAAGGCCAGCATGCACAAACTCATCGCCCTCTACAGCCAGCCCGACGACACGGCTTCATTCGACGCGCACTACGCACAAGTGCATCGGCCGCTCGTCGAGCGCATTCCGGGGCTCGCGCGCATCGTTGTGAACCGCGGCGTCGATGCGCCGTGGGGCGCTGCGCCGCCGTACTATCAGATTGTCGAGATGCATTTTCCGGATGAACCGACGTTCAAGGCCGCAATGGCCTCTCCGGAAAACGCGGCGGCGGGTAAGGACCTCCGCAAGTTCGCCGCAAACATCGTCACATTGATGGTCGCTCACGAAATTTGACGCGGCCTTTACAGCTGATCGCGCACGGCCGCCGTGATTGGGCTGCACCGAGTGCTGCATGGAAGGCGCGCTCACGTGGCGCTTGTTCAAGCATTCAAGAGAAGGCTGTTCTTTCCTGCCGCCGACGAGCGAGCCTCAGGGATAGGATGGCGCAGGCCAGTCTGAGTCTGAAGAACGCTTTTGTTCGATTGCGCGCAAAGGGACGTTGCGCCCAAAAGCTCTACATGGATCAATGGCGCTCAGTTAAGCGGATGCGCATCTCTTCTTCACCTCTCCCCTTGTGGGAGAGGTCGCACAAAATGCGGGTGAGGGGTGGCGGAGCGCGGCGACGCGAGGTCCGTTTGAGGCACTACATGCATCGCCCTCACCCGCGCTGCGCGCGACCTCTCCCAACGGGAGAGGTGAAAATGAAAGCGATACGGACTCCGCACCTCAACTACGCCATTGATCCATGAATGTACTTACGCGACGGTCCTGAAAAGCGTCCTCCAGACGCGGGCTGGCCCTCAACGAGCGCACCGGTCACGGACGATTAACGGCCGCCGCTTGGCTTTAACGCGTACCGCGACACATTCCGAGTGACGGTCGCCTCCGCTCACGTCAGATGCCCGAGCGGCACGCGCGCCGAGCGCTTGATCGTGTCGAGCACGATGCTCGAGTGCACATCGCGCACGCATGAGATCTTCAGCAGCTTTTTCAGGACGAGTGCACTGAGCGCTTCGAGATCCGGCGCGACCACCTGCAGCATGAAGTCGTACTCGCCTGTCGTGGCAAAGCAGCTGACGACTTGTTCGAGCGCGGCGAGCTCGCGCTGGAACTGTTCGACGTTTTCATCCGTGTGCCGGTCGAGCTTCACCTGCACGAACGCCTGCACGTTGAGGCCAAGCCTGTTCGGTTCGAGGACGGCCGCGTAGCCGAGGATCACGCCGCTTTGTTCGAGCTGCCGAACGCGCCGCGCGCTCGGCGTTCCGGTGAGGCCGACGCGCTCACCCAGCTCCACGACGGACAGACGGCCATCGGCCTGCAGTTCGGCCAGGATTCGGGCATCCAGTCGATCCAGTTTCATTAGTGAAACTCACCAAAAAAAGTACGATGGAAGCAAATTAACACCAATAGATGGGCTCTGGAAGGCAGGAATTGACGATTTACGCTGCGCCAACTGACCTACGCTTGCAGCTGGTCGCTACCAGTTCGCAGGGGTGGAGAGATGTCCGCGGTTGCACTCGATCGATCCCCGGGATCCGGTTCGCTGAACTTCGATTGGTCTCGCGTCGTTCACACCATCCTCCTGTCGCGAGCGCTCGATGACCTGGAGGAAACGCGCCTGTTGCCGGCGCGCAAGGTTCTCTACCAGTTCACCGCACGCGGCCACGATGTCACGCAGGTCATTCTTGGTCAGATGCTGACGGGCGCACACGACGGCGTCGGCGTTTACTACCGCTCGCGACCGCTGATGCTTTCACTGGGCCTGACGCTCGACGATGCGCTGGCGTCGATGATGATGCGCACTGGCAGCGTGAGTGAGGGCCGGGATATCGGTGTGGTGTTCAATCTGCCGCGACGCCAAGGCGCCTGTGTTTTGCCGGCCTGCGGCGGAGTGGGCGCGCAGTACACCCCGGGCGTGGGTTGGGCGCAGTCGATTCATTATCGAGCACGGGTGCTGCGCGAGTCATCGTGGGAAGGCGGCATCGCCGTAGTGCATGGAGGTGAAGCTTCGACGGCCACCAATGGATTCTGGTCTGCACTGACTATCGCGACGACGCAGCGCTTGCCGGTTCTCTTCTTTATAGAGGACAACGGCTATGGCATCTCGGTGAAATCGGACCTGCAGACGCCGGGTGGAAACATCGCGGCTAACCTTGCTTCATTCCGCAACCTGCAGATCATCGAAGCGGACAGTCGCGATCCTCAGCGTGCAGCGCTTCTGATCCGACAGGGCGTCGATGCGGTGCGCTCGGGCAATGGCGCTGTGCTGTTGCGTGTAGTCGTGCCGAGGCTGTCAGGGCACTCCGGGCAGGATACACAGACGTACAAGTCCGCCGAGGAAATTGCGTCCGAGCGCGCGCGTGATCCGCTTCTGAAGTTGCGTGAGCAGTTGGTCCCCGCGACCCTTTCGCAGGATGCCTGGGTCTCGCTCGAAAAGCGCGCCACGGCCGAAGTGGAACAGGCGCTGATTCGAGTCGAGCAACGCAGCGAACCCGATAGAAATCGCACGACGCGTTTTGCATTCAGTGAACGTCGTGAAGACAGCGCGATCGAGGTGCAGGTGCAGGGCGGATCATTGCCCGAAGGGATTGAGCCGCTCCGGGCTTCCGAGGCAGCACAGCCCGCGGGTCCGCGCATCAATATGCTGACCGCCATCCGTCGCACGCTCGAACACGAGCTCGCAGTGAACCCGCGCGTCGTCGTGTTCGGCGAGGACGTCGGCCGTAAGGGCGGCGTGCATGCGGCGACGCTCGGCTTGCAGGAAAAATTCGGCGAGTCGCGTGTGTTCGACACGAGCCTGTCGGAGGAAGGGATCATTGGTCGCGCGGTCGGAATGGCGCTCGCCGGACTCATGCCCGTGCCGGAAATTCAGTTTCGCAAATATGCGGATCCGGCAGTGGAGCAGCTCAACGATTGCGGCACGATGCGCTGGCGCACCGCCAACCGGTTCGCGGCGCCGATGGTGGTACGGATGCCGGGCGGCTTTTTCAAATGCGGCGATCCATGGCATAGCCAGAGCAACGAAGTGCAGTTCGTGCACGCGATCGGCTGGCGTGTCGCCATGCCGTCCAATGCAGAGGATGCCGCAGGCCTGTTGCGTTCGGCTCTGCGCGGCAACGATCCAACCATTTTCTTCGAGCATCGCGCGATGCTGGACGGAGCCTGGGCGCGTCGTCCGTATCCGGGCGATGAGTTCGTCGTACCCTTTGGCAAAGCGAAGGTCATCCGCGCGGGGGTTGAACTCACGATCGTCTCCTGGGGCGCCATGGTCGAGCGCTGCGAGGTTGCCGCGGAGGAATCCAAGGTCGACGCCGAAGTGCTCGACCTGCGCACGCTCATGCCGTGGGATCGCGAAGCCGTCATCGCCTCGGTTCGTAAGACCCGTCGCTGCCTGATCGTGCACGAAGACAATCTGACCGCGGGATTCGGCGCCGAGATCGCAGCGACGCTCGTCAAAGAGGCGTTCTTTGATCTGGACGCGCCGATCGAGCGACTCGCCATGCCGGACATTCCGAGCCCGCACAGTCCTTTGCTGCTTGATTCGGTCGTGCCGAGCGTCGAGCGTATCGTACAGGCGGTCCGACAACTCGCGAGTATCTGATCCTTGAGTGAATGGCGGGCGGCGGACAGTGAGCTGAATCCCGAATCCCGAATCCCGAATCCCGAATCCCTATCCTCCTGCTGATGAGCTTCAAGAATGAATTCAACAATCGAAGTGCGCGCGCCGAGTGAACAGTCCGAAGGCACGCGCTCGCAGGTTCAGCGCTGGCTGAAAGCGGTCGGCGAGGCTGTCGTCGAGAACGAGCCTCTGATCGAGGTGGAAACCGACAAGGTCACGATTGAAATCCCCGCACCTGCAAGCGGTGTACTGCACGAAGTGCTGAAGCAGGAGCAGGAAGAGATCGCGCCCGGAGAATTGCTGGGAATCATCCAGACGGCCGCCATCGTGCAATCTGGCAGCGCTGACCTGAGCGCGAAATCGCAGGCTGCAGATTCAACCGGGCGATCTAACGGAACTGCGACGCCTGATCCGAGAGTCGCAGCGCTCGCCGCACACGCGGACGTGTTATCCGCAGGACGCAGCAGTCCGGCGGTGCGCCGTCTTCTTGAGCAGCATGGACTCGTCCCTTCCGCCATATCCGGCAGCGGAGCAGGGGGGAGAATCACCGTTGATGACGTGCTCGCGCATGTGTCGAGTCGCGCCTCGATCGATCGAGGCCCTCCTGTCAGTCCTGCAGCGGAGGCGGCGGGCAGGCGAGCGCCGCACTCATCGATACGCAAGCGTATCGCCGAGCGCATGGTCGAGAGTCTGCTTCATACGGCGCCCCACGTGACGACGGTGTTCGAAGCGGACATGAGCGCAGTTCTCGCTCACAGAGCACGGCATCGCGCCGAATTCGAGCAGCGCGGCGCGTCGCTGACGCTCACCGCGTACTTCGTGGCGGCGTGCGTTGACGCCATTCTGGAAGTCCCGGAGGCGAACAGTCGCTGGACGCCCGATGCATTGCTCATGCACGAGACCGTCGATATCGGCGTCGGCGCCGCCATCGAAGGCAAGGGATTGGTGGTTCCGGTAGTTCGCAATGTGCAGTCGCTCGATCTCTTCGAGATCGCGCGCGAACTCGGCGACCTGGTGCGTCGCGCACGCGAGGACCAACTCACACCCGCGGACGTTCGCGGCGGCACATTCACGATCTCCAATCACGGCGTCAGCGGCAGTCTCATGGCGACGCCCATCATCATCAATCAACCGCAGTCCGCAATCCTCGGCGTCGGCAAGCTGGAGAAGCGTGCGGTGGTCGTGAGCGAAGACGGTGAGGATCGCATCGTCGTCAGACCGCGCTGCTATGTAACGCTCACCATCGATCATCGCGTGATGGATGGTCATCGCGCGAATCGATTTCTGGAAGTGCTGGTGCGGCGGATCGAGAACTGGAGCGAGCCGCAGCTGCCTGCAAGCTCATAAGACCGGCGACGCCGGCCTTCTGATCTTGCTTCCACACCGTCACTCGCGGAGCAGCCGGGACGATCTCCGGAAACTTGCCAGGCGGGTGTGCGAATTGCGGAGATACGCCAGGACATCAAGTCGGCGAACCAGCAGCAATGCCGCGAACGCGAGGCCAAGCAACGCTGCGGGCGCAGGCTCCGGCACGTTGACGGGGAGCGCGCCGTTGGCGGCGACCACCTGTTGCGGATTGTTGAGGAAGACGTCCGGGGCGCCCGTCAACGTGACGAACTGAACCACCAGAGCGTTCTCGAGCAACAGACTTGCGTCAACGAGGATGTCCCGGAAGGTGAAGAAACTCGCGAAGGGATCGAGCAGCACGCCCGTGAACAGGATCCCATTGACGCCCGTGAGTACTCCGGAATACACGTTCACGCCATCGGTCAGTGTGGGTGTGATGTTCTGCAGGATATCGACATTCAGGAACGACTGAATGTCGACCGAGAGCGACGGATCGCCCTGCGCGCCTCCATTACACGCCATCGTGAAGTTGCCGACCGCGGCGGAGGTGCTCAAAGGGTCCAGTATCGGCGTCGATGCAACGGCGCTTTCGCAGAAGACGGGCAACGACCAGGCGGCGGCGCCGATCAGCGTCATTATCGAGGCCAGTACGCACTGCAGGAAACGCCGAGTTCCGAGGTTCGGGATGTGATGCGTGGGATTCATGTGTGCGCCTTTTCCGTGTTCGATGAGCGTGGTGCGCCGCTCATGGTCACTGCCGGGCATGACTATCGAGCTGCTACTACCTATAACGGAAGCAAACGCGAATTCCGGACATGGGCGCCTGATGCGGACTGCGGATATCCGGAGAGGCTCACCTCCGGGCGCGCAAATCGTTGCCCGGACGAAGGGTCCGTGATAATTGGAGCATGACTGCGCGCTCGAATTTCAGGCCTCGATCCGGCGGTGACGCGCTCGAATGCGGCCGTCGGACTGGTGTTCGCCCGCGACGAGCTTCGCCGGGCGGTGCAGGCGGACAGCGATTCTTCGTCATAATCGAAATCTTCACCTCATGACCCGGCATCCATGCGAATTCTTGCGCTGAATTGCGGCAGCTCGTCGATCAAATGCGCGCTGATCGATACGACGCAGCACGGGGCGACGCAGGACCGACGATTGTTCGACGCGCGTGTCGAGAACATCGGGTCAGCGGACAGCGTGCTGCGGATAGGCGACGAGAAGCGCGATACCCAGGTGCGCACTTCGGACGAAGCACTGCAATTGCTGCTGGCGGAAGTAGCTATCGCTGCAACGCGCATCGGACCTGTCGATGCGATCGCGCATCGCATCGTCCATGGGGGCGAGCAGTTCATTCGCCCCGTGCTGATCGATGGCGACGTACTCGGAAAGCTCGAGCGTCTCGCGCATCTCGCGCCGCTGCACAATCCGCCGGCGTTTGCGGCGCTGCGACGCGCGCGCGCAGCGTTCCCTGAGTTGCCTCACGTCGCTGTCTTCGATACGGCCTTTCACTCAACCCTGCCGCCGCGTGCACGTGAATACGCATTGCCTGCCGACGTGCGCCAGCAGTTTGGCGTGCGTCGGTACGGATTTCATGGCGTCAGCCATGAGCATGTGATGCAGAGCGTCGCCGCGCATTTGCGCACCGAGCCGCAATCCCTGCGGATCATTTCGTGTCATCTGGGCGCAGGCGCAAGCATTACCGCGATCGAATACGGGCGCAGCGTCGAAACGAGCATGGGCATGACGCCGCTCGAAGGACTGGTGATGGGTACGCGTGCGGGCGACGTTGACCCTGGCGTATTGCTCAATCTGCTGCATTCCGGCATGTCCGTGCAGCGCCTCGATGAATTGCTGAACAAGTGCTCGGGACTCGCGGGGCTCACAGGCGCAAAGGACATGCGTGCGATCGAAAGCCGCGCCGCCGACGGCGATGAGGCGTGTCGACTTGCCATCAATCTCTACGCGCATCGCCTGCGCAAATACATTGGCGCCTACGCCGCGGTGATGGGCGGCGTCGACGTCATCGCGTTTACCGGCGGCGTCGGCGAGAACAGCGCATTGATTCGCCATCGGTGTACGCAACGGCTGGAATTTCTGGGTGCAGTGCTCGACGAGGATCGCAATCGCGACGTGAAGTTGACGCGCGAAGCGCCGCTGGCCGCGATTTCGGACGAGCGCTCGCGAACGCGTCTGCTGATGGTGCGAGCCGACGAGGAAGCATCAATGGTTCGCGACACTGCCGTACTTCTTGTTGCGCGGAGCCGCAAGCCGCCGCGCGCGCGCATCCCGATCGCGGTGTCGGCGCGGCACGTACATCTGACGCAGTCAACTATCGAAAAGATCTTCGGCGCAGGTTATCGGCTGCGTGAGCTCGGGCCGTTGTCGCAGACCGGCCAGTACGCCGCCGAAGAAACGATCGCCCTCATTGGGCCACGCGGTCGCATCGACAAGGTGCGGCTGATGGGACCGCCGCGCGACCAGGACCAGATCGAGGTTTCGCGCAGCGACGAATTCACGCTGGGTCTCGACGCGCCAGTGCGCATCTCGGGTGATCTGGCGAACACGCCGGGCATTACGATCGAAGGGCCGACGGGACGCTTCACGCTCGCGAGCGGCGTGATCTGCGCGCGCCGGCATATACATATGAGCACCAGTGACGCCGAACGCCTCGGCGTCAGAGATCATCAGTCGGTTTCAGTGCGCATCGACAGCGAAGGCCGCGATCTTGTGTTCGGCGATGTCACCGTACGCGTCGCAGCGGATTTCCAGTTAGAGATGCATCTCGACACCGATGAAGCCAACGCCGCGGGACTGAAGTCCGGGGATGCGGGTGAGCTGATCCTCGACTGAACCTTGCGGAACCCAGGGCCGGTCAGTTCGCCCGCCACTTCCAGTCCCTGATCTCCGGCATGTCCTCGCCGTAGCGCGTGATGTACTCGCGATGTTCGACGAGTTTGTCGCGAATGCGCTGGCGGAGGTGCGCGGTGTGTTCGCTCAATCGCGGCGTGAAATGGATGACCGCTTCGATGAGGTGGAAGCGATCGAGATCGTTGAGCACGGTCATGTCGAACGGCGTCGTGGTCGTGCCTTCCTCCTTGTAGCCGCGCACGTGGATGTTGTCGTGATTCGTGCGACGGTAGGTGAGCCGGTGTATGAGCCATGGATAGCCGTGGAATGCGAACACGACCGGTTTGTCTTTCGTGAAGATCGCGTCGAACTCACTGTCCTTCAAACCGTGCGGGTGCTCGCCCGGCGGCTGCAGCGTCATGAGATCGACGACGTTCACCACGCGTACCTTGAGATCGGGCAGCCATTCACGCAGCAGGCTCACCGCCGCGAGTGTTTCCAGCGTAGGCACGTCGCCGGCGCACGCCATCACGACGTCCGGTGGGCTATCGCGATCACTGCTCGCCCACGTCCAGATGCCGACGCCGGCGCTGCAATGCTTGATCGCTTCGTCCAGCGACAGCCACTGCGCCTGTGACTGCTTGCCGGCGACGATCACATTGACGAAGTTGCGGCTGCGCAGGCACTGATCCGTCATGTACAGCAATGTGTTCGCATCGGGCGGCAGGTATACGCGAATGACTTCCGGCTTCTTGTTCACGACGTGATCGATAAAGCCCGGATCCTGGTGGCTGAAGCCGTTGTGATCCTGCCGCCAGACGTGCGAGGTCAGCAGATAGTTGAGCGAGGCGATTGGCCGGCGCCAGGGAATTTCGTTGCACGTCTTGAGCCACTTCGCGTGCTGATTGAACATCGAATCGATGATGTGGATGAACGCTTCATAGCAGCTGAAGAAACCGTGTCGTCCGGTGAGCAGATACCCCTCGAGCCAGCCCTGACACTGGTGTTCGCTCAGCATCTCCATGACGCGGCCGTCCGGCGTCACGTGAGAGTCCGATGGAAGAATCTGAGCTGTCGATACGCGTGCGGTCGCATCGAGGACATCATTCCAGCGGTTCGACGTCAACTCATCGGGGCTGAAGATCCGGAAGTTCCCGGTCGCAAGATTGAGCTTCATCACGTCGCGCATGAAGGCGCCCTGCACGCGGGTGGCTTCCGCGTTTACTGCGCCCGGCCGCTTCAGTTCGACCGCGTAGTCGCGAAAGTCGGGCAGACGTAATGCGCGCAGCAGTGCACCGCCGTTCGCGTGCGGATTGTCGCTCATGCGGCGCCGACCCTGCGGCGCAAGCGCGCGCAATTCGGGCTTCAGACGTCCGTCCTCGCCGAACAATTCCTCCGGTCGATAGCTGCGCAGCCAGTCTTCGAGCAGGCCGAGATGCAAGGACTTCTCCGCGAGCTGCGAAAGCGGCACCTGATGCGAGCGCCAGTTGTCTTCAACGGCGATCCCGTCGACTTCGCTCGGACCGGTCCAGCCCTTCGGCGTCTTGAGCACGATCATCGGCCAGCGCGGCCGGTCGCGAAATCCGTTGCTGCGCGCATCGGTCTGAATCTCACCGATACGTTCGATGACCCGATCGAGCGTGCGCGCCATGAGCAGATGCGTCGCGGTGCTCGTCGGCTGCCGATCGACATAGAACGGTTCGTGACCGTAGCCGCTCAGGAGCTGTGTGAGTTCCTCGCGCGGAATGCGCGCGAGCACCGTAGGCCCGGCGATCTTGTAGCCATTCAGATGCAGGATGGGCACCACGGCGCCGTCGCGTGCGGGATTCAGGAACTTGTTGGAGTGCCAGCTCGTCGCGAGCGGCCCCGTCTCTGCTTCGCCATCGCCGATCACGCACGCGACGATCAGATCCGGGTTGTCGAACGCGGCGCCGTACGCGTGTGACAGTGCATAGCCGAGTTCACCGCCTTCGTGGATCGAGCCCGGCGTCTCGGGTGCAACATGGCTGGGAATGCCGCCAGGAAACGAAAACTGCTTGAACAACTCGCGCATCCCCTCGACGTCCTCGGAAACGTCCGGGTAGTACTCGCTGTACGAGCCTTCGAGATACGTGTTCGCAACGAGCGCCGGTCCGCCATGCCCCGGGCCGGCAATGCAGATCATGTCGAGGTCGTACTTGGTGATGACGCGATTCAGGTGCGCGTAGATGAAATTGAGTCCGGGGGTCGTGCCCCAGTGCCCGAGCAGGCGCGGCTTGACGTGCGTGATCGCGAGCGGCTCGCTCAGCAGTGGGTTATCGAGCAGATAAATCTGGCCGACGGACAAATAGTTAGCTGCACGCCACCACGCGTCGATGCGGTCGAGGTACTCGGCAGAGAGGGTGGGATCGGCGGAAGCGACGGCGGTCATGCTGCAGATCTCGCTTGACTGGGTATCCGAGACTAATTCCCGACGTGAGCAATCGGGTCCGGGTCGAGGGTTCTGTCGCCTTGCACTGGTCCGCAGAATCTCAGGCGAACGGAGATAGAAGGGAGCTTGCTGCAAATTCCTTGTTTTCGCGTCCTCGAGGAATTGGCGGAAACGCCAGCCCAGAGATTCGCACCAGGCGTTCGCACACGTAATTCGTTTCTTCGATCAAGTTTGCCGTGATAATTGGGAGCATGGATGCGCGCTCGAATTCGGGTCTGGATCTGGCGGTAACGCACTTGAATGCGCCCGTAGGGCCCGTGTTGACCCGCGATGAGCTTTGCGCGGCGCTGCATGCCGGCAGGCTTGCAGCTATTCACAGCCCCAGGGCGGCATCCCTCGTTTGCTTCATGTTTATTGAGCTGGACCCTCCTTTGATTACGCGTTGCGTGGCGGAAGCGCGATCGGATGTGCGGCGAGCCAACGATCTGTATCACGACATGCTGCGTGCAAAGGCGCCGCGTTCGCCGAAATGGAACGCTCGGTGGAGCACCTGCTGTGACGGTGAGCAAGGAGGATGTCGAGCAGCATGAAGCAACGGGTCCGTGGCGCTCGCTCATCCGCGTCGCTGAAAGTCTGGTCGCCGACGCGGAAGCGACGGCGGGTTCTGAAATGCGGCCGCTTCTGGGCGACGGCACGCGCCTGATGCTGTCGCTGCATCACCGCATCAGCGATGACATCGACCTGTTCATCCGCGATCCGCAATGGATCGGCTACCTGACGCCGCGCCTGAACGATCACACCGAGTCGCAGGTCGACGGATACGAAGAGAGCGCCATTTCTCTGAAGCTGCGCCAGGGAGAGATCGATTTCATTGTTGCGATGTCGCTCCTGAAGCAGCCGGCGCAGAGCTTTCCCAAAGCGCCGTTTGCGATCGAGCCGATGGCTGAAGTTTTGGCCAAGAAGTTGTTCTATCGCGGCTCGATGCTGACGCCGCGAGATTTGTTCGACTGGTGGGCGATCAAGACGACGGCCCCGAAAGAGTTGCCCCAGCACAAGCTCGGGTCGCTACTCAAGGATCGGCTGGATGGGATCGAATCAGCACTTCACGCGCTGCGGCAATCGGCGACGGCTCAGGACATCTGGTCATCGCTACGTGCACCGAGTAAGCCGAGCCTCGGCGCCGCGATAGACTTCGGCCTGCAGTGTCTCGAGGAGTATCGGCAGATCGGACGGTCGTCGGACCGCGATCCTTCGCCATTCAGTGGCTGAGGCAGCTGTTTGCCCTTCTACGGAACGCTCTAACGCTTCACTCTCAACCGGCCGAGATAGTCCCGCTTACCGAGCGGGACGCCCTTCATACGCAAAATGTCGTACGCGGTTGCGGCATGAAAGTGGAAATTCGGAATCGAGAAGGACAACAGGAAGTCCTCCGCCGCAAACGGCAATTTGGCGTGCGGCAGCTCAAACACCATGTCGCGGCCGTAGAGCGCGTTGACCTCCTCCGGTGAGTACGATTGGAGTTTCGCGCTGGCCTCCGAGACTGCGCTGAGCAACCCGGCGTAATCCACCTCGGTGTCGCGTGGCGGTAAATACACCCCGTTTTTCGCGCCCTCGATCGCGCCGACGGAGTGCTGAATCACCGAGAGGATTTGAAACCGGAACGGCATCATGTCCGGAAAGAGGCGTGTTGCCACGAGCACGTCCAGATCGAAGCCCACCTCCGGACGATGTGTGAGTCCGCGCTGCATGAAGCCCTGGACCGCACCGACTGTCTGGATAAACCCGCGTACGGTCGCGTCGTACAAAGAGATGTTCATCGCTGTTCCAGGCCGTCGCTTGCCTTACTGCGTGTTGCAAGACCCGCCGCACATACTCGACGCCTGATCCTTGTCGCGGCGCATAGAATCGTTCGCCGCCATGTGCTCCTTCAACTGCGCCTCGCTCATGCATACCTGCTTTGGAAAACGCGAGCCCAAGACCGGCATTTTGCGACAGTACACGACGCCCCAGTCGTGGATGCGCGCCTTGAAGCCCGCAGGCGGCTTGAACGCTCGCTTTTCCTTCGCGGTCTCAGCGGCCTTCGCGGTTTCGGGCTCAGCATCGGTCGACGTCGCGGCCGGCCTGGCGGCGCTTGTCTCAGGAGTATCAGCAATAGACGCGCTGGGCATCCATCCGGCCAAGGCGACCAGCACAACCAAAGTTGGAGTTCGCATTTCCTTATTCCTTCGTTCGTTCAATCCGCGCAGATCGGATGCGCACCATGATGGTCGGCTTCGGTCGGATGCGCTTCGGTAAGGTAGGCATTTCAATGATCCGCCGCAAGCCTCGTCGACCCTGGATCCGGTTACCCGGCGCTATGAGGTCTCCTCAGTTGAACCTTCTCCGATGGCGCGGAGCGAGGATGAAATTATGAGTTTCTCTGATACTCAGCAGACCGCATTCGCAGAGCGGGGAAGCCTTCGCTTGCCGCAGGCGTTTGGGCAAGCCGATGCACAACAGATGGTGGACAGGATCTGGCGGCAGCTTGAGGTCACGCATCGCGTTCGACCGGACGATGCGGCGACCTGGACGGTAAGACAGCCGACGGGGTTTCAATCATTGACGCGTCAAGGGATATTCAACCCGATCGCGACGCCTGTGATTCTCGCCGCGCTGGACGACTATCTGGGTGTCGGCGAATGGTTG
This sequence comes from Steroidobacter sp., assembly GCA_050738395.1. Taxonomy (GTDB): domain Bacteria; phylum Pseudomonadota; class Gammaproteobacteria; order Steroidobacterales; family Steroidobacteraceae; genus Steroidobacter. The sequence continues at coordinate 20,858 of JBOHZJ010000227.1, forward strand.
TCGGTCGGCGGCGGATGGGGTGCGCCGCTCGTGACTTTTCCAGAGCTGGATCGCGTGTGGAATGTTCCGCATGGACAGTGGCATCTTGATTTTCCCGCGCGAGGACCAGCAGACCCACTGCCCGGAATACGAGTACTCGCATTCATTGCCAACGTGGAGCCGCGCGGCGGCGGTACGCTGGTAATCAGCGGATCGAACCGCCTCGTCGAGCGACTGGTAGTTGCAGGGCGGGCAGAAGATGGGCGCTCTGCAGAGATTCGTGAATCACTTGCGAGCGCACATGCCTGGTTCCGAGGGCTGTGGTGCGGAGAATCCGAAGAGCAGGATCGCGTTCAGCGATTCATGTCAGACAGTGAGATGGTAGAGGACGTCGAGGTCCGCGTAGAGGAGCTGACCGGAGCGCCCGGTGATGTGATCCTGATGCATCCGTGGACCCTTCATGCGCCCGCGCCAAATTGTGGCGATGCGCCCAGGTTCATGATCACGCATTCAGTCTTTCGGCGACCGGGTGGCGATGCCCGTCCATCAACGATCAGCCAATTGCGTCCCGAGTAGAGGTAATGAGAACGCATGTGCAGCCGGTCTCGCTCCACACACGTTTATCCGCGGTGCCGGGTTCGGCACGGTTGTAATCCCCGGGATGAAGTTTCCTGTCGTTTATCAGCAGCTCGCCATGAAGCAGATGCAACTCTTCGACTCCCGCATGGCGGTGAGGCGGATAGTCGACTCCTGGAGCGAGACGCACCAGCATGCTGACGCGACCGTTCTCAATATCGGTCGCGAGCAGTTTGCATGAAATTCCGGGCGCCACTTCCGCCCATTCCGGTTCCATCCATTGCCGCGTCGCATGCGACGCCGGTTCATCGCCCGTCTCCGCCGCTATGCGCTGCGCGATCCGTTCCCATAACGCTTCGGATGGGCGCAGCACGTCGCTCGGCCAGTAGACAAAGGACTCGACTTCGTCGGAGTCGCTCGCCGCGTTCCTCGGAAGTCGGCTGCTCACATGAGCGTTGACGCGGTTCTTCCCCTGTTCGAGCCGCAGTCTATCGATGGCTCTGGACCGTGCCTGGTGCATGATCCATCCCACAACCGATCCGCCCGCATCGTATTCAGGCGCTAGTCGCCACAGGTCATGAAATACATCCAGCGTCAGCTCTTCGGCGCTCTCCGGATCGTTGGTGAGTCGCATGAGCAATGTGAATACGACGCGATGCGTGCGTTCGTACAGCCCATGCAGCGCAAGCTGATCGCCCGCCGCGATGGACTGGACGAGCCCGACCCAGTCCTTCTCGGAAACATGAAGCTTCGCCTTATCGGCGTAGAGCAGATCGCCGAGTGTTCCAGTCGTGGAATCTCGCTCATCCCCGTCTGTGCGCGCACTCAAACCGGCGCGGGGGTTGATCGCAGCTGACTCCTTTGTCGATTTCTGCCGTGCAGTCCGGATGAAATCCTGGAGCATCCCGCGGGCCTGCTCGACCGCGGTGTTCTCGTGACGCCGCTCGCAATGCATGTTGGCTAACGCGAGCAACTCCATCCGCCCGTCGCTCAGCACCCGGTACCAGCCGCCATAGGTCTTCCCGTCCATTTGCAGGGAGACGTACTGAAGGTCGCTGTGTACGGACTGCCGGACCTGCTCCAGCGGGGCGGGTCCCGCGGACGACGCTCGTTCGAATTCTTCATCCACGCATGCACCCCCCATCCCAGGGATTTTGTCGCCCATTTGCGTCTACGCGCAAACCGAGATGAAAGTTCCCTCCAAAAGAGAAACCCCTCCCTGAACAGACTGTCTTCGAGTCAGACGCGAACGTTGCCGCCGGGCAGGGCTGCTTGAGTCAGGCACGACATCTGGCTGCGTCCGGCGGCGAGCACCGACCATTGATAGCTTTTCCGCGCCGAGCAGCCGATCTGCCGTGCGCGTCATCTTGAGCAATGCCGACGCCCATTGTGTGGTCCGGGCAAAGGCGTTAGCGAGCGAGCGGCTAGTGACGCGAACGACTTGCGGACATCGCAGCTGCTCTCGCTCGACGCGCTCATGTCCTGGACGAACGCGCGCGCCTGCCGGGATCCTGAAACACCTTGCACACGAGTGTACGTAACCACCGATTGCGCTCATCCTGGTGGAACTTGCGATGCCAGAATTGCTTCAGCTCGATCCGCGGCGGATCGAATGGCAGGCCCACGACTCGCAGATGCGCCGAGACGCGGGAAAAGTACCGGGCCAGCGGTTCGGGGATGGTGACGATCAGATCCGATTGCGCCACGATCATCGGAACGCTGGCGAAGTGGGGTGAAGTGAGCACGACGTGTCGGCGGATCTTCTTGCGCGCGAGATAGCGCTCGATAACTTCCTCGGTTCGACTTTCTGCGCGCACCACTGCGTGTTCGAGCTGCAAGTATTGTTTCAGGGTGAGCTTGCCGGCGGTCACGGGATGATCGGAACGCAGCAAGCTCGCGAAGGTGTCCGTGAACAGCGTTTGCTGAAAGAAATTGTTCTTCTTCAGATCGGGGAAGTAACCGATCGCCAGATCGATGTCGCCCGTCTCGAGACCATTCGCCACATCTTTGGCGGCGAGGCTCACCGAGCGCACGCTGGCCCTGGGCGAGAGGCGGCGCAGTTCCTTCAGGAGCGCCGGCAGGAAGACCACTTCGCCCACATCGGACAGCGCCAGGCTGAACGTTTGCCGGCTCGTGGTCGGATCGAACGCCGGCGTCGCGACGATGTCGCTGCCGATGCGCCCGAGCACGGATCGCGCAGCTTCCATGAGGGCAAGGGCGCGCGGCGTGGGCTGCATGTCATTGCCCGAGCGGACGAACAGCGGGTCATTGAAGAACTCGCGCAGCCTGGCCAATGCCGCACTCACGGCGGGTTGGCTCTTGTGCAGCTGCAAGGCTGCACCGCTCACGCTGCGCTTCTCACCCAGCACGACCAGCACGCGAAGCAGATTGAGGTCCAGATCGGTCACGGCTCTATCCGTTTTTCAGATACACCCAATACAAGCTATCCCCTTGCCCAATGAGCGAAGACTAGCTGAATATCGAGACTGTCTGGCGCACACGTCTTCGCTGATCGACTGCGATGCAACGCTTCATCCTCACGCTCTCCTGCCCGGATCGCATCGGCATTGTCGCCGCGGTCGCGGCATTCCTGTTCGAGAAGCAATGCAACATCGTCGAGAGCGCTCAGTTCGGCGAGCCCGGCGGCAAAGAATTTTTCATGCGCGTGTGCTTTGATTCGACACGCTCGAAGAGTGCGGCGGAGCTACACAACGCATTTGCAGCGGTAGGCGACTCGTTTTCCATGCACTGGACCGTCTACGACATTGAGATCAAGCCGCGACTGCTCCTGATGGTGTCGAAGTCCGGTCATTGCCTGAACGATCTGCTGTATCGCTATCGTATCGGGGCGCTGCCGGTCGAGATACCGGCGATCGTGTCGAATCATCGCGACTTTCAGCGTCTCGCCGCCGACAACGATATTCCGTTTCATTACCGCCCGGTCGACGCAGGGAACAAGGCCAGACAGGAAGGCCAGCTGCTCGAGATCGTGCATGAAGAGCGCACTGATCTCGTCGTGCTTGCGCGCTATATGCAGATTCTCTCGCCGCTGCTGTGCGAACAGCTCGAGGGGCGCGCGATCAACATCCATCATTCATTCCTGCCGAGCTTTCAGGGCGCAAACCCTTATCGACAGGCGCACGATCGCGGCGTGAAGCTGATCGGTGCGACTGCCCACTACGTCACGCAGGACCTCGATGAGGGGCCCATCATCGAGCAGGACGTTGCGCGCGTTGATCACGCACTGAGCGTTGAGGGCTGCGCAGCGGTGGGTCGGGACGTCGAGTGCGCGGTCCTCGCGCGAGCCGTGCAGTGGCATGTCGAACATCGAGTTCTTCTCAATGGTGATCGCACCGTCGTGTTTCGCTGAAGCGCCGAAGTTGGCGGCAGCCTGAGCAGCCGCAGCTCACAGACCCGTGTTCGCCCTGGAGGTATACGAATGACGCCGCAGTCTCTGGAGAACCTGTTGAACCGCGCAGGCGCTCCCGTCGCCCTGTTGCGCAACTCGCAGATCGGAGCGTATGTGTATCCGGTTGTGCCGACAGAATTCAGCAACTGGCGCACTGAGCAACGGGCCTGGCGCGACACTGCCGTGCTCTTCGATCAGTCGCATCACATGGCGGAGATTACGGTCAGGGGACCGGATGCTCTGAAACTCTGTTCCTGCATCACGATCAACAGCTTCAGGAATTTCATGCCGGGCAAGGCGAAGCAGATGGTCCCGACCAGCTTCGACGGGTACGTCATCGGCGATGGGATCCTTTTCTACCTGGACCAGGACGAGCTGATGTTCGTGGGGCGTGCGCCCACCGTGAACTGGATCCAGTTCCATGCGCAGACCGGTGATTTCAAGGTCGACGTTATCCGGGACGATCGTTCGCCTTCCCATCCCAATGGCGACGCCGTGTCACGGCGACATTACCGCTACCAGATCCAGGGTCCGAAAGCGGCGCACGTGCTGCAGAAGCTCAACGGCGGCCCGTTACCCGATATCAGGTTCTTCAACTTCGACACGATCTCCATCAACGGTCGGAAAGTTCGGGCGCTGCGGCACGGGATGGCGGGTGAGCCAGGTCTGGAGATCTGGGGTCCGTACGAGGAGCGCGATGAGATTCGCGCCGCGATTCTGGAAGCAGGCAGGGAGGTCGGCATCGTCGCCGTCGGCTCACGCACGTACGCCAGCAACACACTTGAGTCGGGCTGGATCCCATCGCCGCTGCCCGCCGTGTACACCGGGGAGAAGATGAAAAAATACCGTGAATGGTTGCCGGCGAACGGCTATGAAGGCACGGGCTCCATCGGCGGCAGTTTCGTCTCCGACGACATCGAGGACTACTACCTCACACCGTACGAGCTCGGCTACGGGTCGTTCGTCAAGTTCGATCACGACTTCGTCGGCCGCGAGGCGCTCGAGAAAATGGTGAAGGACGGCCGGCCGCAGCGCAGAAAAGTGACGTTCGAGTGGAATGGCGAGGATCTGGCGAAGGTGTTTGCCTCGCTGTTCGACCGTAATGGTGAGCCATACAAGTTCTTCGACCTGCCGATCGCCAACTACGCGTCGTCCTCGTACGACAGCGTGACGATGGATGGTCAGGTCGTCGGCTTCTCCATGTTCGCCGGCTATAGCCACAACGAGCGTTGCGGGCTTTCACTTGGCGTCGTGGACGCCGACATCGATGAGGGCGACGTCCTCACGCTGATCTGGGGCGAAGAGAAGGGCGGTACGCAAAAACCCACGGTCGAGCGTCACAAGCAATGTGAGATCCGCGTCAAAGTCGCCGCCGCGCCGTATTCGCGCGACGCGCGCGAGACCTATCACCAGGGCTGGCGAACCCGCCAGAGTTGAGATTGCGCAGGCGCCATGACTCAGCAGCTGCAACGGAACACAGCCGTCGACGTACAGAGAGTTACACAGACAATCGCACTGCTTGCGCAAGAGGCGTCGATCGAGCTCAACGTGCAGGATCTGAGGCGCCTGCCGGCAAGCCGCGCCTTCCTGCCGAGAGGCAAGCGGATCTACATCAGCCATCTGCCCCGGCAGACCTTTCAGCAGACGCTCGCCGCCTGTGCTGAAGTCAGCAAAGCTGGATTCGATCCGATCCCGCACGTGCCGGTGCGCCTGCTCGACAGCCACACCACACTCGATCGCTTGCTGGACGAAGCAGTTCGGCACAGCGGAGTGAACGAGATCTTGCTCATTGCCGGGGACTATCGCGAGCCACTCGGACCGTATGCCACTGTGGCGGACGTGCTCCGCAGCGGCAGCCTCAATGCCCATGGACTTGGGCGTGTCTCTCTGGCGGGCCATCCCGAAGGACACCCGAAGATTTCGATCGAGGAGATCCGCAGCGCTGAAGCTGAGAAGGCCGCATTGGCGGCCGCGGCAGGTCTGCGGACTACGTTCGTCACGCAATTCTTCTTCGAAGCGAAACCGTATCGCGACTGGGTAGAGAGCTCGCGTGCGGCGGGCGTCCGCGCCCGGCTCATCGGTGGGCTATCCGGCCCAGCCAGCATCGCAACGCTATTCAAATTTGCAATGCGATGCGGCGTGGGCCCCTCGATTCGAGCACTTGGCGCGCGTCCGACATCATTCACCAGGCTGATTGGCGAATATAGCCCGGACAAAGTCATGCGCGAGCTGGCGGCAGCGCGCAGCTGCGACGCCTCGGACTTCGATGGGGTTCATCTGTTCTGCTTTGGCGGCTACTTACGCACTTGCGAATGGCTGCACGGAGTCGCCAATGCTCATTTCAGACTCGGCGAGCAGGGCGGATTCGAGGCGACGCAGTGAGCGCAACCTGCCGCCGCGGTGGGCGCGGGCAATAGATCGTTCTTGACTGCATCGGCCGAACCGGCGCGACTGACCAGAAGCCTCTGCGCAGTTGTCGCCCGACTCAGTCGGGTGCGCGAATGTGCTGGCGTCGTTGTGGGACTATCTTTCGCTGAAAGCGCCGCGATCTCGATCGCAGGAGCCCAAGCAAGCGCTCTTGCGTCAGCGTCGGGCGCCAGTCGTGGCGCAGGGTGAGGCCGATCGCTCGCACGATGTCGCCGGCTGGATGCGGAAGCGCGACGAGCATGCCGGCCCTGAGCTCATAGTGAATCTGATGAATTGACAACAGCATCATGCGATCGCTTTCCAGGAGGAATGCGCGCGCTGCAATGAGTGAATTGCATTCGACAGGTTGCTGCGGCGCCGGAACACCGGCGAACGCGAACAATGCATCGAAATGGGCGTGCAAGGGCGAGCCCGCGCGGGGTGCAACCCAGGGATAGAGCGCCAGGTCCGCCGGGCCGAGGCGTCGGCGTCTGGCGAGCGGATGTCCCGCGCGGACGATGATCGACAGCGGATCATCGAACAGATGTTCCTGGACGACGTCGGATGCGGGCGCATCCCGAAGCGCGCCAATCAGGAAGTCTGCTTCGCCGGATTGCAGTGCGGCCAGCAAGTGCTCGTACGTGCCCTCAATGATGGCTACGCCATGCTCAGGATGCTCGCGCGTGAATTCGATGAGGGCGTTCGGGACGAGAAAGCTGCGAGCGAGGGGCATCGCGCCGATCACGGTGCGGCCGGATTCCCCGCCGCTCAACGCGTGGATATCGGCGCGCGCCTGCCGGATCTCGGTGAATGCGAGCCTCGCGCGCCGCGCGAGCTTTTCGGCGTCGCGTGTGGGGACGACGCCAAAGCTGGTCTTTTCGAAGAGAGGCGCGCTGAGCAACCGTTCGAGGTCGCGCGCGGCGCGATGGAGGGTCGGCTGCGACACGTCGTTCGCGCGCGCGGCCCGGGAGAAATTGCGATGCTCCACCAGCGCGATGAGCGCATGAAGCTGCGCGCTGCGCACCAGACGCGTGAGTTGCTCACTGCTGCGACTGTTACGAGCCGGTATCCGCGTCAGCTCCGCTACGCCGTCGCGTAAATGACCGAGCGCGCGCTCTACGCGCCCGGCGCAGATCTCTCCCGCACGGGTCACCCGCACGCCGGTCCTGCTCCTTGCGAACAATGATGCGCCGAAGTAGCGCTCGAGGCCAGCCATTGCCTGAGTCACTGCGGGCTGCGTCAGGTGCACTGATTGCGATGCAGCACTGATGCTGCCGAGGCGCGCGACTTCGTGAAAGGCGTGGAGATGGCGGAGGTTGAGAGTCATGGCGAAAGGTGGTGAGTGGTGAGTGGTGAGCCGTGAGCCGTGAGTTGTGAGTTGTGAGTCGGAAATCCGCCGAACGGCGCCGCGTGGGCGGTCCTCCTGCCACTCACGACTCACGGTTCACGATTCACGTCCTCCCCTATAGCAATCTCTTATACCCCGGCGAGAATTTCAATTGGCGGGTTCTGCCGGCCGAGGCCGACAATCGGACTTGAGTCAGAGGGGATTTCATGTCGGTCGTCGTCCGGAACACTCCACGCGTCGAGCGCCGCGTCGTCGATGCGTTCGCTGAATTTGGCGTGGCGACGGTTCACGAGGCGCAAGGGCGTAGCGGGTTGCTGGCGCCGTACATGCGGCCGATTTACGCCGGCGCACGCATCGCCGGGTCCGCCGTGACGGTCAGCATCCCGCCCGGCGATAACTGGATGATTCACGTCGCGGTCGAGCAGTGTCAGGAAGGCGACATTCTTGTGGTCGCGCCGACCTCGGCCTCCGACTCGGGCTATTTCGGCGAGTTGCTTGCGTGTTCGCTGATGGCGCGCGGCGTGCGCGGACTGATCATCGAAGCCGGCGTGCGCGATGTGCGGGATCTGACGGCTATCGGCTTTCCGGTGTGGTCGCGCTATGTGTCGGCGCAGGGCACGGTCAAAGAAACACTGGGCAGCGTCAACGCGCCAGTCGTTTGCGCCGGCGCGCTCGTGCGGCCGGGCGATCTGGTGATTGCGGATGATGACGGCGTGTGCATCGTCCAGCGCGAGCAGGCCGCATCGGTGCTAGAAAAGTCCGCGACGCGCGAAAAGAAGGAAGCCGCGGTGCGGGCGCGTCTGAAGGCAGGCGAACTGGGTCTCGACATTTACGACATGCGCGAGCGGCTCGCTTCGAAGGGACTGAAGTACATATGAAGCGGTCAGCAGCGGTTTTGCGGTTGGCGGCTAGCAGGCTGTTGAAAAATTATTTCAACAGCTTGCTTGACCGAGCCACGGACGGCTCGGCGAAATCATGCACTTTCCAAGTGCTTGATTTCGGGAGCGCAGCGAAAACCACGCTTTTCGCAAGCGACCTTGAAAAACGGCATGGATGCCTTTTTCAACACCTGCCAGTCAGCAGAGGAATGCCGCAAAGCGGCTGCATCAGACGTGCGCCGCCTTCCTGCTCACCCGCCACCGTCAACCGCTAACCGCTAACCGCTTCTCCAGGACCATGCTCACAGCCATTCCCTGCACCTTGATGCGCGGCGGTACGTCGAAGGGGTTGTACTTCGATGAGCGCGATCTGCCGGCCGAGCGCGAGTTGCGCGATCGGGTGTTGCTCGCTGCGATGGGATCGCCGGATATTCGCCAGATCGATGGAGTCGGCGGCGCGCATCCGCTGACGAGCAAGGTCGCAATTGTGCGTAAGTCGGCGCTGCCGCAGGCGGACGTGGACTATCTGTTTCTGCAGGTCGTCGTCGACCAGGCCGAAGTCAGCGACAGTCAGAACTGCGGCAATATTCTTGCCGGCATTGGTCCGTGGGCGATCGAGAATGGGTTCGCGCCGATCACGGGCGAGACGACTCCCGTGCGCATCCACATGGTCAACTCGGGCAGCATCGCCGTCGCATACGTGCCGACGCCGAACGGCTCGGTCGAATATGAAGGCGATGCGCGCATCGACGGTGTGCCGGGCGCAGCAGCGGCGATTCCGCTCGAGTTTCTCGATGTCGCCGGTTCGAGCTGCGGCTCCCTGTTGCCGACGGGATCGGCGGTCGATCGGACGGAAGGCGTCGACATCACCTGCATCGACAACGGCATGCCCGTCGTGATCCTGCGGGCGCAGGATTTCGACCTGTCGGGCGATGAAACGCCGGAACAGCTCGAAGGAAATGCAGCGCTCAAGGCGCGCATCGAGCGGATTCGCCTCGAGATCGGGCCGCGCATGAATCTCGGCGACGTCGCGAAGAAAACCGTTCCAAAGATGTGTCTCGTCTCACCGGCGCGTCACGGCGGCTCCATTTCGACGCGCACGTTCATTCCGCATCGCGTGCACGAATCAATCGGGGTGCTCGGCGCGGTGAGCGTCGCGACGGCGTGCGTGACCCCCGGGTCGGTGGCCGCACAGGTCGCGAGCCTGCGCAGCGCCGGCGGCGAGCAGCGCCTCGAAGTCGAGCATCCCACCGGATTCTTCACCATCGACATGGAATACGCCATCGACCGCGGCGTCGTCGAAGTCCGTCGTTCGGCTTTGCTTCGCACCGCGCGCAAGCTGATGCGTGGCGAAGTCTTCGTGCCGAGCCGCGTATGGAGGCGCCTATGAGCGTCAGCGCGCGCGTCTGTCTCATCGGTTTTGGCGAGGTCGGCCAGATACTCGCGACGGATCTGCTGGCGCGCGGCGTGGACGAGATATCCGTGTGGGATATCGAGTTTCGCGATCCGGCGAGCCTCCCGAGTCGCGCCGCCAGGCTCGTGCGTGTACGAGTTGGAACGAATGTGCGAGACGCAGCCG
>JBOHZJ010000228.1:0-14081 GCA_050738395.1 Steroidobacter sp.
ACCAAGTACGGCGTGGTGAAAACGGATCACATTCTGTTCATTGCGTCCGGCGCGTTTCACATGTCGAAGCCTTCGGATCTGATTCCGGAACTGCAGGGCCGCTTTCCAATCCGGGTCGAACTCCATGCGCTCAAGGTCGAGGATTTCATTCGCATCCTGACCGAGCCGGATGCCTCTTTGTGCACGCAATACCGCGCGCTGCTGGAGACCGAAGGCGTCAGGCTCGAGTTCGCTGAGAGCGGCGTACGCCGCATCGCCGAGGTGGCGTTCCAGGTCAACGAACGCACCGAGAACATCGGCGCACGTCGTCTGCATACGGTGCTCGAACGGCTGCTCGAAACCCTCTCGTTCGAGGCCGCTGACCGCAACGGCTTCAGCCTCAGCGTCGACGACGAGTACGTCGACAAGCACCTTGGCGAACTGGTGAAGGATGAGGATTTGACGAGGTATATTCTTTAGCCCTCAGCTTCTAAATTTAGCTTCTACCTGCTAGCTGTTAGCCAGATAAGAGAGAATTCTCCTGATTGGTAGAGGGCCGCCTTTTCGACTCTGGCTAGCGACTAGTAGCTAGCAGCTTCCTGATTTCCTGATTTCCTGATCTCCTGCGCTCCCATGCCCCACCCCACCTCCCTCAGGCTCCGCACCAGATCACGCGTGCTGCAAGTCGCGTTCGATGACGGATCTGAATTCGAACTGCCGTTCGAGTACCTGCGCGTGTACTCACCTTCCGCCGAGGTGCGCGGTCACGGCCCGGGGCAGGAGACGCTGCAGATCGGCAAGCATGCAGTAGGCGTCGCGAAGATCGAGCCCATCGGGAACTATGCAGTGCGGCTCGTATTCGATGACGGCCATGACACTGGCCTCTATACCTGGGCCTATCTGCATGAGCTCGGGCGCGACCACGAACAGAAATGGAAGCAGTACCTGGCGCGGCTTGCAGACCTGGGCATTCCCTATCCGACGCCGGCGCGTAAATAGCAGCCATGAACAGGCTACGGCCAACAGGCTACAGCCAGAGAAGATCGCGTCACTCACTCTGGCTGTAGCCCGTAGCCTGTTGGCTGTAGCCCCCAGCAGCTAGAATGCCCGCGCCATGACAAGCGCCCCCGACAACTCCACGCCCCCCACGACAACCGATTTCGGGTACCAGCAAGTGCCGGTGGCGGAGAAAGCTGCGCGCGTACGCGCGGTGTTCGAGTCGGTGGCTGGCAACTACGATCTGATGAACGATCTGATGTCCGGCGGCGCGCATCGTGTATGGAAGCAGTTCGCGTTGTCGCAAACGGGCTTGCGTCCAGGACAGCGGGCGCTGGACGTCGCCGGCGGCACGGGCGACCTCTCCGCGGGTATGGCGAAGCAGGTAGGCGCGAGCGGGCTCGTGATCCTGACCGACATCAATGCAGCGATGCTGAGCGAAGGCCGCGATGCGCTGACCGACCGCGGCGTCGTTGCGAACGTTCGTTATTCGATTGCAAACGCCGAGCGCCTGCCCTTTGCGGATTCCAGCTTCGATTGCGTCACGATCGGTTTCGGACTGCGCAATGTCACGGACAAAGCGGCCGCGCTCCGCTCCATGGCGCGCGTGCTCAGACCCGGCGGGCAACTCCTGATTCTCGAGTTCTCCCATCCGGTACTGCCGGGGTTGAAGCCGCTCTACGATACATACTCGTTCTCCGTACTACCGTGGCTGGGCAAAGTCGTCGCGAAGGATGAGGCGAGCTATCGCTATCTCGCCGAATCGATCCGGCGCTTTCCGAAGCAGGACGAACTGCTCGGCATGATGTGCGAAGCGGGCCTCGAGAACTGCCGCTTTCACAATCTGACCGGCGGCATCGTCGCGCTGCATAGAGGCTATCGCCTGTGAATAGCGGACGGCGGACAGCGGACAGTGCAAGAAGGCCCTGTGAGCGGCCCCGCGCCCAGCACTATGAAATTGGCGATTTTGGTCAACTCCTCTGTTCCGACCACTGTCCGCTGTCCGCTGTCCGCTGTTCACTACGATCATGCGCCTGACGCCGCTTGAAGCTGTTCTCAATCGCAACATCGCCGCGTCCTCGGCTGCGCGCGCCCTGTGCAGGCGGATCGACGGCAAGGTGCTCGCACTGCACATCGACGGCGCGCCAATCAGCCTGTTTTTCGGTGCGCATGGCGAACAGATGACGCTCAGCACCGTGCACGAAGCGGCGCCGAACGCGACCTTGTCGGGTACGCCGTTATCGCTGTTGCGGCTGGCCGGTCCGAAACCCGAAGCCGTATTGCGCGCACGTTCGGTGCATATCGAGGGCGATGCCGAAGCCGCGCAGGTTTTCAGCGAACTGCTGAAATGCGCTCGCCCTGATTTCGAAGAGGAGCTCTCGCGCGTAATCGGCGACGTCGCTGCGCATCAGGTCGGGAACGCCGCACGATCCGCGCTCGGCTTTGCACGGCGCGCCGCGGACACATTCGCTCAGAACATCGCCGAGTATCTGCAGGAAGAGGGTCGCGATCTGCCAAGCCGCACCGAAGCGGACGAATTCATTGCGGGCGTCGATGCATTACGCGACGACGCCGATCGGCTGGAAGCAAGGCTCAATCTTCTCGAGCGGGCCAAGTGATCAGCAGGCCGCCTGGGCGCTCTAAGCTGCCGGCTCAGTATCTGGCCCTCTGATCACCAGTCACTAGTCACCAGTCACTAAAGCATCCATGCGCCCCCGCGTTCTTTCCCGTCTGCTGCAGATCCAGCGCGTGCTCGTGCGTCACCGGCTCGATGAAATCATCCGCGCCACGCATCTGTATCGTCCGCTGCGATTCGCATTCTTTCTTTCGCCTGCGACCTGGTTCCGGCGCGAGCGCGCAGCGTCGCGCGGCGAGCGGCTGCGGCTCGCGCTTGAAGAGCTGGGGCCGATCTTCATGAAGTTCGGACAGATGCTGTCCACGCGACGCGATCTGTTGCCGCGCGACATCGCGGACGAACTGGAGAAGCTGCAGGATCGCGTGCCGCCTTTTCCGGGCGTGGAGGCGCATCGGATGGTTGAAGCTGCGTACGGTCGACCGCTCACCGAAGTTTACGCACGCTTCGATGACACGCCGCTCGCCGCCGCCACGATCGCACAGGTGCATCCGGCCCAGCTCAAGGACGGCAAGGAAGTCGTGGTCAAGATCGTTCGCCCCGGAATCCGCGCGCTGATCGAGCGCGATATCGAGGTGCTCTATGCGCTTGCGCTTCTCGCGAAGCGCTACTGGGCGGATGCACATCGTCTGCGACCCGTGGAGCTGGTGCGCGAGTACGAGAAGACGATTCTGGATGAGCTCGATCTGATGCGCGAAGCCGCCAATGCCGCGCAGCTGCGGCGCAACTTCGCCGATTCACGCCTGTTGTACGTGCCCGAAGTCTACTGGGACTACTGCCGCAAGAATGTGATGGTGATGGAGCGCGTGCATGGCGTACTCATCAGCGACATGGCTGAACTCGAACGACGCGGCGCGAACATTCAGCGGCTCGCGGAAAACGGCGTGGAGATTTTTTTCACGCAGGCGTTTCGCCACAACTTTTTCCACGCCGACATGCATCCCGGCAACATATTCGTGCTGCTCGATGATCCACAGCATCCGCGCTACGCCGCGGTGGATTTCGGCATCGTCGGGACGCTCAATCCGCGCGATCAGCACTATCTCGCCGAGAATTTTCTCGCCTTCTTCGAGCGCGACTATCGGCGCATCGCGCAACTGCATATCGATTCCGGGTGGATTCCCGCGCACGTTCGTGTTGACGAACTCGAGTCAGCCGTGCGCACGGTGTGCGAACCGATCGCAAACAAGCCGCTGCGCGAGATTTCCTTCGGTCAGGTATTGATCAGCCTGTTCGAAGCGGCGCAACGATTCGATGCGCAGATGCAGCCGCAGCTCATGTTGATTCAGAAAACGTTGCTGCAGATCGAGGGCGTCGGCCGCCAACTCTATCCGGATCTCGACCTGTGGAAGACCGCGCAGCCGCTCTTGCGACAATGGATGCGCGAGCGCTGGAGTCCGCGCGGGATCGCGAAGGATATCCGCACGCAGCTCCCGGATCTGGTGCAGGCGCTGCGACAGTTGCCGCCGCTTCTCGAGAACGCGGTGCAACGCGCCGCGGATGGTCGTCTGAGCCTGAAAGTCGACGCGCCGGAAATCGAGCGACTGCGCCAGGAAATCCGTGAGGGCGCGCGTCGGCGCAGCGTTACGACGTTCTGCGCCATAGGCGCGCTCGGCGGCCTGCTGTGGTTCGCCCTGGACGCGGATCCCGCCTGGGTCGGCGGCGCCATCATCCTCGCCAGCATTCTGGGACTCGTTTCACTGCGGCGTCAGGACTGATTCATTACGCTGACGGGGCATAAGAACATAACCTGGCCCCACACACTCCTGTCCGACCAGGACCGGCGTATCAGACCTGGCGACAGCCAGCAAAGGTGCATTCATGGACGCTCCCGTCGCGCAGCAACCTGGCGCTGCGATTCCTGCCCGGCCTGACGCTCATATTGAAGCGTTTCAGTTCACCGGACGCGGCGGTGAATACTTCCGTATCTGGATCGTGAACCTGTTGCTCACGATCGTGACGCTCGGGATCTACTCGGCCTGGGCGAAGGTCCGCAGGCTGCGCTATTTCTACGGCAATACATCGCTTGCCGGATCGAGCTTCGAGTATCACGGCCAGCCCAATCAGATCCTCAAGGGTCGCCTGATTGCAGCGTTGTTCCTGATTCCCTACTTTCTCGTGCAGTACTTCCTGCCTCCCTGGGATTTGCTGTTCTTTCCGCTATTCCTCATCGCGCTGCCGTTCCTGGTCGTGAAGTCGCGGCTGTTCACCTCGCGCATGACCTCATGGCGGAACATACGTTTCGATTTCGTCGGCTCGTATGGCCGCGCGGCAGGCGTGTACATCGGCCTCATGCTGCTGACGATTCTCACGTTGGGTTTCCTGTTCCCGTACTGGACCTACGCACGCCAGCGCTTCCTGATCAGTCAGACGCGTTTTGGTGAAACGCAGTTTGAGTTTCGCGCACGCGCGAGCGACTACTACATCGCCGTGCTGCTCGCGAGCGTCATCATGGGCGGGGCGGCCTTCGTCGGGACGATAATCGCGACGCCCTTCATCGCGGATGCGGCGCCAGGCGCACAGCCCGGCGACTTCGGCGTCGCGATGTTCCTGACCATTCCGGTCGTGATGCTGGGGTATCTGCTGGGATTCGCCTTCATGCAGGCCCGCATCACCAACACCGCGTTCAGCAACACCTGGGTCGGCGAACACAAGCTCGATTGCCGCCTGGAAGTGCTGCCGCTCTTCTGGCTGTACCTGAGCAATGCTCTTGCCGCGCTCGTGAGTTTCGGCCTGCTGATTCCATGGGCGCAGGTGCGTCTGATGCGCTATCAGATGGAGCGCATGAGCCTGCACGTCGTGGGCAATCTCGATCTGTTCGTCGGCGCGCAGCGATCGCAAGTCGCGGCCGCCGGTGAAGAATTGAGCGACCTGCTGGACGTCGACCTCGGGCTCTGACGACTGTGTCGATCAGTGCGCGCTACTTTGACGGCAGGACTTCGACGGCGCACGCGGTTCAACTCTCGTTGTTCGGCGATGGACGGTTCACTGTCGCGGGCGACGGCGTCGAGCGCAGCGATCGGCTAAGCGACATCCGCATCAGCGAACGCGTCGGCGACACGACGCGTCGCTTTCAATTCAGCGACGGCGCCGTCTGCGAGATTGCCGATAACGATCTCATCGATCAATGGCTCGAACATCTCGGTGCGCATTCGGCCGAGCATCGTGTGTTTCGCCTGGAGCGGCGCTGGCAGTACGCGCTCGCAGCGCTGATCCTCACTGTCGCCAGTTCCTGGGCATTCATCCGTTATGGCGTCCCGGCGGCTGCGGACTACGCTGCTCGGGCGCTGCCGAGGTCCGCCGATCTGGCGATCGGTAAAGGCGGGCTCGAAGCATTGGACGCGCTCGTGTTCGAGCCGTCGCGGCTCTCGATGGCGCAGCAGACAAAACTGCATGCGCAATTCGACTCCATCGAGCGCGGGATGAACACCGGCATCGATCTGCGGTTCGAATTGCGCAGCGGCGAAGCTATTGGCGCAAATGCGTTCGCGCTGCCGTCGGGCATCATCGTAATGACCGACGAACTCGTCGAGCTCGCCGAGCACCCGGAAGAAATCGAGAGCGTCCTCGCGCACGAAGTCGGCCACATCGTGCATCGGCATTCGCTGCGCATGCTGCTGCAGAGCTCGGCAAGCGCACTGCTGATGTTTACGCTGCTGGGCGACGTGAACTCAGCTTCGACGCTGGCGGCGTCCGTGCCGACGGTGCTGGTGCAGGCGAAACACTCGCGCGATTTCGAACGCGAAGCCGATGAGTTTTCGTTCGCCTGGCTGAAGAAGAGAGGAATCCAGACGCATCGCTTCGGCGATCTGCTCAAGCGCATCGAGCAGGAACACCGCGCCGATGAGGACGACGACGACAGCGGCGTGATGAGCTACTTCTCATCACACCCGCAAACGCGGGAACGTTCTGAGTTGTGAGTTGTGAGTTGTGCGCAGAAGCGTTGTCTTCACTCCTGACCGACAACGGACAACGGACAACTCACAACGCGGCGGCGACTCACCGTCAGGCTGTTCGAGCTGGGCGCAGGAACGTCCATGCGACCGGGATCATCGATAGCACGATGATGGCGATCGTCACGATTCCAAAATTATCTTTGATGATCGGCACGTTGCCGAACAGAAAACCGCCCCAGACGAACAGCGTGACCCACAGGATCCCGCCGCTGAAATTGTAGGCCGCGAACCTGCGTCGCTGCATCGCGCCGACGCCGGCGACGAACGGCGCGAAGGTGCGAATAATGGGGACGAAGCGCGACAGAATGATCGTCTTGCCGCCATGCCTCTCATAGAACGCCGCGGTCTGATCGAGATACTCCTTCCTGAGCCATCGTACTTTGCCGCTGAACGCTCGCGGCCCGACGGCGCGTCCGATCCGGAAATTCGTTTCATTGCCGAGAATCGCCGCCGCCGTGAGGAGCAACCAGACCAGGACCACGTTCAGCGCGCCTGTTTCGTCCACCGCGGCCAGTGCGCCGACCGCGAACAACAGCGAATCACCCGGCAGAATCGGCGTGACGACCAGACCGGTCTCGCAGAAGATGATTGCGAACAGAATCGCATACACCCAGATGTGATAGTCGGCGACAAGCTCGGTGAGATGCCTGTCCAGGTGCAGGATGAAGTCAATGAACCAGGCGATCAATTCCATGGAGTGCAGTTTGTCGGTGAGCTTGTTAGAACTGGAAACGTCGCAACGAAGTTCCGTGGAAAGCGCTCTTGTGTATTCAGACCGCGCTGCGCGGACTCGTTTTTCTCTCGCCAGGCAGCTTCCTTAGGCTGCTGGCGGCGTTCCGGGGTGTCAAGCACCGCGGTCGCGGTCTTGGCCGACGAGCCGCTCCACGAGCACTTCGATATCGGTTTCCACCAGCAGCGCCGCCCTGTGTCGCGGACGCAGAAAACCCTCCCGCACTGCCTGATCCAGAAAGGCGATCAGTGCATCGTAATAGCCGTCGTAATTGAGCACGGCGCACGGCTTACGATGCAAATCGAGCTGCGTCCACGTCCAGACTTCGAACAGTTCGTCCATGGTGCCAATGCCGCCCGGCAGAGCCACGAACGCGTCGGACAACTCGCCCATCAGGAGCTTGCGCTCGGTCATCGTCTCAACGACATGCAGGTGCGTGAGGCCGACGTGGCCCACTTCCTTGTCGAGCAGCATTCTCGGGATGACGCCGACCGCTCGTCCGCCAGCCTCGAGCGTCGCGTCGGCGAGCGCTCCCATCAGGCCCACGCGCCCGCCGCCATAGACGAGCGTGATGTCGCGACGGGCGAGAAGCGCGCCGGTATGTCGCGCCAGCGCAATGTAGTCCGGTCGATTGCCAGAGCTGGACCCGCAAAAAACGCACAGCGATTTCATGCTGAATTCTAGCGTTCGCGCGTTAAGTAAATAAGCGGTCGATCGGTGTGCCTGGCTGCCGACTCGTCAGGCGCGCTCGTAATGTGAGTCAGCACACATTTCCTGTGTCGGCGAATGTAAAGCGCCGTTTGGGACGTCCGGCGCCCTCAAGGGCGCCCGCGCCCGCCCGATAATCTCACGGATATCCACGTTTCCACCGTTCCAGATTTCCCGATGCAAGGCCATTACATCTCCTGGTTTGCATACTTGCTGAGCGCCCTGACGTTCGTCGCGTTCGGGTTCGCCCTCGCAAGCTCGATGCGCCGCATGCGTTCGCGTGTTCAGGTTGACGCGCATGCTGACGAGCGTGCACGTCGCGCGGCCACTCATGACCCGCTGACCGATCTGCCGAATCGCCTGGCGATGTGCGAAGCCGGCGAACAGGCGATTCTCGAGGCGACGCGTGCGCGCACGGAGTTCGCGCTGATGGTGCTGAACGTGGACCGGTTGAAGCCGATCAACGATTCGCTTGGTCATGAAGCCGGCGACGAACTCCTGCGCGTTCTCACACAGCGGCTGCGTTCGGTGCTGCGACGAGGCGATCTGCTGGGACGTCTCGCCGGGGATGAATTCATCGTGCTCGCGCGCGATACCCGTGACGCCGAAGACGCGGAAGCTGTGGTCGAAAAGATTCTGGAGTCCTTGCGCAAGCCGGTGACGATTGGACTACGCGACATTCATCTATCCATGAGCGCGGGCGTGAGTCTGTTTCCGGGCGACGGCGTCAAGTATGACCTGCTGCTGCGGTGCGCCGAAGCTGCGATGCGCTGCGCGAAGGATGCCGCGCGCGGCAGCTTTCGCCTGTATGCGGCGGAAATGAGCGGCCTGACGGACGATCGACTCGCTCTCGAGACGGAGCTGCGACGCGCCCTGGAAGAAGGCCAGTTCGAGCTGCACTACCAACCGAAGGTCGACATCAACACCAATCGCGTGCGCAGCGCGGAAGCGCTGATTCGCTGGCGTCATCCGACGCGCGGGCTCGTGCCGCCCAATACGTTCATTCCGATCGCGGAAGAAACCGGACTCATCGTGCCGATCGGAGAGTGGGTGCTGCGCCAGGCCTGCCGGCAGGTGCGCGCCTGGATCGACGCCGGCATGGCCCCGATACGGGTCGCCGTGAATCTGTCCGCGCGACAGTTTCGCCAGGCCGATCTGCACGCCGTCGTGAGCTCCGCATTGAGCGACGCCTCGCTGGAACCTGGTTTTCTCGAGCTCGAATTGACCGAAAGTTCGGTCATGCATGACCCGGAGAAATCCACCGCAACGCTGGAATTTCTCAGTCAGATGGGCGTGCACATTTCCATCGACGACTTCGGCACCGGCTATTCGAGCCTGAGCTACCTGCGACGCTTTCCGCTCGACAAACTGAAAATCGATCGCAGCTTCGTGCGTGAACTGATGTCGAACCCGGATGACGCCTCCATCGTGAAAGCGATCATTTCGCTCGCGCACAACCTGCGCCTGCGCGTCGTCGCCGAAGGCGTCGAGTCCGCGGACCAACTCGGGTTCCTGCGTGAACTCGGCTGCGATCAGTATCAGGGCTTTCATTGCAGTCCGGCAGTGCCGCCGGATGATTTCGTGCAACTGCTGAAACGCCTGCGCGCCGAACGCCCCGAATACACGGAAGCAGACATGCTACGCACGCAAAGCCGCCTGTCCGCGTACACACCGGGGACGGCCGGCTGAAGAAGGAATTTAGGAGCCGCCAAAGACCGCAAAAAGGAATGAAAACGATAAATAATCCCGACGCGGAACGCTGGCGATATGGGCGTGATGATGAGCAGCCCCTGGTCCGACACAGCTGGTCTTTTTTGCGGTCTTTCGCGGCTCTTCAATCCTATTCCCAGGATCCTCTCTTCACGAATCATGATCCTCTCGGCGTCGTCCTCCCGCGCCGCGGCGTTCTGAACCGTTGTAGACCCCAGGCATAAGGCCGATGTCGCTGCGACGTCTCGGTCCGGCGCGACGATCCTTGTGGTGGCGGAAACGGCATTCGCATTGAAACGCGTCGCATGTCGGCAGCGGCAGCGGCGGCGCTTGCCGGGCCAGGAACCGATGGCCCACGAAGCGATGCGCAGCGCCGCAGGCATTGACGCCGGGAAGGATCGACACCGAGTGATACTTGGTGTCGGTGCGAGGCGGAGGAGGCTGCCGCTTCTTCAGCCCGAACAGGTCGGCAAGCGACCATCGCGACGACCGAGACGCCATGAACTCTCACCGCTTTTTTCACCGCGCGCTGCAAGCGCACAGAGTTAAGGGGAAACGCGGGGAGATTGTTCCTGCGTCGCAAACACGGCAATTGGCCCATCGGCCGGCGAGCCGACTGCAAGAGTTACAACAGGGAAATGGAACAAGACTCCACGGAGCTCACGGGACATGGGATGACGCGCAGACAATCAGGACCATGGCGCGAGACGGGCGTGTGGAGATTCATGTAAATCCGAGTGATTTCGTTCTTCTCTTCCAATTACCCTCGTGAGCCCGTGGAAATTTACTCTTCAATTCCGCAGTGAACGAAGGAAGATCGCAGGATCCTCGCCCCGTTCCAGCACCTCGATGAGCGCAGAGCCGACGATGACGCCGTCGACGTAGGGCGTGAGACGCTCGATCTGCTCGCGCGAACGAATACCGAAACCTGCGCATACCGGCGCCGGAGAAATCCTTCTCACGCGCTCAAAATACTCCAGCACGTCCTGCGGCACGGCGACGTTCTTGCCGGTCGTGCCCGTCATCGTCACCGCGTAGACGAAGCCGCCGCTGCCGGCGCACAGCATCTGCATGCGTTCGAGCGGCGTCACGGGCGTGACGAATTGCACGAGCGCGAGGCCTTTGCTATCCAGCGCCGCGCGCATGTCCGCACATTCCTCGAACGGCAGATCCGGAATGATGAAGCCAGCGACGCCGGCGCGTGCGGCGTCAGTCGGGAGCTTGTCCAGTCCGTAGGCCAACAGAGGATTGAGATAACTCATCAGCAAGATTGGACTGCTGGGCGCTGGGCGCTGGCCAGATAATTCAGAGAGGATCCACCTGAGCGACACGCCCTGCTCCAACGCCGTGCGGCTCGAGCGCTGGATGGTCGCGCCATCGGCCATCGGATCGGTGAACGGCACGCCGATCTCGACGACGTCCGCGGCAGTTGCGACTGCGTGCAGTTGATCGAGAAATGTTTCGCGCTTTGGGAAACCGGCCGTGATGTAGGCGATGAGAGCCGGACGACCTTCTGATTTGGCCTTGATGATCGTCTGAGTGATCTGCTCACGTGGGGACATCGGTTGTGCTCTGGTGAGAAAACGGTTGGCGGTTGGCGGTTGGCGGTTAGTTCAGAGGCGCTGCGGCGCTTTTCTCCCCTTCGGCGCCGCCGCAGGCCGATGGAAACCAGTAAGAAAGAAGTGACTGGTGACTAGTGACTAATGATTCGTCATGGCGTTGACGCGCTTCGCGCTCTGACTAACCGCTAACCGCTAACCGCCAACCGCTTCCTTCAGCAGCGTACGCTGCAACGTGGACATGTCTTTATCGCCGCGGCCGGACAGGCCGATCAGGATTCTCTTTCCCGGATTTGCTTTCGCATAACGTCGCGCGCCGGCAAGGGCGTGCGAGGTTTCGATCGCGGGCAGAATACCTTCGGCCGCGCAACATTCCGCGAGCGCATCAAGTGCATCATCGTCGTTGACGGCTTCATATCTGGCGCGACCGATGCTCATCAGCAGCGCATGCTCCGGACCGACGCCGGGATAGTCGAGTCCCGCCGACACCGAATGCGTTTCCTGGATCTGACCGTTCTCGTCCTGCAACAGCAGCGAATACGTTCCCTGCAACACGCCGGGTGCGCCATAAGCGAGCGACGCGGCGTTCTCTCCGAGTCCCGCTCCCTTACCGCCGGCTTCAAGGCCGAGCATCTGCACATCGCGATCCTTGACGAATGGATGGAACAAGCCGATCGCGTTAGAGCCGCCGCCGACGCACGCGACGACAATGTCAGGCAACGTGCCAGTGACTGCGATGATCTGTTCGCGCGCCTCCCTGCCAATGACGGATTGCAACTCGCGCACGATGTACGGATAGGGATGCGGACCAATAGCCGAGCCCAGGCAGTAGTAAGTACCGTTCGGATCGGAGACCCAGTCGCGCAACGCCTCATCGACCGCAGCACGCAACGTCTGATCGCCGCTCGTTACCGGGACGACCGTGGCGCCCAGCAACTTCATGCGGCCGACGTTCGGCGCCTGTCGCTCCATATCCACCGAGCCCATGTACACCGTGCAGGGCATGTCGAGTCGCGCACAGGCGGCAGCTGACGCGACGCCATGCTGACCGGCGCCGGTTTCAGCAATCACCCGTTTCGCCCCGAGTTTTTTCGCGAGCAGTACCTGACCGACCGAGTTGTTGATCTTGTGCGCGCCAGTGTGAGCGAGATCTTCACGCTTGAACCACACTTCCGCGCCCCAGCGCTTCGACAACGTACGCGCGTGCGTGAGCGGCGTCGGCCGACCGACCCAGCTCGCAAGTTCGGCGTGAAACGCCGCCAGAAAATCCGGATCGCTCAAGTACCGATCGACGCCCGCCTGCAACCGATCGAGGGCCGGCACGAGCGTTTCGGGCACGTAGCGACCGCCGAACGGACCGAAGCGGCCGCGTGCATCCGGATAGGAATCGTTGAGCACATTCGCGAGCAGCGCCTGCGCTTCGCTCGCACCGAGAACCTGTGTCATGCCTCTTCTCCCGCTCGTGCGTTGCGCACGAACTCATGAATCTTCATCGGATCCTTGATTCCCGGCGCGGACTCCACGCCGCTGCTGACGTCGACGCCGAACGGCCGGACCGTCGCCACGGCGTCCGCCACGTTTGCCGGATTCAAACCGCCCGCGAGCACCAGCTGAGTTGCGCGCGCCAGTCGCGACGCCGCGTCCCAGTCCGCCGTTTCGCCCGCGCCGCTCACGGAACCCTCGAACAATATTCGCGACGGCGTCGGCCTGATCAACGAAGCGGCGGCGCGCACCACTGGCATCGCTTTCAACGCGTCGGGCAGTCGCAACGTCGCGAGGTCTTCAATGTCCGTCTGCAGGACATCGGGTCGAAACACCGACCACACTTCATCGACCAGCGCCTGCGCCGGATGCAGCATCACGGCGACTCGGGTGATGTGCTGTGGCGCGTTGTGCGCGAGCTCGGCCGCGCGCGCTGCAGTCACCTGCCGTTTCGACGGCGCGAAGACGAAGCCAATTGCATTCGCACCCGCATCGAGCGCCGCCTGTACACCTGCATGCGTGGTCAGACCGCAGATCTTGATCCAGAGCGTCATGAGCCGCGCGCGAGATCACTCATCGTCGATGATGATCCTTCTCGTTCTCACCGCCAGGGCGCGTTCACGCCCGGTTGCAAGCATTTCACCCAGCAGCTTGCGCGGGTCGTCCGAATGCATGAGCGTCGTGCCAACGAGTGCGATGTGATAACCGATGTCGACGACCGTCTTGACGTTTTCAAGCGACGTCACGCCGCTTTCAGCCACATGAGTGAAACCGGGCGGCAGATATTCCGCCAGTTTATGCAGGCGCGGCAGATCGACCGTGAGCTTGTCGAGATCGCGGCAGTTGACGCCGATCATGATCTGTTCGCTATGACCTCGACGCGCGGCGAGCACTTCTCGCGCGACTTCAAGATCTGCGGCGTCGAACGTTTCGAGCAGGACGAACATCTTGAGCATGCATGCGCAGTCGAGCAGCGCAGTGATGCGGCTGCGATCGAGCATGCGCACGATGACGAGGACGCCGCCTGCGCCAGCGACACGGCCTTCCATCACCTGATAAGGATCGACGAGGAAATCCTTGCGCATCACGGGCACCTTGTGCGGCTTGAGCACGGCCGCCGCCAGGGCGAGATGCTCGAGCGCGCCGCCGAACCGCGTCGGCTCGGTCAGTACGGACACCGCACACGCGCCGCCCTGTGCATACGCCAGCACCCGACGTTCGACGTTGCTGGTGTGCGCCGACAGATCGCCCGAGGACGGCGAATGCAGTTTGCATTCGGCGATCACATCGAATCCTTCCGGGCACAGCTTCAATCGCGGCGCGGGCGC